>QHQA01000102.1 GCA_003219695.1 Verrucomicrobiota bacterium
GAGTGCTGGCAGTGGGCGACGAAGCCAAGCGCATGCTCGGCCGCACGCCGGCGAATATCGTTGCCGTGCGCCCGCTGAAGGATGGGGTGATTGCCGACTTTGAAGTTACCGAGGCGATGTTGCGGCATTTCATCAGCAAAGTGCACAATCGCCGGGTGCGCGTGAGACCGCGCGTGGTGATCGCAGTGCCCTCTGGGATCACCGAAGTAGAAAAGCGCGCGGTGCGTGAATCGGCGACCCACGCCGGCGCGCGAGAGGTTTATTTGATCGAAGAACCGATGGCAGCAGCAATCGGCGTGGGACTTCCAGTGCAGGATCCCGCCGGCAACATGATCATCGATATCGGTGGAGGCACGACGGAGGTCGCCCTTATTTCGCTCTCAGGAATTGTATTTAGCCGGAGCGTGCGCGTGGCCGGCGATGAGCTGGACGAGGCGATCGTACAGTACATGAAGCGCGCCTACAATTTAATGGTCGGCGAGCGCACCGCCGAGGAAATTAAAATTAAAATCGGCTCGGCGTATCCGAGCGAAAAGGAAACCAGCGTCGAAGTGAAGGGGCGCGATCTGGTGGCTGGTTTGCCTAAGACGCTCATGATCACTTCTCAGGAAGTGCGGGAAGCGTTACTTGAACCGATCTCAACCATTGTCGATTCCGTGCGTATTACGCTGGAGCGGTGCCCGCCCGAGCTTTCGGCGGACCTCGTCGATCGGGGCTTGGTACTGGCGGGCGGAGGCGCGTTGCTGCGCGGCTTTGACAAACTTTTGAGTGAGGAAACAGGTTTGCCTGTCCATGTAGCCGAAGATCCGCTTAGTGCCGTGGCGGAAGGGACCGGCAAATGCCTCAATGAACTTAAGTTTTTGCGTCAGGTGGCCTCAGCTGATCGCCAGTGGCGGTAGGAACAATTGCGGATTGCCGACACCGAAAGCCTTCACGTTCTCGCGACCGGAGGTCGGAGTTTCGGATTGCGGATTGATTTGCCTTTTTCCGCTGACGTTGATCCGCAATCCGCAATTGCGATGAGCCGCATAAATATCATCGCGCTGCTGATTTTTGGCGGAATTCTGGGGTACTTTCTCAGCTTCGGCCCGCAGACTACGCAGAAGTTCAAGGCAGTCGTGTATCAGTTGCTGTCGCCATTTTTGAATAGCGGCTCGGGGATTAAAAAGCAGATCACCTCGGTGCGCTCAGGCTTGAAGTCGCTCGAGCAATTGGAGCGCGAGAACACTGCGCTGCAGGTGGAAGATCGCCAGTTGCGCGCGACCAACCAGGCGCTGCGCGACGCGGAGCAGGAGGTGAATCGTTTGCGCCACGCGCTCAATTATCGCGAGCGCTCCGTCTTTAAACTGATCGCGGCGGAGATCGTCACGCGCGATTCATCGACCTGGTGGCGAACGGTTACGATTAACCGGGGCAAACGAGATGGCGTTGAAACAGATATGCCCGTAGTAACCGACGTAGGCCTGGTGGGAAAGACTACCACCGTAAGCGACAGCATCTCGGTTGTTTTGCTAGTTTCCGATGAAAGCTGCCGCGTCGCGGCAAAGGTGGAAGGAAGTCGCGAACAGGGAATTGTCTCTGGCGAAAGGGTAACAACGGGATTGACCCCGCTTTTGGACTTGAATTTCCTATCGAAACAGGCTGACCTGAAACCCGATCAGAAAGTTTACACTTCAGGAGTAGGCGGCGTTTTCCCGTCTGGCTTGCTCATTGGCGGCGTGAAAAGTTTTCGCGTGCGCGAACTGGACAGCCAGGCGCAGCTGACACCGGCGGTCGATCTCTCGCATCTGGAGGACGTGTTCGTAGTGACGGGGCGAAGATGATATTCTTTATTCTTTTGCTGGTATCGGTGCTGGTGGCGCAGGTTGCGGAGCTTTTGATTCCCGCGCTGCCGTGGCTCTACAACGCGCATGTTTATATTGTGCCTGTGATTGTTTTCTATGGAGCGATGGCGCTGCCGTTTCCTCTAATGCTCGCGCTGGCGTTGTACGCCGGGATTTTGCTGGATGCCTTCACTGTGCAGGTGATCGGTGGGAAAGTTGAAATCTCAGCCGGATCATCGATACTGCTCTACGGTGTGCTGGCAGGAATAATGCATGGCCTGCGACCGCTCTTTGCCCGCGGCCACTGGGAAGTGCACTGCATCCTGAGCGGCATTTTCACCTCCTTTATAGTTCTGGCGCAATATCTCATGATCACGTTTCGTCGCGGTTCGCTTGTTTTTAACCGTGAAATTTGGTGGCAGATCGCTGGGCCCGGTCTCATTGCCATCGCGGTGGCGCCGATCCTGTTCTGGCTTTTGCAATGGCTGGGACGGATGACGGCTTATCCGTACGGCCCGGAAAGGGGGCCACTCGAATGAACCGACGCCGCATGGGCTCGCGTTTGAGGATTCAGTTTGTTGGCCTGTGCATGCTGCTGGGAATGGGTGCACTCGGCCTGCGGCTTTGGTGGATACAAGTCGCGCATGGCGCGGAATGGACTGCTCAGCTGCGCGGCAGTTCCCAGGCGACTGTGCGCATTCCGTCGGTACGCGGCGAGATCAAAGATCGCAACGGCGTTTCCCTTGTCCAAAACCGGGCCAGTTACGAGGTGGATTTTTATCTGCCGGAAATGGTCAAAGGCTATCGCGAGCGTTTCGGTTCGCCGCCCCTCACTGAATATCGAGCCATCATCAACGGCATGCCGAAAGATTTGAAGGAGCCGGACATCATTAAGATTGTCAACAACGGCATCGTCCCTCGTCTGAACGAGCTCGATCTGGCGCGCGACTACAACGCCGGGCGGCTGGAGCGGCATTTTCGCAACGAGACCGAGGTCCCGTTCTCTTACATCAAGGACATCGATTTCCCCATGATGGCGAAATTTTCAGAGCACGATGTCGGATTACCCGGGGTGGATATCGCGATCAAACCGGTACGCTCTTATGTTTATGGCGCGCTGGCCACCCACATTCTCGGTTACGTCGGCATGCCTGACGATGTGGATAAAGATGAAGCGAGGAAATTCACCTTTTACCAGGCGGACATGGAAGGAAAATCGAACATCGAAAAAACGATGGACGAATATCTGCGCGGGAAGCCCGGCGTGCGCTATTTGCGCAAGAACGCCAAAGGGATAATCGACGGTGTCCTGCGTGAAGATCCGCCGCAACAAGGCGCCAACGTTTTTCTGACGATCGACGCACGCATCCAGGCAATCGCAGAGGAAGCGCTGCGCGCCGTGAGCCGGGCCGGAGCGGTCGTGGTCGATCCAAACAACGGTAACATTTTGGCGATGGCTTCTGTCCCATCGTTCGATCCGAATACTTTCATCCCGAGCATCAAAGCGAAGGATTGGAAAGCGCTGCAAAAAGATGAAGGCGATCCGTTAGTCAACCGCACGATTAGCTGCCTACCGCCAGGCTCAACATTCAAGCTCATCACGTCGCTCGCCGGATTGCGGGGCACGAAAAATCTCGCAAACGCGCATTTCAACTGCGGAGGCGGTGTGAGTTACGGCGATCACTTTTTCAGATGTTGGGTAGCCGAAAAGCATTACACGCACGGGAACATCGGACTCGCCGATGCGATTAAGGTATCCTGTGACTCCTTCTTCTATCAGTACGGAAATGCAGCTGGCATTCAGTCGCTTGACGTCGTTGGCAAGATGTTGGGAATTGGCGAAGAATCGGGCCTGCAACTATCGGGCGAACAAAGCGGCAATATGCCGGGGCCCGAGTGGATGCAAATTCACCATCCGCAGGAGAGGTGGTCGCAGGCGCAAACGGCCAATGTTTCGATCGGCCAGGGCTACACACTTGTCTCGCCTCTTCAATTGGCGATGGCCTACGCGACGATCGCAAACGGCGGCGTGTGCTATTACCCACGGCTAGTGGATCGAGTTTTGAACCAAGACGGCTCTCCTGTGCTGGACGCGCATGGCAATGTCGCAGTGCCTCAGACGCCACGAGTGCGATCGGACTTACGTCAGGAAATCTCACCTGACAAAATTGACCTTGTGCGCAAAGGCCTTTGGAAAGTTGTTAACGAAGATGGAGGAACCGGTGGCAGAGCGCGTTTGAAAGATTGGGTGGTGGCGGGGAAGACCGGCACCGCGCAGGCCAGCGACCGTGGCCGCGAGGAAAACGTTGCGTGGTTTGCTTGTTTCGCGCCGTTTGACCATCCGAAGTATGTCGTCGTCGTGATGGTACAGGGCGCCTCTGGGCACGGCGGCGAGGTCGCGGGCCCGATCGCCACACGCATTCTCGAACGCGCGCTCGCGCAGGATGAAGGCAAGTTTGATATGCAGGTCGCCTGGCTCGCACCCGCACATAAGGCCAATCCGCTCCAATTGATCAAAGCAGTGACTTATCACGACACGGGCGGCAATCTCGGCAGCGATGATGAAGAAAATGCCAGCGATTCGCAGACTGCCACTGCCCAAATGGCTAGCTCAGACGCATCGCCAGATGTCGAACCGGAAGCCGATTCGGCAGGGAAAGTCCGGCGCCGCGGCGCTCCTGTGCAGCGCGCCCTTCCGGTTGCGGCTCCTGCTCCGCGCCGCAACTTTTTTCAGCGCCTCTTCGGAATACGTCCGCAACCGGCGCCTGCGCCAGCGCCGCAGCCTACCCGCCGGCGCGGAACACCATGATGAACCATCAGTCAGAACCATTGCGGCAGGACGTATCGGCAGTCTGGCCTATGACTGATCAACCTCTTCAATTTTATGATAGACAAAGTAAGAAAGATTTTGGGTCTTCCCTCACGCAAGACCGGCAACAAACTGATACTGAGCGTGGAAAAACTCGAGACTCGCGTCGCGCTGCTCGAGAATGGCCGCCTCGAGGAATACAGTGTCGAGCGTAGAACTTCGCGCAACATTGTCGGGAGCATTTACAAGGGCAAAGTCAAAAACATCGAGATGGGTTTAAAGGCGATGTTTGTTGACATCGGCTTCGAAAAAAACGCGTTCCTTCATTTTTGGGATGCGATTCCCGCCGCACTGGACAGCGGCATTGAAGAAATCGATCGCCGCGCGAGCAAGCGGCCTCGAAAACGGATCACCGTAAAAGACATACCCGGCATTTACCCGGTGGGCTCGGATGTCATCGTACAGGTGACCAAGGGCCCGATCGGCACCAAGGGGCCAAGGGTAACGACCAATCTCAGTTTTGCCGGGCGCTACCTGGTGCTGATGCCCTTCAGTGACCGCAGCGGCATCTCGCGAAAAATCGAGAACCCCAAAGAACGCGAGCGGCTGCGCAAGATTCTGCGTGAACTGGATATTCCCGAAGGGGTCGGCGTCATCATTCGCACGGTCGGCGAAGGCCAGCGGGCACGATATTTCGTGCGCGATCTGCGTTTCCTTCTTGATCAGTGGACCAAAGTCGAGCAGGCGATTCGCGAAAACCCAGCTCCATGCCGGGTCTTTGAGGAACCGGACTTGGTTGAGCGAACCGTGCGCGATTTTCTGACCGAAGAAATCGACGAGGTCGTTTGCGATGATCGCACAGCCACCGATCGGATGGTGGAAATGATCGGGCAGATTTCCCGGCGCGCGCGGAACCGGGTCCGCTTTTACGATAACCCGACGCCGATCTTCGAAACGTACGGTGTGCAAAAACAAATCGACGATGCGTTCCACCGGCAGGTTTGGTTGAAGTGTGGTGGCTATATTGTGATCGATGAGACCGAAGCGTTGGTAGCGATTGATGTGAATACTGGCCGCAACAAAGGCGGGCGCGATGTGGAGAAAACAATTTTGCAGACGAACCTCGAGGCGGCAGATGAAATCGCGCGCCAGCTCCGGTTACGAAACATCGGCGGATTGATCATAGCCGATTTCATCGACATGAAGAGCCGCAAAGACCAGCAGGCAGTTTACAGTTTGATGAAGGAGCGGCTCAGACGCGACAAAGCTAGGACGCATGTTCTGCCCATTTCACAGCTTGGCCTGATGGAAATGACCCGCCAGCGAGCGCAGGAAAGCCTCAGCGAGACAATCTACCAGAACTGCCCCTACTGCGGCGGTCGCGGGGTGGTGAAAACCTCCATGACCACAAGCGTGGAGTTGCACCGGACTCTCAACACGGTCATGCGCAAATACCAGGACAGCATCCACGACATTCGCGTGATTCTAAACCCCGACGTCTTGAAGCGATTAAAAGAGGAAGACGAAGAACTATTGGTGGAGCTGGAGCGCCGTTATGCAGGTCGTCTGGTGTTCCGCGGCGATCCCACGTTTCACCAGGAGAAGTTTGTCATCACCGACGCAAATACCGGGGCGGAGCTGAAATCTTAAGACGGGCAGCCGGTCTGAAAAGATACTTGCAATTTTGGGCGTCCCGGCTCACACTCGCGGCATCCAAACGAAGAGTGAGATTCGTTATTGACCTAGACGCTCCAATATGTTTGGAGTGGGAAAACTTAACCAAAAGGAGAAATAAAATGAAAAAACTGGTGTTGGGCTTTTGCAGCCTTGCTGCATTTGCTTCGGTTGCGTTTGCCGGAACTGAAACCTATGGAGGAAAGGAGATCAAGCAGGTGGCTCCGCCGCCGTGCCCGGAATGGTACAGCGATCAGGAGTTTAACGTGAGCCTGTGGGGAACCTACATTTTCACTGCAAACAACTGGCAAGATGATCGCTACTTTTTGGCCGACCATGCTTGGGGCGGTGGCATAGATGCCAAATACTTTTTCCATCGTTACTTCGGCGTTGGAGTTGAAGGCTGGATGGTCGATGCCAGGCAGGCGCGCGAAAATATTTTCGTCGATCTTAGCGACGGGATTTTTGAGCGTAGCTTTCACAACGTGAATAAGGGCATCGGAGCGGTGCTGGGGACGTTCACCTTCCGCTTCCCCATTCACTGCTCCCGCTTTTCACCCTACATTTGGGGTGGTGGTGGCGGAATCTTTGGCGGTGGCCAGCGGCCGGTCAATCAGTGGTTCCGCGAAGGGCCAGGCGGAACGGCTGTAACAGGACCCGGTGGGCTTATTAGCAACGGGGGCGAGGGCTTCGACATTCTCAAGACGGTTGGTCGTACGGATAGCCAGGCAGAGGGAATTGGCCAGATCGGGGCTGGCATCGAAGTGCGCTTTACGCCGCACATCGGTTGGGTCAGTGATTTCAGCTGGAACTTTGTCAACGGTCCAGACAACAACTTCGGCATGGCCCGCACCGGCATAAACTTCGCCTTCTAAAACAGCAACGGATTTGCTAGCGCGGCGTCCGGAACACCGGACGCCGCTTTTTTGTACGCGTAACGCAAGGAGCGGCGGTTTTTTGAACCGCCGAATTGGGGCGTTGGGCCGCCATCTGCGATTCGCGTTTGCGAACGCCGGCATGCGCACGAAATTATGCTGATGTCTTTTGCCGAAACCTTGGACAGCCTTGCTCTGAGAAAATCGGAGTTGATCGAGCAGTTCGAGTCTCTGATCGCACCGAAATCGGATCAGGAACTCGAAGCAATGGCGCAAACTTCGCGTTCGCTCACGCTCCAGAACTTTGGACGCACGATGCGCCTGTTCGCTCCACTGTATCTCTCGAACGAATGCATCAATAATTGCCGATACTGCGGTTTCTCGCGCGATAATCCGATCCTTCGCGTCACGCTTGGCGTCGATGAAGTCGTTGCCGAAGCGCAGCATCTCGCCCGACAAGGATTTCGCCAGATTCTTCTCGTAGCGGGCGAGCAGCCCAAATTTGTGAGCCGCGATTATCTTGCCGAATGCGTGCGCGCGCTCGCGTCTGATTTTTCGTCCATCTCCATCGAGGTCGGCCCCATGGAGATCGAGGATTATGTGCCGATCATCGAAGCTGGCGCGGAAGGGCTAGTCGTTTACCAGGAAACCTACAATCGCGGTGTGTATGCCGAGATGCACACCGCCGGGCCGAAACGCGATTTCAATTTCCGGCTGGATTGCGCCGAGCGCGGTTACGCAGCTGGTTTTCGCCGGCTCGGCATCGGCGCACTCATTGGTCTGTCGCGCTGGCAGGATGAAGCCATCGCCCTGGCAGCGCACCTGGAATATTTGTTTAAGCACTGTTGGCAAGCGCAAATCAGCGTGAGCTTGCCGCGGCTGCGTCCGGCCGCCGGCGGATTTCGTCCACTATTCTCGATGACTGATCGCGAACTGGTGCAATTGGTCTGCGCGCTGCGGATTACCTTTCCGCAACTCGGCATCGTACTCAGTACACGCGAGCGCGCGTCGCTGCGGGATTCGTTGGTGTTGCTCGGAGTGACGATGATGAGCGCCGGCAGCCATACCGAGCCGGGCGGTTACACCCGGCAGGGTCGGGAACATTTGCATCGCACCGTGCGGGGCCGCATCGTCGCGCCGGAGTATCAGGACGGTGAAGATCAACTCGCCACCGGCCAGTTCGAGATTAGCGACGAACGTTCCCCGGCCGAAATCGCCGCAGTTCTTCGCCGTCGCGGGCTCGAACCGGTTTGGAAAGATTGGGACCAAGCCCTCCAAGGAGCCATGGCTTCCTAGCCGCCGCTTGGACACGAGGGCTGGGAAGCCGTCATTCCTCGTCTAGTAATGAAAATTTCACTCAATGGCGAATCCGTTGATACGCGCGAAGACAAAACGATCGCGGAGCTGATCGATCGTTATCAATTGCCGCCACAATCCATTTTGGTCGAACACAACGGCCTCGCCGTGCATCACCATGAATGGGCGGAGCGATCATTATCCGACGGCGACCGCATCGAATTTATCCGCGTCGTCGCCGGCGGGTAGCAAAAATAATATACTCGGTTTTTGCGCAGACAGATCGGGTCTAACTAGGGCTGAGCGGCGCTTTTCACGACCACTCGCATTCCGTCGGTTTGCATGACGGTGACGGGGGTTTTCGGGGCGATGAATTCGCCTTCGGTGACGACATCGACAACGTGATCGGCGAAACGCGCCTTGCCGCTTGGTCGCAAGACGGTCACCGCAGTACCCTGCATTCCGGGCGTAAGCGAAAGCGCAGTCGCGAATTGTCTTGGCGCGCCAGCGAGCGATGGGCCGGGCGGATTTGATTCGATCAAGGCGAATCGGCGATAAATGCTCGTGCGCGGGAGATAACGCGCGAGCAGGGCGATGACAATAAATGATCCCACGATCGCAATGAACATGTTGAGCAGCGGTATGGCGAGCATCTTGCCGGTTGGGAAAAAATTCTGGCCGGGGTAGCGATCAACCATCGTCCAGAGCAGTGATGCAAGCATGAGGAACACGCCGACAACACCGAAAACGATTGTGGTGTGCGCGAAGAAAAGTATTTCGATCAACACGAGCACCATTCCGAGGATAAAAAGCGCGACAACTTCCCATCCTGCGAGCCCCACCAGGTAATGGCCGAGAAAGAAGAGCGCGAAACAAACCGCAGAGATTATTCCGGGCCACATCACGCCCGGGATTTTGAACTCCAAATACGCGCCAAGAATTCCGAGCAGAAGCAGCAAAGGCGCAAGCGCGGTGATCCAAAAGGCAATCTGCTCGAAGCCAGTCGGGGTAAACGTGACGACATTTGCTGTGAGCCCGGCTTTCTTTGTCAGATCGGCAATCGAATCGGCGACACCGTCTGCGAGTAACGGTTTCCCATTAATCTTTTCAGTTGCTTCCTGCGCATTAAGAGTCAAGACCGCTCCCTTTGGATGAACCAAGCGGTCGTGGATTTTTACTTCCTTATCCTTGTTCATGAACGCCTCGGCGACATCGGGATTGTGCCCGTTCTTGATCGCCGAACCACGGATGAGGGCAGACCAATACGAAATCGTTTTTTCTTTCGCGGTGGCGGGAAGATCTTCGCCTGTCGGAAGAATCGGCGCGGCTGCGCCAATGGCGCTCACGGGCGCCATGTAAATGTGTTGCGTGGCGATGGCGATGAGCGCGCCCGCCGAGCCCGCGTTGGTGTCGATGAATGTGTAAGTCGGAATTTTTGTTTGGTTGAGCGCGTTCACGATATCAGCCGCTGTATCGAGCCGGCCACCGTATGTGTTCATGTCGAAAATGATCGCGGAAGCTTCGTTGCTCTCGGCCGTTTTCACCGCGCGGCGCAAAAACGCCAGGAGCGAAGGCGCGACTTCACCGTGCAGCGGGATCACAACGACGTCGCCTTTATGAATAACCTCACCTCCGTGGGCGGTGATGGTGAGGAACAGAGCTAGCGGCAATAAAATCGCGATTGCCTTCACGTGCATGTTTGTTCCCCGATACCGCGTGGTGGAGTAATGGAGTAGTGGGGTAGCGAAGAGCGAATTCATTCCCATTTCTCCAGCACTCCAATACTCCATTTGAAACAGCGCAGCACTGCGTAAGTTTGGCATCGCTTGCACAGGTAAACGAGGCAAAAATATTCAGGCGCGCATGGGAACGATTCCTCCGGAAACAATCGAGCAAATCGCCGCCGCGAACGATATCGTCGAAGTGATCGGCTCGTATTTTCCACTGAAACGCGCGGGAGCAAATTTTAAGGCGCTCTGCCCGTTTCACCAGGAGAAAACGCCTTCGTTCGTGGTGAGCGCAAGCCGGCAGACCTTTCATTGTTTCGGCTGCGGCGCGGGCGGGAGCGTCTTCCGGTTCGTGATGGATTACGAGCACATTGATTTTCCTTCAGCCGTGCGCAAACTCGCCGCGCGCGCTGGCATCACGGTTGTGGAGAAATCCCGCGGCGGTGCCTCTGATGAGGATCAGCAATACAAGACGCGGCGCGTTTTGCTAAAATTGCACGCGGAATCTGCCGAATGGCTTCACGAGAACTTAATTGCCAGAGAAATTGGAGGACCGGCGCGAAAATATTTGAAGCAGCGCGGGATCACGGCGGAGATCGCCAAACGCTGGCAACTCGGTTATGCGCCGGATGAATGGGACGCATTTGGCAGTTGGGCGCGTGCGCGGGGCTACAATCCGCGGGACCTGATTGCGAGCGGACTCGTTAAAACGAAAGACGAAATCGACTCAGCGCAAAATCAAACTTCAGGCGCCAAACCTCAAACATCTTACGATCGTTTTCGCGGGCGGGTGATCTTCCCGATCTGCAACGATGTTGGCGAAGTAATTGCCTTCAGCGGGCGGCTCCTGAAAGACCAAGAGGGGGCAGCGAAATATTTGAACTCACCGGAGACGCCGCTTTTCCGGAAGGGCAACGTCCTTTTTGGATTGCACAAATCCAAGCGCGCATTGATCGAGGCGAACTGCGCAATCGTGTGCGAAGGCCAGCTCGATTTAATCAGCTTGTTCGAGGCGGGGATTACAAACGTGGTTGCACCGCAGGGCACAGCGTTTACCGAACATCAGGCGCGAATCCTGAAGCGTTTTGTGAATGAAGTCATTCTGTGCTTCGACTCAGACGCGGCAGGCGCAAAGGCGGCCGAGCGTTCGCTCGATGCTCTGCTGCAAAACGATTTGATCGTGCGCGTCGTCGAACTGCCGGCAGGCCAAGACCCGGATTCATTGATCCGCGGCGCGGGAAAGGAACAATTTGAAAATCGCGTGGCGCAAGCTCGCGATTTTTTTGATTATTGGATCGACCGCGAAATCACCGGCGTGGACTTGAATTCGATGGGCGCAAAAATTCAAGTCGCGCGCGATTTGGCTGGGGTGGTCTCGCGTGTGCACGATTCGCTCCTGCGCGGCGAGGTGGTCAACAGGGCATCGGCGCGCCTTGGTGTTTCCCCGGCGGATTTCGAAGCGCTTCTGCCAAAACATTCTCGCGAACGCGCGTTCTCTGCAGAGCCGCAATCTGCGCCTGTTCAAGTCGCGCCCGCCCCGCCGCATGACATCGCGATGCTGTGCGTGCTAGCGTTGCGCGATGAAGCTGCGCGCACTTTTCTTCGCGCGCAAAATTGGCGGGACATTCTCGACCAAGTGCCGGACGCGCAGATTCTCATCCGGATTCTTGAAGGCGAGCTGCATCCCGATGACACCGCATCGCTTACTGCGTTCATGGCTACGCTTTCCCCGGCGGAGGAAAAGCTCGTTTCATCGTGGCTGTTGCAAAAAATGCCCACGGCCACGGAGACGATCGTTAAGAACTGGTGGTTGGGGATCCGCCATGCGGTCGTGCGTCGCCGGTTGGAGACGGCAAAGAACCGGATCAAACTACCGGGGCTCAGCACCGGTGACATCGTAAATTTGCAAAAACAAATTCTTGACCTACAGGAACAGCTCCGCGAGTTTTCCCGGCCCGTAACGGCAGCGGATCGAACGTCTCCGTCAAATCCCTAACTACACAAACTTTGGCCAGGCATTCGAAACCAAGGGGAGGCAGCCGACAGTCGTCGGCGCGGCGGCTTAAAGCGAGCCGCTCCCGGCGCGTCTCATCCAGAAAGGCTTTGGCGCTGCGGCGAAATTTCAAGGGACAGCCGGCGTTGGCAACGCTCAAGGTCAAGCGCGGCCGCGCGCCGTCAATGCGGCGCAACAACGGACAGCTTTCTGATCCAGTGGCCGGTTTATACGCGTCGATTGAAGTTCAGAGTCGTATTCGCGAACTGATCAAGCTGGCAAAAGAACAAGGCTATCTCACGTTCGACGATCTGAATGAGGCATTGCCAGAGGGAATCACCGATGCCGACGAACTGGATCTGATCCTCACCCGGCTGCGGCGCCTGGAGATCGACATTATTGAGGCATCAGAGGTGGATCGTTATAGGGACATCAAGAAAGACGCAGACGAGCAGGATGAGGAAGAAGAGAGGCCGGAAGCGAAGGCTGATATTCTGGACGATCCAGTCCGGATGTACCTCAAGCAGATGGGCCAGGTTCCACTTCTCACGCGCGAACAGGAAGTGGAAATATCCAAACGCATCGAGGAGGCCGAGGACATCGTCCGAAGGTACCTGGGCCGTTTCGGCTTTGTTGCACGCGCACATCTGGATCTCGCCAGCAAACTGATCGAGGGGCGGGAACGGTTCGACCGCGTGATCCTCGACAAAAAAATCGAAAGCCGGGAACGGTACATGAAAAACCTCCCGCGTTTGTGCAAGCAGGTGGAACAATTGAGCGCTTCGGTTGGCCGGCAATTTTGCGATTTTGCGCGCGACTCTTCGAGGCGACCGCCCCAGAAGCGGAGGGCGTTGCAAAGAACGATGGCTGCGCTGCAAAAGATTTATCCTCGTTTCTATCTCAAGCAAAGGGTCACCGAGGAATTTGTGCACCTGGCGGACGAGGCGCAGCACAGCTCGCTTTATCTACAGACGGAGCTGGCCAAAAATCCACGCAGCAAAAAGAGGCGGTTGCAACTTCAGAACAAAATCCGCGAGTTGGAGAAGAGCCTCTGGTTTTCGCTTTCGGATTATGCGGAGGAGTATCGGACGCTGAAGGGCTGGCTGCGCCAGGCGTTCAAGGCCAAAACCGAAATGGTAGAGGCCAATCTCCGTCTCGTTATTTCGATCGCAAAAAAATACACCAACCGCGGTCTTTCATTCCTCGACCTGATTCAGGAAGGCAACATGGGATTGATGAAGGCGGTGGAGAAATTCGAATACCGGCGTGGATACAAATTTTCTACTTACGCCACTTGGTGGATCCGTCAGGCCATCACCCGCTCGATCGCCGACCAGGCGCGCACGATTCGAATTCCCGTCCACATGATTGAGACGATCAACAAGCTCTTACGCGTGCAAAAACAGCTGGTGCAGGAATACGGGCGAGAACCCACCCCTGAAGAAGTCGCCGAAGAAGTGCTCCTGCCAGTGGACCGGGTTCGGGCGGTCCTGAAGATGGCGCAGCAGCCCATCTCGCTGCAATCGCCAGTGGGCGAGAGCGAAGAAACCAATTTCGGCGATTTTATCGAGGACAGAGGCGCGGAAAACCCGAGCGACATGACCGCCATTGTTTTGCTGAAAGAAAAAATCAAAGACGTGCTGGAAACGCTCACCGATCGCGAACGGCAAGTCCTCGAGCAACGCTTTGGGCTGATCGACGGATACAGCCGCACCTTGGAGGAGGTAGGCCGGCAGTTCCAGGTTACCCGGGAACGGATTCGCCAGATCGAGGCAAAGGCCCTGCGCAAAATGCGGCATCCCACTCGTATTCGACAGCTTGAGGGATTTCTTGAAGCGCCCGGCATTTGAACCATATTTTCGGCGCCTATTCGAGCGCAACTTCCGACGCTGCAATAAGTTCAATTGATTGGAGACTATGGACCGTCAGGACGACAAAGAGTTGTGGGATGTTCTCGGCCGTGTTCCCGCGCCCGCGCTTTCACCATTTTTTGCCCGGAACGTGCTGAGAAAGATTCGCCAGGAAACCACCGGTTTTGAGCGGGCACGGAACTGGTTTAGTTTGCGCAGACTCGTCGCAGCGTCCGCTGTGGCAATTGTAGTGGCCGGCATGGCTATCGCCACGCACCATCCAGTCCCGCGGACTGCTTCTGCGAATGAATCAGACGTGGTGGCTAAAATCGATCCACAAGATTATGACGTCGTGGCTGATCTGGATGAATTGATCGCCTGGGATGAAAATAGCGTGTGGGAAGACAAGCCAAATTTGTAAACTATTCGTCGCTTGGTCGGGTTTCGCTTTGTTCTGCGCTGCCGCACAAGCGCAGCCGCAATCACATCATCCCGCTGGGCGGCCCTCGGGCGGGCCCGGGCCGCAAGGGCCGGTGCCGCGCCAGAGCATACGTGAGCGGTGGCTGGCACTTCCTCCAGAAGCCCGCCAAAATTTCCGGCGCAACGCCGAGATTTGGATGCGAATGAGCCCAGAACAGCGCAACCTCATGCGCCAGCGAGAGAATTTGCGCCGTGAGGTACTCAAGCAAGAGAGCGAACGGGCGCTTCGCGAGTCCGGTCTCCATCTTAATCCCCAGGAACGCGCCCAGTTTGAATCTCGTTACGTTCAGGAACGGCAAAAAGTAGAACGCGCACTCCGGCAGCAAATCGAAACAGAACGGCAAAAGGAACTCCCGGCTCTAATTCAACAGTTGAAGAAAGAATTCCAAATTGACCAGCCCACCAAAGCAAAACCGGAATCCCAAAAGCCCGAGTCGCAAGAGCACTCGCAGCAACCGGAGCCGCAGAAGCCAGGAAAGAAATAAGCAGAGGACGAAGACTCACCTCCTGTTCTCGCGACCTGCCCGCTAGACCCAATAAAAAGAACGCTGGCTCGAAATCACTTCCGAGCCAGCTCGATCTGAATCTTTAAGTTTTAGTACCGACAATTTAGTGGTGGTGGTGCCGATGATGGCGGTAATAGTACCGATGCCCGCCGTACCAGTAGTAGGGCCGGTAATACCTGTACCCATAGTACGGCCCGTAGTAGTAACGGTACGGATAATAGTATCCGTACGGGTAGTATCCATAATAGCCTGGATAGCCGAGTCCAACGGAGAAGTAAACACCAGCGTCAGAACGTGGCGCCGCCCCGAACAGCAAGCCCCCAGCCACCAATGCAATTAACAGAAGTCTCTTCATTGTTCTTCCTCCTAATGGATTAAACAAAACGCAGAAGGAAAAGTTTTCCGTTTTATTCGGAGCGGAAAATCTCGGGATGTCCCTGGATGCAAACGCTTTGCCCGATTTGTTGATATGAAGCGTCGCGAACGCGCAGCGCTTTTGCAGTGGCTTCGGCTCCCCGGCCGGGAAAAGCGATCACCGGTCCTCCGGTCAGGATCGGACCCAGATAGAGCTGCACTTTGTCAATGAGACCGCCGTCGAGCGCCTGACCGAGCACTTCTCCGCCGCCTTCAATCAGCACGCTGGTGATGCTTCGTTTGCCGAGGTTTCTCAGCACAGCAGCCAGGGATTTACCGCTATAAATCAGCGTTCGCCCGGCGAAGCGGTCAGAAAACAAACGGACGTTGCGTGGCAATCTGCCTGAGCGAGTCAGCACAATGCGCCACGGCTGTCGCGTCCCGCGTATGCCGCGCACGGTCAATCGCGGGTCGTCTGCGCGCACCGTTTCCGCTCCGACAAGCACCGCATCCACGTGGGCACGAAGCTGATGTGCGTGACGGCGTGCAGCCGCATCCGTAACCCAGCGAGGCTCGCCCGCAGGCCGCGTCAATCGGCCATCAAGAGACATGCCGCACTTTGCGATGACGAAAGGTTTCCCAGTGACTATCCACTTATTGAACGCCTCGTTCAGCCGGGCGCATTCTTCGGCCAAAATGCCTTCCCGTACGTTGACGCCCGCATTTCGCAATTTCACGATGCCTCGGCCGGAGTGACGCGGATTCACGTCTATCGCGCCGACCACTACATTTTTAATTCCAGCCTTGATAATCGCATCCGTGCACGGCGCAGTGCGTCCGGCCGTCGAGCACGGCTCGAGAGTCACGTAAAGCGTCGCCCGCGCCGGAACCGATGCGCCGAAATCGCGGAGACATTCAATCTCAGCGTGAGCAAGACCTGCTTCACGATGGTGTCCCTTCGCTACGATTCGATTGTCAACGACCAGCACGGCTCCAACAGCGGGATTCGGACTAGTCTGGCCTAGCGCCTTTTTTGCTGCGTTCAACGCAGCGCGCATGAAGTGTTGGTCTCGCTCTATCGTCATCGCTTCGACAGACCAATAATTGTTCTCGCGTGTCGAGGCAACGCGAGTTCACGAGGGGGGGATCAATAATCACTTGCTGATGGAAGGTTGAAGACGACTTGGTAGTGCGGCGAATGCAACTTGAGCTTAATCCGTGCCTGGAGGGATTCGAACCCCCAACCTTCTGATCCGAAGTCAGAAGCTCTATCCGGTTGAGCTACAGGCACTCCGAGAATCTAAAATTTGAAATTTGAGATTTGAAATTCGCGCCGCGGCGCGCTGGGGTGGCCGACGGGACTCGAACCCGCAACAACCAGAACCACAATCTGGGGCTCTACCATTGAGCTACGACCACCATCACTGAAGCGGAAAAAGATTCTAAAATTTGTATCTGTTTTTGCAAATAAAGGACTCGACTTTTCCCGATCATTCCACTAATTCTCGCCGCCGGTGGAACAAAACTCTGCCTGCAGCCGGGGGATCGTGACGCCTCGCCGTCGCATAAAGCGAGTCGGTGCGGCGTTGCTCGCTGTTTTCTTGTTTCTCCGGGCTACCGCCGTCGTAGGGCAGCAGGATGATCCAAGCGAGATTTTTCTCAAAGCCTATCTCTCCGCGCAACAGGGCGAAAAGTTCGAGCGCGAAAACCGGTTCAAGACAGCCCTGGCCAAATACCGATTTGCCGGAAGCCTGATCGAGCAGGTGCGCAGATCGCACGCTAATTGGCAGCCGGCAATCGTGGAATATCGCGGCCGCAAGATCAGCGAAGGAATCTTGCGCATTCAGGAGAGAATGACCCGGCAAAATGCCCTCAGCGCCAGTGCAAGTCCTTTGCCTGAAGTTGCTCCCTCACTGCCAGAGAGCGAGGGCTGGTCCGAGCCCGGGCCTGAAGTTGTGGCCCCGCAACGGGACGTTCCCATCACTCAAGCGTCGGGCGATGCCACAGTCAAAGAGGCGACAAAAAAATTGCGCGGCAAAGTCGATCAGTTGCAAGCGGCACTGGAGAAAACGCGCGGCGAACTGGAAACGGCACGGAAAGAAAAGGAAACCGTCAATACGCGTCTGAAGGAAACAACTTCAAAGCTGGAACAAGCGCAAAACGATCTCGACAACGCGCGAAAATCAGAAAGTCAGTTGCGCGCGGAAGTGGCACAATTGAAAGATGCCGTCGCCGCGACGGCTGAGGCGCGCGCAACGGCGGAAAAACAAAGGGACGATACTCAGGCGAAATTTGCCGAGGCGAATCAACAAATCACTGCGCTTGAGCGGGAGCGCGATGAAGCGCTTGCCCAGCTCAAAGTCGCGAGGGAAGCCGAACAGCGTGTGCAGTTGCTCGTGACTGAGAAGGACGAGTTACAAAAGAAACTGGCAAGCGTGGAGGAAACGGTCCGGAACCTTAGCGAAGGCAACCCGAGCGCAGAGAAATTTGCCGGCATGAAACAGCAACTGGCAGACTTGCAACAGCAACTCGCCGAAAGTCGGAAAAGGAGTGATTATTTGGCAGCCAGAGCGGCCGAGCTTGATGTTCAGTTAGATGAAACAGGCACGCAGCTTCAAGCGGCAAAGCTGGCCGGCGCAAACAGTGAGGAGTCCAGCCAGCTCAGGAGAGAAAACGAGCTGTTGCGAAGCATCGTCGTGCGCGAGCGCCAGGAAGAAGCGCGCCGGGAGGACGCAAGAGAACTGGTATTGGCGGAGCTCGACAAATTGAAAATCAGATCGGACACACTGAACAGGCAGATCGAATTTCTCGCGCAGCCAGTTACCAAGTTAAGCAGCGAAGAGCTTGCTTTGCTGCGGCAACCGGTGGTCTCAGTCTCAGACCAGAACTCCGGCGTGTTCAAGGCAAGTTTTGTTTTTGAAAAAAAATCGTCGGCGAATTCCAGTGGCGCCACGGCAAACTCTCCGCGGGCTGGTGAGGCGACAACCAACAAACCCGATTCGTCCAAGGCCGATGAGATAAACGAACTGCAAAGCGCTGTGCGCGCGGCGAGGAGAAATCTCGAGCATGGCAAACTTCGGACGGCTGAAAAGCAATACAAACAAATCCTGGGCAAGATTCCCAATAACGTTGATGCCCTTTCGAATCTTGGGGTGGTTTATTTTCGCAGTGGCAGGTTGCGCTCCGCGGAATCGACGTTGAAACAAGTGCTCGCCATGGCGCCTGACAACGATTTTGTGCTCACCACCCTGGGCATAGTCCATTATCGGCAGTCCAGGTTCGACGATGCGCTGAGCGACTTGAGGAAAGCGATCGAGATCAATCCCAACAGCGCAACTGCGCACAATTATCTGGGTATTACGGCCAGCCAAAAAGGGCGACAGCGAGAGGCGGAGACGGAGATTCTTCAGGCCATCGCCAAAAATCCCAACTACGCCGACGCGCATTTTAATCTCGCGGTCATTCTTATCACTACGCAGCCTGGCTCGAGGGAACTGGCCAGAGAACATTATGCCCGGGCCACCGCGCTCGGCACCGAACGCAGTCCGTCGCTCGAAAAGCTGTTGCAGTGATTCGCAAGATCAACAGTCGATCTCGAATCTAAGTAATCTTCGTTGTGCGTTTTGTTCGCGTCCTCGGTATCGCTTTGATCACCGCGTTTGCCGCGATGTCCCTGGCGGTATTCGTCTCCGATTATCTAACGCAACTTTACCATGTTCCGAACATGGAAGGTCAGCGAGGGATGCTGATCATTTTCGCCATCGCGCCGCTGACGTTCATTGGCGGATTCATTATTGGCCTGATAATTGGCATTGTTGTTTCCAAGCCCGGCGGCGGCGGCTTTTTCAAAGCCCAGGGATTGTCGATCTTGATTGTTGTCGTGCTGACCACAGTCGTTTCCGCAGTCTTGTACTTCGCGGCTGATAAGCCGCCGAAAATCGATGGCAAATACTTGATGCTCGATTTCGAGGTGCGCGTGCCGCCCAGCATTCAATTTCCTGCGGCGATGAATGCCTACTCGGTTAGTGTGAGCCTTTACACGGACGGCACGCAAACCCGCGTCGCGCAAATCAGTCCGGATTCGATCAAGAAAGATGCAACTGGTGCAATTTTTAGCGGAACCATCCCAATCTTGTCGCATGCTGCTAGCCGTCAGCTGTTTCCATCAGTCGCGAACGTTGACCACGGCTCGCAGTTTATCCCGCTGGATTTACCGGCTGCTCCTCGAAGAGAAAATGAATCATGGTCCGATTGGAAATTCGCCACGCAATACGCTGATCTTAGTGCCATCACGGAGCCGGCCGACAGGATGTCAGCTCGCTATCGCGTTCGGCCAGTTGAGTGATTTTTTGTAACGGCGGTGTATGACCGCGCAGCTAGTTCGAATGATTTGTTACAGTGAAACCTTTTCTCACAGCTAACTGGCGTTATCTGGCGATGCTAAATTATGTCGTCGATACTCGCCTGCTCGCGCCGTTAGTTCCGCCCGGTACAGAGATTGACTTCGAAAATGGTGAAACGTTTCTCAGTGTAGTCGGATTTCTCTTTCTCGATACACGCCTTCGCGGCTTTCCAATTCCGTTACATCGCGACTTCGAAGAAGTGAATTTGCGTTTTTACGTTAGGAAAAAATCCGCCGACACGTGGCGGCGCGGCGTAGTTTTCATCCGCGAGCTTGTCCCGAGGCGCGCGATAGCGCTCATTGCGCGCGCATGTTACGGCGAAAATTATCTCGCGTTATCGATGAAACACCAAATCGAACATGTCGATTCCAATTTGAAAGTGGAATTTTCGTGGCGACGCGGCGGCAAATGGGAATCACTCAAAATGCGGGCGACTGGCGAGCCGCAAGCAATTCCAGCGGGAAGCCACGCAGAATTTATCACTGAACATTACTGGGGTTACACCACTCTTCACCGCCGCTGCGGCGAGTATCGCGTCGAGCATCCCCGCTGGAAAATTTGGAACGCGACGCGCTTCGAATTGAACGCAGACGTTGCAACGCTTTACGGCAAACAATTCGCCGAAGCGCTAAATCAGCCACCGCGGTCCGCATTTATTGCCGACGGCTCGCCCATTACGGTTCACAGTCGTCAGCTAGGGTAGGGGCGCCTGTGCCTTCCTCGCCGTAGCGCAGCGAAGGCGGGTTCGACTGCGACGCTTTGTCCGTGGCTTAGCCGCGCCGCTCTTGCTCGTGAGCCCGCCACCGCAGGGGCGGCTGGCGGGCTATCGAGCTGCTTAACCCCCTTTTCTCGTTCTCAGAATGCGGGAGGGCAAAGAGGCACACAACCTTGGTCCGGCTCGTCGATCCGCCTCGCCGCGCCGTGCGGGACAATCTGGACGGCGACATCTTTGGCTTCCGTGGCTCCTTCGTTTACCGCGTTATGTATGTCTCCGCAGCCCAGATCCGTGAAGCTCTGGCCCGCAGTGAAGGTTTCGACCGTGCAGCCGGGGTGGTAGACCGTGAGCGTTCCCTCTATCACTGTGATCAGACTCGGGCCGGGATGGGAGTGCCACCCGGTCTGTCCCCCGGGCTGGAAGGTGTGTTGAGTGACATAGAGGTCCGAGTCGCCTCTCACCCTCGTGTTGAGAAGCCAACCCGGCAGATTGCTTCTACACATCAAGTTGAGCGAGCCGGATGGGAAGAAGCCCACCGGAATAGGGTCTAAAAGATTTACGCTAACAACATCGCACGAGGGCGTTGCCCTGGCCGGTGCGGCTGTGAACGCACCGAGCACGATGAGAAGTGGTAGAATTGGTGTTTTTCTGAAGTGAGTTAGTATATTCATTTTTGTTCCTTTCTTTTGGTTTGTGATTTGCTTTCTACTCGGATAAACGATGAACGGAGTTGAAACCGATCATCGGATTAGAAAAATTTTTTGGAGAGGGCGCCGAGATGGGCAGCGAACAAGAATCGGTTGATCCCGCGACTGCGGGAGGGATTAACAAGAAGCCGCATCAGCCGGATCCGCAGGAAGTGACCCGACTATTAGCGAACTGGAGGCAGGGAGATCATACGGCTCTCGAGAAGCTGATTCCGCTCGTCTATGAAGAACTTCGAGCTCTTGCTCATCATTACATGGAGGGACAGCGTCCCAATCACACGCTGCAAACGACGGCGTTGGTGAACGAGGCTTATCTGCGCCTGGCGGACCAAAAGAAGCCCGGCTTTGCGAACCGATCACATTTTCTTGCGGTGGCGGCCAAAGCGATGCGCCAGGTCCTGGTCGATCACGCAAGAGCGCAGCAGCGGCAAAGCGCGGCGCGGGTGCAAGCAAAATAGACCTGGACGAGGCTGCCGTGATCTCGCCCGAACAGCCAGGGGCGATTCTCAATCTCAATGACGCTCTGGAGAGACTGGCGATGCTCGACTCAAGAACGGCTCACGTAGTGGAGCTTAGGTTCTTTGGTGGACTCAATCAGGACGAAATCGCTGAGGTTCTGAAGATCTCACCCGTCACAGTTCGGCGTGATTGGGTCTTTGCTAAGGCATGGTTGTATAAGGAAATGCACAACGTCGCCTAACGACCCGAATTTCACTAACTTGCACAAATTTGATGCACCTATTTGATGCGACCCCCGTGGAATTAAGGTTGTGATAATTTGGGCAACTCGTGTCTTATGACGCCGGCGCGGCTACAAACGATCAAAGAGATCTTTCACGCGGCGCTGGATTGCGAGCCGAACCAACTCAACGCATTTCTCGATGAGACATGCGCTGGCGATGAGGCGTTGCGGGGTAACGTTGAAGCGCTGTTAGCTTCACATCAACAAGCGGGGAATTTCATCGAAACCCCAGTCGCCGCTCATGCTGTGAGCATTGCCGAGAACGGCCAAGCTGACCTGCTGATCGGTCAGACGATCGGCCATTACAAGATTTCCGAATCGATCGGGACCGGCGGGATGGGTGAAGTGTATCTGGCCACCGACATCACAGCGGGCCGCAAGGCTGCGCTCAAACTCCTGCCACTGCGCTTCACGGGTGACGCCGAGCGTTTGAAGCGGTTTAAACAAGAAGCCCACGCGGTGGTCGGGCTCAATCATCCAAACATCTTGACGGTTTACGAGATCGGCGAGGATCACTCGACTCATTACATCGCCAGTGAATTGATCGAAGGCGAGACGCTGCGTCAACGTTTGAAGCGCGAGCGAATGCAGTTGAGTGAAGCTATTGACATCGCCATCCAGGTGGCGAGTGCGCTCGACGCTGCTCATCAATCGGAAATTGTGCACCGTGACATTAAGCCGGAGAACATCATGCTTCGGCCAGACGGATACGTGAAAGTGCTCGACTTTGGGATAGCAAAGCTTGCCGAGCAGGAAGTGCCGACAAACCTGTCGCGAGACGAAGCGCTGTTGCTGGTTGAGACCAATTTCGGATCCATACTCGGCACTGTTCGGTACATGTCGCCCGAGCAGGCATGCGGTGCCCACGTTGATAAAACCAGCGATATCTGGAGTCTCGGCGTGGTGCTTTACGAAATGGTGACCGGGCATGCGCCGTTCACCGGCGACACACCTGCCCGCAGTGCTACCGCGCCCGAAACGATTCGCGTATGCGATGCGGGCAGGGCAGCGTTGCAGGCGGGGCCACAAGAGGTGATGTCTGCGATTCTTGAGACCGAGCCAGCGCCGCTTACGAAATACCTCGCGCACCCTCCCGCTGAGCTTCAGCAGATCATCAGCAAAACGTTGCGCAAAGATCGCGGCCAACGCTATGACAGCGCGCAAAAGTTATTGCAGGCGCTGAAAGACCTTCGCCGAAAACTGGAATCTGAATTGGAACGCGCCGCTGCTCCTTTATGGCTCCGCTGGGCGCGATCGCCCGCAGCTCTGGTGCTTGTATTGTTAGTAGCTGCTTTGGCGCTGGCGCTTCCATTTTACCGGCCTCGGAACCTGGCAACCAGCTTACTGCCCGACAAAAGCATCGCCGTGCTGCCTCTGCAAAACCTGAGCGAAGACAAGCAGAACGCGTTTTTCGCCGACGGCGTGCAAGATGAGTTGCTCTCGAACCTTTCCAAGATCAAGGACCTGAAAGTGATCAGCCGCACATCGGTGATGCAGTATAAGAGCGGCACCAAGCGCAATCTCAAGGAAATCGCGCAGCAACAGGGCGTGAGCCACGTGGTGGAAGGCAGCGTCCGTCGATCAGGAGATCGTGTGCGCGTTTCGGTGCAATTAATTGACGCGCAAACGGACCGTCATCTTTGGGGTGAGAACTATGATCGCACGCTCGCTGATTCGCTTAGTTTGCAGGGCGACTTGGCCACAGAGATTGCCGCGGCGGTCGGCGCCACGCTCACTCCGCAGGAAAAAGCTCGAGTGGAGGCCAAGCCCACGAACAATCCTGCTGCTTACGATGCCTATCTCCGTGCGCGGGCAATTCCCGTCGACTGGGGCTTTGCGTTAAAAGGTGATATCGAGAGTGCAATTCGCTTGTACGAGCAGGCAGTCACGTTGGATTCGAATTTTACATTAGCCTGGGCATATCTCTCGATTGCGCAGATCCAAAGTGCTTGGAAAGAAGACGTCGAGCAAAAACCAGCACGACGGGCTGCCGCTAAGGATTCCCTGAATCAGGCGCTCGCGCTCGATCCGAACCTTCCAGAAGTTCACCTTGCTCGCGGGTATCACGAGCAGGACGACACGCGCGCGCTCGCGGAATTCCGGCAGGCCGAAAAGGGTCTTCCGAATAGCGCTGATGTTATAGAAGCGATCGCCAGGGTGCAACGAGCCCTCGGGCATTGGGACGAGGCTGTTGCGGATCTACGACACGCGATCGAGCTCGATCCTCGCAACATCGGAGCCTCTAACAATCTGGCGCTTACCTGCTGTGCCATGCGCCGTTTTCCCGAAGCTGTGGCCACGCTTGACCGCGTACTTGCGTGGGATCCGGCGAATACTCGTGCCCTTCTCACCAAAGCGGATGCGCTGGTGGCGATTGGCGATCTTCAGGCGGCAGAACCGCTGCTCACAAATCCTGAGCTCCCAGCGAACCGGCGCGCTAGGTATGCGTTGTTGCAGCGCAATTATGCTGCGGCCATAGAAATATTTTCGAGAGCGTTGGCCACTGAAACTCACCCCTATCAACGCGGCGAAGACATCCTTGGTATCGGCCGCTGTCAGCAGCGCTCCGGCAATGTTGCAGCGGCGCGCGTGACTTTCCAAAAAGCAGCGGAAGATTTTCGCCGCCAGCTCGAGAAGTCTTACGCCGATGCGGATGCGCATATTCGTTTGGGAGTGGCCTACGCGGGTTTGGGCAAAGCGGATTTCGCTATCGCCGAAGGACAAAAAGCCATGGCCCTGGTGCCAAGTTCCAAATATCCGGAATTTGGCCCCAACTTTGAGGCGGAGATGGCGGCAATTTACGCTCAACTCGGTGATGCCGATCATGCGATTCCTATGCTGAAGCGGCTGCTGCGGACATCATACAGCGGTGCGAGCTTGACTACTCCGGCTACGCTGCGACTCGATCCGATCTGGGATCCAATCCGCAATGATCCACGCTTTCAAGAATTGACGGCAGAGAAGGCTCCTTGAGTTCCAGTCAGTTTTTTTCGGGACTGACAACGGGTGGTGACGCCAGCATGCGAGGAAGTGAAACTCGACACGGCAGCGCGTTACTTCGACAGCAATTGCCGCAGCACATGGCAAAATCCCGCCGTGCCGGTCTCTGTCATTTCGAGCGAAGTCGAGAAATCTCTAGCTCTGTCTGCCCAACAGCTGTCGCAGCACGAACGGCAGAATTCCGCCGTGCCGGTAGTAATCGATCTCGATCGGCGTATCGATGCGCAACTTCAGCGGAACCGAACGCTTTGACTGGCCTTTGCCTTCGACTTCGAGCGTTACATTTTGCCCGGGCTTGATTGCATCTGACAATCCGATGACCGAAAAAATTTCCGAACCGTCGAGCCCGAGCGATTGCGCCGTTGTTCGTTCGGGAAATTGCAACGGCAACACGCCCATGCCCACGAGGTTCGATCGATGAATTCGTTCGAAACTTGCCGCGATCACTGCTTTCACGCCAAGCAGCCGAGTTCCTTTCGCCGCCCAGTCGCGTGATGAACCAGTGCCGTATTCGTGGCCGGCGAGAATGATCAGCGGAGTATTTGTCTCGGCGTATTTTATCGCCGCATCGAAGATCGACGTCTGTTCACCCTCCAGAGTGGCGCGAGCCTCTGGCTTGCGCTCGTTCGCAACCGGGACGGTCGCGCTACCATAGTATTTCGTCACGCCGCCCTCGGTTCCGGGCACCATCAAATTTTTTATCCGCACATTCGCGAATGTGCCGCGGGTCATCACTAGGTCGTTACCGCGCCGGCTGCCGTAGCTGTTAAAATCTCGCGGCTGAATTCCGCGCGAAATCAAATATTGCCCGGCCGGCGAGGATCCGCAGGAAGCGCGCTACAAATCGCGCAGCGCGGTTTGCGCTTTTCCGATATCGGATGGCCGCAGAACAATCAGACCTCTTTCCGTTTCACGACCGGCTGCGAGATAGACGTATTCAATGTTGACTTCGGCATCCGTGAGGCGCTCGGCGATTTTGGCTAGAACGCCGGGTTGACTCTCGGTTTCGATCATGAGCACTTCGGTCTCCAGAGCGAGGACCCCCGCTTCGCCCAAAAGCATGAGCGCCTTGGCCGGATCGCTTACGACCATCCGCACGACCGTGTGATCGACCGTATCCGATGTAGCCAGCGCGTGGATGTTAATTTCGGCTTTGGCAAGTGCATCACACACGCGCGCAAGCGCCCCGGGACGATTTGCAAGAAAGACCGCAAGTTGGGTGGCCGTTTCGATGGAGACCTTGGGAGATCGGTTCATGGCGTTTCAAAGTCACGCCGGGAATAGCTTCTGACAACTGACGAAAACCTAGAGACGTGACTTTACAAAACGGCGGACTGAAGGCCGCCGCTCGTTGAAATCGGACTCGTTCGCGAATCATGAACTTGAATGCGACCATTAACCCACCCGTGACTACTCTTGCTCAGCGCGTTTCCGTGAAGCCTGCCGCTCCCAAGCGCACTGTCGGTTTTCTCACGGCGTCTTCCATTGTGATCGCCAACATCATCGGCACCGGAATTTTCACGAGCCTTGGTTTTCAACTGACAGACATTCAGTCGGGGTTTCCGTTGCTCATGCTTTGGATCATCGGCGGAATCGCGGCGCTTTGCGGCGCGCTTTGCTATGGAGAACTGAGCGCGACGCTGCCGCGTTCGGGAGGCGAATATCATTTTCTATCGGAGATTTATCATCCTGCGCTCGGGTTTATGGCGGGATTCGTTTCCGCCACGGTTGGGTTCGCCGCGCCGATCGCGCTCGCCGCGATGGCGTTTGGCAAATATTTTGTCGGAGTCTTCGGCGTCGGCTCGCCGGTGCTTCTGTCGTTTGTCGTTGTTTGGCTGGTAACAGCTTTTCATCTAGGAAATCTCCAAGTCGGCAGCGCGTTTCAAAATCTTTCGACACTCGTGAAATTGCTTCTGATCGGTGCACTGATCGGCGTCGGCTTCTTTGTCCATCCGAAGCAGCCAATCAGCTTTCTGCCGGCGCGCGGCGACGCGATGTCGATCTTCGGCGCGCCGTTTGCGGTGGCTCTGGTTTACGTGATGTATTCGTACTCGGGTTGGAACGCGGCGGCCTATATCACAGGCGAAATCAAGCAGCCGGAAAAAAATGTGCCGCGCTCGTTGCTTGCGGGCACAGGTGTTGTGATCGTGCTTTACGTGTTGCTCAACGCGATCTTCCTCGCCACCACGCCCGTCCAGGAATTGAAAGGTCAATTGGAAGTAGCGTTGATTGCAGGCAAACATATTTTTGGCGCGAACGGCGGGCGCGTTGCCGGCGCGGTCATATGTCTCGGTTTGATCTCTGCAATCAGTTCAATGACGTGGATCGGGCCGCGGGTGAGCATGTCGATGGGCGAAGACCATTGGTTGCTGCGGCTGCTTGGGCGCAAGAATCCGCATGGCATCCCTACCAATGCCATTGTGCTGCAATTGGCGATCGTCAATGTGCTTTTGCTCACGCGCAGCTTTGAAAGCGTCGTCCAATACACTCAATTCAGTCTGTTGCTCTGTTCGCTGTTCGCCGTGCTCGGCGTGATGGTGCTCCGCGCAAGGCGCCCGCAAATCGCACGGCCTTATCGGGTGTGGGCTTATCCGTTGCCGCCGATTATCTTTTCCGTCATCACAATCTGGATGATGGTTTACCTGCTGCGCTGGAAAACGATTGAATCGCTGGCTGGACTCGCGACCGCAATCGTCGGGGTCCTGCTCTACTTTTGCGCGGGAAAACGCCTCCATCGCTCGGAATGAAAACATTGTTCGTAGCAATAGCGCTGGTGACTGCGCTCAGCGTTTCGGGGCAAGAGAATCCAGAGCTTGCTCCTCGTGCGATGCCGGTAAACGCCGGGCCAAATGACATTGCGCGCTTCCTCGCCGGGATGCCCGTGCCAGAGAATTCGCCGCTCGCGCTGCTGACACGCGATCCGGCCTGGCAGGAACACGCCACATTTTTTGAAAAAGAATTTTCAAAACTTAATCTCCGGCAGCTCCAGAAACTGCACGCGTGGCAGGAGACTTATCTTCCCGAATCGCTGCAACCGGTCCCTGTAGCGTTTTACATGTTCAGCGGGCCCGATCTTCTGTATGTCGATCAATTTTTCCCCAAGGCAAAGGTGTACGTGCTTTGCGGGAAGGAATCGATGGGACCGCCACCGGATCCGCTGCGGATCGCGAATTTGTCTGGCGCGCTGGGAAATCTGGAGAACGCGATGAAGTCCTCGCTCGAGACGACCTACTTCATTACAAAAGACATGAAAATCGATTTGCAACAGCAGAACCTCAATGGGGTGCTGCCAATTCTCTACGCTTTCATCGCGCGCGCCGATAAGTCGATTACAAACGTCGCGTTCGGCTCGCTCAATGGCGGCGGCGCGTTTCAAGAGAGCGCGCCGGGGAAGAAAGGCGGCAGCATTCCCGGGGTGCGAATCAATTATACCGACAATCAATCGGGCGATTCACAGACGTTGTACTATTTCACCACCGATATTTCCGACGGCGGCATCAAAGCGACTCCCGGTTTCCTGAAATTTTGCCAACGTCTCGGCGTCGGCTCGAGTCTTCTCAAGTCGTCTTCGTATCTCATGTTTGAGGACGGGTTCGCGACGATTCGCAATTTCATTCTCGATCACAGCAACATGATCGTGCAGGACGACTCCGGGATTCCGCTGGCTTACCTCGACCCAATGAAATGGAACCTGCGCCTTTTCGGCGTTTACCTCGGCCCGATCGAGCTGTTCAAACAACATTACCAGCCCCGGCTTCAGGAACTTTTCCAACAAGGTAATCCGCCGCCGATCGAGTTCGGATTTGGTTATCGCTGGAACTGGAAGGAAGCCAATTTAATCGTGGCCGAACGGAAGTGACCAATGTTCACCGGCCTGATCGAAGAAGTCGGTGAGGTTATTGCGGTGCGCGCGAGCACCCCCGAAAGTCTTCGCGAGCTGCAAATTGCCGCGCCGGACATCGCGAAAAAGACCAAGAGCGGGGATAGCGTAGCCGTGAATGGCTGCTGCCTCACGTTGACTTCGCGGCGCGGCGATCGTCTCGCTTTCGATCTTCTCGGGGAAACAATCGCTCGCACGAACCTGAAAAAATTGCGGCGTAACGACTCGGTGAACCTGGAGCGCGCCCTGCCCGCCGATGGGCGTTTGGGCGGACATTTTGTGCAGGGCCACATTGATTGCGTGTCGTCCATTATCGCCTTCGACAAGCAGGGCACGGACTTTCGACTGGAAGTGGAGTTGCCGGGCGAGTTCGCACATTACGTCGCTCGCAAAGGTTCGATTGCCGTCAACGGAATCAGCCTGACGATTGCTGAAGTTTTGGCGAAAAGCTGCGTTGCATGGATCATCCCGTACACGAAACAGCACACCAATCTCCACTGCGCGCAGTCGGGCGATCTGGTGAATATCGAGTTCGATATTCTCGCCAAGTACGTCGAAAGACTGCTTTCACGCTCCGCTGTAGAATCCAACCACGAATGAACACGAATGTACACGAATTCATAAAAAGCCTGCCCGCTAATCACGCGAATTCACGCAGCAAAATCCGATTTGTCGTTCCTATCTTCGGTTCGCGTCTATTCGCGCCATTCGCGGGGAAATTTCCTTTGTCTCCTATTCGTGTTAATTCGTGTCTATTCGTGGTTAAAAAATGAATGCCCGTACCTCGGCCACCGAGCGTCCGCGCATTGTGGGCGTAATTGCGTCGCGCGCGGATGTGGACGCGGCGACGCAAATGCGAAAGTCGCCGGATTTATTCGAGCTGCGTCTGGATTGCTTCGCAGATATTGCCAATCAACTAGAACGCAAATTGCCACGGTTAGGCGCGCCGCTCATCATCACGGCGCGACATCCGCAGGAGGGCGGGGCGAACAAATTATCAATCCGGCAACGGCGCGATCTGCTCATTCGATTTTTAAAGTACGCCAGCTATATCGACTTTGAACTGCGCTCTGCCTCAGCGCTGCGTTTGTTGCCTACGCTCGCCGAGAAGAAAAAAGTGCGGCGCATCATTTCGTTCCATAACTTCCAATCAACACCTCATCCACGGATTCTCGCCGCTAAAGCACGCGCGGCCAGAGCACACGGCGCAAATATTTTCAAGGTCGCGACGCGCACCGACACGCCAATCGAACTCGCGCGTTTGCTCGACTTCATAACGGACAAGCGTGTCGATCTTCCCATCGCCGCGATGGGCATCGGCAAACTCGGCGCGATTTCGCGCGTCCTGCTGGCGCGCGCCGGTTCCGCTCTGGTCTATGCATCAATCACCGCGGCGACCGACGTCGAGGGCCAACTCTCGCTCGAACAACTTCGCGCGCTGGGAGTCGGAAAATGACAAAGCTCAAATGACGAATGACGAAAGACTGACGAACCCCGGAATAAGAAAAGAGCCATGCTTCGAGCTTCGTCATTCGTCACTGATTCGGATTTCGTCATTATATTTGGGCCTCGTGTTCCACCCTGATAACCGTGGACATATTCTTTGCAGAGCGACCCTGATCCCATGTCTTCGTCAGTAACTTTGCCCAAACAACTGCCGGTGATGCCGCTGCCGGGAGCGGTCCTTTTTCCGCACGCGCTGCTCCCGCTTTACATTTTTGAGCCGCGCTATCGCGACATGCTGGAACACGCGCTGCAGCATCATCGCATGTTTTGCGTAACGCTGATCAAACCGAGTTGCCCGGAGTGGCGCGCGCCGGAAGATTTTTTCCATCTTGCCACTGCCGGATTGATTCGCGCGTGTGTGGGGCGCGGCGATGGCACGTCCAATTTAATCCTGCAGGGTCTGCGACGGGTACGCTTTACCAGTTTCGAACAGGAGACGCCGTTCCCGATTGCCAGGATCGACATCGTTGAGTCGTGCGACGCAACCACGGTCGAGACCGAAGCGCTCGGCGCAAAAGTGCTCGAGCTTTACGCGAACCTGAAACACGACCGCCGTCAGCTTCCGGCAAAGGTGGATCGATACCTTTCTGAACTGCGTGACTTGGAAATGCTGGCGGACCTTATGGCCTCCACATTCGTTAACGATCCGTTGCGGCGACAACGCGTACTTGAGGAACATTCTCTCAACCAGCGTCTCCGTTTTCTCATCAGATATCTGCGGGACGAAATCGGCAACGCCGCTGCATAGCTGTAGCCGCGTCTCTGTGAGACGCGAAAGTTGCGGCAGTGACGCACATCAATCTCGCGCCTCGCACAGCGAGGCGGCTACAGTTGAGCGATTCGGCCGTATTCTTCCATTAAATATCGGTCCGTCATTCCGGCGACGTAATCGCACACTGTGCGATGCAACCCTTCCTTCTCGATGCGTCTCATCGCTCCATCGCCCAGCCTGTCGGGATCGACAAGGTATGCGTCAAAAACGCGCCGCAGCATCTCGCACGAACGCCGGTTCAATTCCGATACCCGGGGGTGATAATAAACGTTCTGATACAAAAACTTCCGCAGCGCGCGATTCGCCCCGGCTAACTCATCGCTGTAGCGAATCAGTGGAGCCGGCTGTCGGCGCACCTCGTCTGCGCTCTGCACACCCGATTCCGCGACGGATTTTGCGCTCGTCGCAACCAGGTCGTACACCTCGTGATCGATGATGTCGCGAATAATCAGCTTGTGCAGCTCAGGCTCGCGTGCGTCAGCGTAACGCGCGAGCACTGCGTGATGGCTTCGCCTCCACACCTCGTTTTCTTCCAAGTGCGTCGCGCTTAAAATTTCAAAATCGACGGCGTCATCCAGATCATGACTGTAATAGGTGATCTCGTCCGCAAGATCTGCGACCTGCGCCTCCAGCGATGGACATTCGTATTCTTCTCCTTTGGGTCCGGGGAAAACGTAAGGCCGTTCATGTTTCCGCAAACCTTCGCGCACTTCGAACGTCAGATTTAACCCCGGAAAATCTGGATACGGCGTTTCGAGCAACTCGACCACTCGCACGCTCTGGCGGTTGTGATCAAACCCGCCGTGCTCGCGCATGCATTCAGCCAACGTCTCCTCGCCCGAGTGCCCAAATGGCGCGTGCCCCAGATCGTGCGCCAGCGCGATCCCTTCTGCGAGATCTTCGTTGAGTCTCAACGCGCGGGCGATCGTCCGGCTGATCGATGCCACCTCGATGGAATGCGTGAGGCGGGTGCGCAAATGGTCGCCAGTCCCGTTCAGGAAAACCTGCGTCTTGTATTCCATCCGTCGAAACGCCCGCGAATGAATAATGCGCGCCCGATCGCGTTGAAATTCTGTGCGGTACGCGTGGCTCGGCTCGGCATATTTGCGCCCGCGGGATCGGCCCGATTTTTCCGCAAACGGCGCGAGCACGGCGTGCTCGGTAGCCTCCATTTCTTCGCGCGTTTTGCAGTTCGTGATGGTCACGACGAGTGAAACTTGCAAGCGCTCGTGCGCTTGACCGATTTAATAAATACCGTAGCTCTTCCAAGCGGGCCTGACGAGTCTATTAAATCGGTCGAGCTACTTGTCGATCTTACAATTCGAGAAATCCAAAGCAACCATGTCGAAGAAAACCCGTCCGAAAAAATCCGCCAAAGACCGGATTCGCCGTGGCGAACAAGTCACTTCCGAACGTCTGCAGCAAATTAGTTTTGCCTACGCGCCGCCGCTCATCATCAGCTCGGCTGTGTCGAATAAAGTTTTCGATAAGCTCGCCAGCGGTGCGAAAACCGTCGAGCAAGTGAGCAAGGAAACCGGTGCGTCGACGCGCGGTTTGCGCGCGATTATGGACGCGCTCGTCGGTCTTGAACTGCTGAAGAAAGATCGGCAATCCAGATACTCACTTACGCCCGAGAGCGAAGCATTTCTCATCAGCAATAAGCCCGGCTCGCTCGCGGGATTTTTCGGATCGATTTTGCCGCAGCTCAATTCGCGATGGCTGCGGCTGAGTGAGGTCGTGCGCGACGGCCGGCCGGTAGCCGCCGTCAACCAGGAGACCGAGGGCACTGAATTCTTCAGTCAGCTTGTGGAGAACATTATTCCAATGAGCTACCCCAGTGCGCAGAAACTTGGCGATCATTTGAAAGTCGCGAAAGCGAAAGGCGAAGTGCGTGTTCTCGATCTGGCAGCAGGTTCTGGGATCTGGGGAATTGCGCTCGCCCAGAAGTCGCCACGCATGCGCGTGACCGCGATCGATTGGGGGGGAATGATTCCGACCACAAAACGCATCACGGAAAAATTCGGTGTCCGCGATCATTTCGATTTCGTCGAAGGCGATTTGTTGCAAGCGGATTTTGGCAACGGCTACGACATCGCCACTCTTGGCCATATCTTGCATAGCGAAGGCGAACAACGCAGCCGGCAGTTGCTCAAGAAAACTTTTGGCGCACTCAAACCCGGCGGCACAATTGCAATCGGCGAATGGCTGGTGAATGACCGGCGCACCGAACCGACACACGCGCTCATGTTCGGCGTGCAAATGCTCGTGAACACAGAGCAAGGCGACACCTTCAGCTTCAACGAAATCAAAAACTGGCTGGAAAAAACAGGCTTCAAAAAAGTTCGCAAGCTCGAAGCGCCCGGTCCATCGCCGCTCATTCTTGCAACGAAACCGTAGTGGCGCGCCCGTCGCGCGCTGTTCTGCGGAGCACAGGCTGCTAGCCTGTCCTTTTCGGCAGCTTGCCGAAAAGCTCTTCCGAGTCCGATCTCCATAGAGGGTTGCGCCACTCCATGAGGTCGTCGGCAGGCTGCCGACGACAACAGGCTCGCAGCCTGTGCTCCCCAGCATGATCATTCACGAATCGGCTTCTCTTCGGCGCATCGACGTGTTTTCATAGCGCCAGATGAAAAAAGTAAAAACGAAATCGCCCACTAAAATACAGAGCCGCTCCACTCCAAAAAATCTGGAAGCGGATGTGCCTTACCGCAAACCCGCCCTTCGCAGTGAAGCGTTTGCCAGAGCGTTGGAGGATGCAAAATCATGTGTTAATGATCGCGAGAGTCTGCAAGCCCTTTTCAACGAGGCAGCGAGCAAGGCCGCGGCGGTGCCTAGGGAACCGTTTAAAGAAAGCTGGCCGTATCTCCAAACCATGCTACGTCTGGTCCGCGCGCACCATTGCGGCGAATATGATCAGGTTCCTAAAGACGCGCTGCTATGGATCGTTGCTGCTCTTAATTATCTGGTCGATCCGTTCGATTTAATTCCAGATAAGACGCCATTTCTCGGCTTCGTCGATGACGCCGCCGTGGTGGAATTTGCGGTCGGTAAAGCTAGGCCAACGCTGGATAATTTCATGGTGTGGGAAACAACGGCCCTGTCGCGCGACCGATATTCCGGGTAGCGCACGCGTCCCGCGTGCTGGTTTCGGCGTCGCGCCAAAACAACCTCTTTCTTACACCAAAAGCAGCGCTGGATTTTCCAAAAGGTGGCGCAACTCTTTGAGGTATTCGGCGCCGAGCGCGCCGTCGATGACGCGATGATCGCAGCTCATCGTCAGCGACATGCGATGCCCTACCACGATTTGATCGCAATCGTCAATGACTGGAACTTTTGTGATCTTGCCAACAGCGAGGATGAATCCTTGCGGCGGGTTGATGACGGCTGAAAAACTGTCGATTCCCATCCCGCCGAGGTTTGAGACGGTGAACGTGCCGCCCTGAAATTCTTCTGGCTTCATTCGCTTGTTGCGCGCGCGGTGAGCCAAGTCCTTCGCCAGCGCACTGATCTCGCGCAACGATTTGTTTTGCGCCGCGCGGATCACCGGTGTCAGCAGCCCGTCTTCGATCGCCACGGCGATGCCGAGATCGACGTCGGCATATTGCGCAATCGCATCGCCGTCGAAAGAAGCGTTTGCTCGCGGAACCTTCACCGCGGCCATCACAGCCGCTTTCAAGACGAAATCGTTTACTGTGATATTGGCGGCGTCAGTGTTTTCGCCTGCGGATTTCAATTCCTCGCGCGCTTCCATCAGCGGTCCGGCATTGACGTCGATGGTGAGATAAAAATGTGGAACCGGGCCGAGACTTTCGACCAGGCGTTGCGCAATGATTTTACGCATCCCGGAAAGTTGAATGCGCGCGCTTTCGCCAGCTTTAACGGCGGCTGGGACTGAAGGTGCCGGAGCAGCGGCTTTCTTTGATTTAGCGGCCGCGCGCACGTCGGTCTCAGTCACACGACCTTCCGGGCCGGTGCCTTTTACGCTGGAAAGATCGACACCAAGTTCGGCAGCAACTCGGCGTGCAACAGGCGACGCTTTCACGCGCGGTTCTTCCGCTTTTTCGACCTTTGGCGCTGGTTTTTCACCTTCAGCTTTCTTCTCCGCTTTCGGGGCAGTTGCCTCTTTCTCCTCTTCCTCTTTCGGCTTCTTCGGCTTCTCTTCTTCGTTCTTTGGTTTCTCTTCTCTTTCCTCCGGCTCTTTTTTTTCAGCTTCCTTTTTCGGTTCTTCTTCCTTCTGCTC
>QHQA01000101.1:0-2291 GCA_003219695.1 Verrucomicrobiota bacterium
TTCTAAAAAGCGGTTGACCCTTTACTCTACTAGAGGGTCTAGCGTGCTGCCATGAAGGCAAAACAAGCAGGAATCCTGGCAGTCATTCTTGGATCGATATGTTGCATCGGGCCGTTGCTGCTGCTGGCAATCGGAGTTGGCAGCGGCGCGGTATTCATCGGGCGCTATCACTGGTTTTTCATCATCGCCGCCATGGCGATACTGACTTGGGCATGGGCAAAATATCTGCGCGAGAAAACGGTTTGCGATTGCGAGCACAAACCAATGGGAGGGCAACGCAGCGCCATTGTGACGTTGTTAATCACCACCGCGCTGGTAATCGGCTTCGACGGCCTGAACATAAGCCGTTACGTGTTTGGAGGCGTGCCGCCTGCAGCGCAAGACCAACTCTCGAACGGCCTGAGTCGCATCGTCATTTCAGTTGACGGATTGAGCTGCGTCGCCTGCGAAATTCCCGTTCGCCATGCGCTCAGGCGAATCGACGGCGTCAAAGCAATTTATGTCAGTGGCGCGACCAAAACGGCAACGGTGGAGTACGAACCGGCGAAAACGAATCCCGAACAACTGGTCGCGGCCATCAATTCCACCGGGTATCGCGCGAGCCTGCCTAACAAATAGAAATTTTGCTGAAGCATTAACTGAAAGGAAAGAATATGAAAACACACTTCACCGCAGTTTTGGCAGGCGGTTTGCTTTACGCGCCGTTTGCCAGCGCCGCTGAAAACGCAACGGCGCTCACCGCAGATCGGATCAGCGTATTCCAAGCTCCGTTAGTCTGTCCGGCCGCGCCGCAAATTGGTTGCGGCAGCGCTTCAAAGCCAATTCTTTTAGACTTGGAGAAGCAGCCCGGTGTTTTCCAAGCGTGGTTAAATCGCGCCGGAACAATAATCGCCGTCGTCTGGAAGCCTGAATCGGACACTGAAACTCGCAGCAAGGTAGCAACGGGACTGAAAGAGGACCGCGCGACAGAACTTCAGGGAGATTCGCGCGATAAAGCGGTGCAGAACTTCTTGTCGGGCAAGGGCTGGTATCACGGCGCGGATGTCGATCGCTTGAGTGAAGAAGAAGCTGACATTATCGCTGCGCGGCTGGTTCACTGGGTACAAGCAAAGTCTGAACTGACAAAAGACAAAGCCGAGGGACTTCAACGCGCCTTCTCGGACACGTTGCGCAAGGATTTAACTGGCAAGAGCGTCGGCCCGAATCACCTCGAAGACATCGCGCGCGAATATCTCGACCAAGAGCAAATCAAGATTTTGAAACAAGCAATCAAAGACGAAGAGGCAATCGAAAACGGTGAACGGCCCGTGCCAAAAGAAGGCTGACATTCCAAACCTCACCCGAAATGGCGAATACCGCAAAGTTTGACTTGGTCATTCTCGGCTCTGGTTCGACGGCATTTGCGGCGGCCCTACGCGCGCAGGAGCTGGGCAAAACTGCGGTGATGACGGAAGAGCGGACTATCGGTGGGACTTGCGTGAATCGCGGATGTCTGCCGTCGAAAAATTTAATCGAAGCGGCGAAGATCATTCACGACGCGCGGCACCCGCGTTATCCGGGGTTGACGCCAGCAGAGATCGGTTTGGATTTCCGCAAACTGGTTGAGCAAAAGGACAAGGTTATCCACGGCTATCGCAAAAAGAAATACGAGAGCCTGACTGGCGGACAGTTCACTATCGAAGAAGGCCACGTTCAATTTGTCGATCAACACACGGTGCAGGTCGATGGCAAGCGGCTGACCGGCGAGAAAATTCTCATTTCTACCGGATCGCGGCCGGTCGTTCCTGAGATCGACGGTTTGCGCGACGTTCCATTTTTGACGAGCGATTTGCTGACAAACGACGAGCCGATGGAAATGCACGAGTTGCCGCACTCGCTTATGATCCTTGGCGGCGGTTACATCGCGCTGGAATTGGGACAAATGTTTCGGCGCTTCGGTGTCGCGGTCACGATCTTAGAACGCAATAACCAACTGCTCGCTCACGGATACGAACCAGCAGTTGAAAAAACGAATGGCGAAATTTTTGAAAACGAGGGCATTCGCGTTCTGACAAACACGTCTGTGCGGTCCGTTCGCCACGACGGAAAAGAAATCGTTGTCACGACTCACGCTGAGGATAAAACCCGCCAGCTTCGCTCCGAGAAACTTCTGGTCACTACCGGTCGCACGCCAAACTCCGACAAGATCGACATCGAGAAATCAGGCGTCGCGGTTGGCAAACATGGCGAGGTGCATGTGGACGAATTCCTGCGCACAAACGTGCCGCACATTTTTGCGGCCGGCGACGTGA
>QHQA01000101.1:2328-3478 GCA_003219695.1 Verrucomicrobiota bacterium
AGCCGCGAAGTGCGAATCACCGCGTGATTCCCCGAACAATTTTCACGGACCCGCAAATCGCAATGGTCGGGATGACCGAGGAAGAAGCGCAAGCCGCCGGTCACGAATGCTGGTGCAGCAGCGTACCGATGTCATTGGTACCGCGCGCGGGTGCGATTCGTGACACCGCGGGAATCATCAAAATGGTAGCCGATGATAAGACCGAAGAAGTTCTTGGCGTCTCCATGGTGGGAAACAGTGCCGGCGAAGTGATTCATGAAGCTGCGATGGCGATGCGTTTCCGCGCGAAGATCCGTGACTAAATCGACATGCTCCACGTCTATCCGACGATGGCTGAGGCGCTGAAAATCGTCGCTATCTCGCGTTTCAAAGATCCGGCGAAACTTTCCTGCTGCGCGGAATGAACACGCACAAAACCATGAATGAAACCAAAGACATCAGTTTCTGGGGCAGGCACATCGATAAGATCGGAATTGCAGGTTCATTGTTCGCCGCGCTCTGTTGTCTCGGATTTCCGGCGCTAATCTCGATCATTACGGCAGTCGGACTCGGGCTTTTAATCACGCTAGTCGGGCTTTACCTTGGCATCAGACATCATCGTTCGTGGCTGGCGTTTGGCGTGGGCGCAATTAGCGCGATCGTGATCTTCATTGCTGTCGCGGTGGTGAGCAACAAACTGCTCGCCATCATTGGAATCGGCGGTCTGATCGTCGCGAGCTTCGTAAATGTGTGGCTGCGAATGAGCCGTCGAAGCTTCTAGGCAAATATAACGAAGGAAATGAAGTGGTGAGAGCTGATGGAGTACAAATTGGGGAGTTGCTCCAAGAACCCCGCCGGGCCCCGCCGATAGGGCGTGTGCTCCGCATCCTGCTCGGCATCGTGCTGATGGTTTACATAACGCCTGTTTACTTCCGAGTCCCAGTGCGAGTTGCCGTGGGGTCGTTGCTGCTGATGCTTGGGTTGATTGGCATCTACAGCCTAATCCATATCGTTGTATCGCGACGCATCGTTGCCTTTGGCCGGTTCCTTGGGGCGATTGTGGCGAACGGGTTGCTCGTCGCGTTGTATGTTGCAGGCGCTTCGGGATTACCGATCCTTGGCCACGGGAAGGGTCAGCTCGCAGCGGTTACCTTCTTCGGTGTCTCGTTGG
>QHQA01000101.1:3483-4633 GCA_003219695.1 Verrucomicrobiota bacterium
TTCTCTTTGGAAAACACACCGAACTGGCGTGTCTCATCTTCTCCCCCCTCGACAGCCTTGAGCGCAAATTGCGGAGCAAGCGCGGTGATTAACCAAGCGCTGCACTAGATCGCACGCGCGAGCACCATCGGTCGCCCAAGGAAATTCTTTTGGGTTAAACGTATTAGCGGCGATGCCCCGAATTGCCGCGCGGGCTGCGACAGCCGAGACGATCGAGAATAACGTGAGTACCCCTACGCGCGTGCGCGCGTGCGTGTAGCAGACGACGCTCAAACCGCCGGAACGAATCGGAGTCCTCGCATTTTTCAAAACGCAGCCTCCTTCGCTCGTCAACTTTCGCTTTTGGTCGCAACGGGCGCCGAATAAATTGGCATATCGTCAGATCCTTTTGCTCCAGCACCAACACACGCGGACGTCGGCGGAAATAGGCGGATCAGTTATGACTTTTCGCCTATTCTGTTATGACTGCGGCCCCGAGGGAGGCGCGTTTCATAGGGAGAAAGCGGGCAACGGGAATCGAAACCGATTTCGATATTTCGTAAATCAGCGCGATTTCGACGGAAACTTGCGCCAATCAGCGCGTTAACTGCATTCGCTCAAACTCGACGTATTGTCTCGCGCATAAGCGGCAACGGAAATGACGGAATCAGTTCGGCGAAAAAAGTTCTTTGAGTTCACCGCGTCGCGTTATTCATTCCCCGCTTTCGGCGCGCTCGATGCGAGTTTTTGGAAGCGCGGGTCATTCCGAAGTGGATCGAACATCGGATCGAGCCGGAGCAGCGCAGGAGTGAGCGGTATATTTTGTGTGGCCAGCGGACCAGCGTACGGTATAGAAAGGAGTTTCTGTAAAGCGGCGATGGCGCGGTCGGACGCCCCTATGTGCGCCGCCACCCGGGCGAGAATCTCGATCGGACGCGGACCAAACAAGGCGTCTTTCTCGATGGGGATCACGGCTGCAGCCCGTTCCGACAGAGCCAATGCGGCGTCTTTGTCACCCAGGCCCATATTGGTCAGCGCGAGATCTCCAATCAGGATATAATTTTCCGGCTGTTCTTTGAGGAAAGGTTCCAGTTCACTGCGTGCCTGTCGCAAACTTGCCAGGGCGGCGTCGCGGTCGCCGGCCACTTCTTGCGCCCAGCCTAACCAAAAC
>QHQA01000103.1 GCA_003219695.1 Verrucomicrobiota bacterium
TTGACTAGATTGCCTCTCTAACTCACTGAGAATCTCCAGCGCCTTGCGACGCTCTCCGGCTTTCCCGTATGCGTGCGCCGCGGCTGATAACGTAACCGGATCGTCCAGTGCTATCGGCGCATTCTCGATGGTGGCAATGGCCGAAGCGAAGTCACCTTTTTCTACATAAGCGTCAGTGAGAAACCAGTACGTTAAGCGGAAGTTCGGATTCAACTCGAGCACTCTTTGATAGTGTTCGATCGCGCGCTCAGGCTGTCGCGACCAATGAAAGGTCGCGCCAATTCCGAAATTGATCAGGTCGGAGAGCGGATCGATCTCCTGCGCGCGCCTCTGCTCTTTTAAGCCTTCGTCAAATCGGCCCATCAACCCGAGATACCAGCCATACCACATATGAATATGAGCGCTGCCCGGATCGAGAGCAATCGCGCGTTTGAACTCATGCTCGGCGCCGGCGTAGTCCCGGTCGTAATACATTTTGATGACCGCAAGGGAATTGTGAGCGTTGCCGAGCGTGTCATCGAGTTCCAATGCCTGGCGGGCCGCCTCCCTTGCTTTGGGCATCCATTCACGCGGAGCAGCGAAAAAGGACATTTCGGTATAACACTCGGCCAGCCCAGCGTAAGCTGAGGCATACCTGGGATCGATCGCTATGGCCTGATCAAAACTCTCAATCGCCTTCTGAAAAAACTCCGGCGTCCACCTTATGAAGTATGAAAGACCTCGCAGATAAAACTCGTGTGCCTCCGGGTTCCTCGTATAATGCTTCAATACGGCGGCCTGCTCCTGGCCAAATAGCTTTACTTTCAGCGCTTCGACCACGGCAAGTGTAATTTCATCCTGCACGTCGAAGATGTCTTTCATCTCACGGTCGTAGCGCTCAGACCATAGATGATAACCATCCGCCGCGTTAATAACCTGGGCGGTAATTCGCACGCGGCTGCCGGATTTCCTCACGCTGCCTTCCATGATTGTGTTTACATTTAGAGCCTTTGCGATTTCGCTCACCGGCGCGTTTTTGCCCTTGAATGAGAATGTCGAGGTACGAGCGGCGACTTTTAACTGATCAATCTTCGCCAGTGCATTGAGCAGTTCTTCAGCCAGTCCGTCGCAGAAGTATTCGTTTTCTGGATCGGCGCTCAGGTTTGTGAAGGGGAGCACGGCGATTGAATTGCGCGGCTCCGTTGTGGAAACGCTCGTCGCCTCATCGTTTCGCGTTACCGATCGATCTGATTTTGCAGTCGAGCGGGTGACTCCAAACTCACGCTCGGCTTCGACTTTGAATTCGAGGCGCCTCTGCAACTGCCGCAAGTCCGCGAGTAAATCTTTCGCGTTCCGATAACGTTCGTCGCGCTTCTTCGCCAGAGTTTTATTAACTATTCGGTCGAGTTCCGCGGGAATCTCTTGATTGAAACTGCTGGGCGGTTTCGGCTCGGTCGTCAGGATCGCCGCGATCACATCGCTGGTGGTTTCGCCCGCAAACGGCGACTGTCCAGCGAGCATTTCGTACATCACCACGCCTATGCTGAAAACGTCCGTGCGCGCATCGACCTCCATGCCGCGCGCTTGTTCGGGCGACATGTACCGAACGGTGCCCACGATCATTCCGGCTTGCGTCTGCACCTGCATCCGCGTTTCGGCTTCAGCGTCGAGCGGAGTCTGTTCGACGAGTTTCGCCAAGCCAAAATCCAACACCTTCACGATGCCGTCGCGCCGCAACATGATGTTCTCCGGCTTGATATCGCGATGGACAATCCCAGCGCCGTGCGCTGCGGTGAGCGCGGACGCAAGCTGAACTACAATATCGATAGTGTCGCTCAACTCAACGCCTCCGCGGCTGATACGTTCGCGCAGCGTCTCGCCGTCGATGNGGTTCAACGAAGAAGCGGCTCTCGCCTCTTGCACAAAGCGCTTCATTCGATCCGGGTGAGCAGCAACATCAGCGGACAAAATCTTCAGCGCGACTTTGCGATCGAGTTTCGTGTCCTGAGCCAGATAAACCTCGCCCATCCCACCCGCGCCAATTTTGGAGACGATACGGTAATGCGACAGGGTAGTGTTGGCGGATATTTCTTTATTCATCTACTTTCAAATTCATTCCGGCAGGTTCAGGCGTTTCAACATTGGCTTATAGCGCGGGTCCTCGCGCAAGGGCTCAAACATCGGATGGTTCTTGAGCCAAAGAATCGCCTCGTCGTGTGATTCGTAGGACTTATCCAGCCACTCGAATGCTTTGTCTTTCTCTCCTAACCCGGCGTACGCCATGGCGATAGTGGACTGCGAAACAAATTTGCTTTTCGATAGTTCGATCA
>QHQA01000106.1 GCA_003219695.1 Verrucomicrobiota bacterium
TGCATAAGATCGGCGCCGTGCCGCTCCAACAATGAGTCGAGTGTTTGGTACTCGCCCCGATAAACGATGGGGGGCCGACGCTCCACGAATTTCAGCCAGCCGTGCACCAGCAGATTGGTGCGCCGCTTTGGAATGATTTCGATATCGTCAAAGGGAAACCGCTGGGCATTCTGAACCTCTTTAGTGACTACAAAGGTATCTACTCCGCGCAGCGCCTTTACCTGCCGGTAAATATGCAACATCTCCGGCTTCAAAAAGCTGGAGCAATAGCTCGCCACAACCCGCCTACCCATATGACAGCGCCAGTCTCGTCAGGGATTCTCGACTTGTCCAACTCAAATTGGCGGCGGCGGAACGGCATCTTTGTCGTTCGTCATTTTCGCTGCCAAGGTTTCCTTTAATGCATCCATCCCCTCCCCTTTTGCGGCTGAAGTAGGAAGGATGTTGATCCGCGGGAATTTTTCTTGCGCCGCTTTCAAGTTCTTCTCCGCGTCCGGGAGATCCATCTTGTTGGCAACCACCAGCCATGGGCGCGACGAAAGCGCCGGATCGTAAAGATCAATTTCCCGCCGAAGATTCTGCAAATCTTCGACGGGATTGCGGCCTTCACTTCCGGCGATATCGACCACGAACACCAGAATGCGGCAGCGCGTGATATGGCGAAGAAATTCGTGCCCCAAACCGAGCCCTCGGTGCGCTCCCTCAATCAAACCGGGAATATCTGCAATGGTGGCCCGGCGGTAACCTGGAAATTCGATGACCCCAACGATCGGATGAAGCGTCGTGAACGGATATGCCGCAACCTTCGGCCGCGCAGCCGAAATTCTTCGTAACAGCGTCGATTTACCAGCATTCGGGTAACCAACCAATCCCGCGTCCGCGATTGTTCGCAGCTCGAGCAGAAAATGACCATCCTCGCCTTCTTCGCCATCCGTGTATTGGCGCGGCGCGCGGTTGCGCGAGCTTTTGAAGTGCACATTGCCCTTCCCTCCTGCTCCGCCGCGACAAAGGACAAACTCCTGCCCGTCACGCGTAAGATCGACGATCGGCTCCACCGCCAATTCCCGATTTTCAATTGCTAATTGATCTGAATGCAGTGGGCGCTGAGCGTTGGGCGTTGGGCGTTCGCCTTTATCCGCTGAGTAAGCAATCGTCCCCACCGGCACCTTCACGATCTTGTCCGCGCCGGCACGTCCCGTCATTTTCTTTCCCATCCCGTGCCCGCCATTTTTCGCCTTTATTATCGGCTCGTAGAAAAGATTGGCGAGATTATCGACGTGCCGGTCAGCGCATAGGATCACGTCCCCGCCGCGGCCGCCATCCCCGCCGTCCGGACCGCCTTTCGGGACAAACTTTTCCCGCCGAAAACTGACGCAGCCGCGCCCGCCCGTGCCCGCTTGCGCAAAAATTTTGACTCGATCGACAAACATTCGTTTGGGAAAGTTGAAGCGTTGAGGCGGATGGATAGGGGCAAAAATGAAAACACTTTAACCTTCAACGCTTCAACGTTGCATAAAGCGCTTTCGTTTTCGCCGCAATTGCCGTCCAACTAAACTTCTCTTCCGCGCGTTTGCGACCAGCCTTGCCAAATCTTTCGCGCAATTGCCGGTTTCTCATTAGTTGGTTGATGCGTGCTGCGAGGTCTTGCGCGAATTTTTCGGGATTTGTTGCTTCGAATGGGCTTTCCTTGCTTTGCTCCAGCGGAACGAGAAAACCAGTCTCGCCATCGACAACGACTTCCTTAATCCCACCCACGGCGCTGGCCACGACCGGCGTCTCGCACGCCATTGCTTCAAGATTGATGATACCGAACGGCTCGTAAATCGATGGACAAACGAACACGGCTGCGTGCGAGTAAAGTTTGCAGGCGGTTTTTTGATCGACCATTTCGTCGATCCGGATAATCCCGGGCCGCTGCGCTTTGGCACGTTCTACCGCGGTTCTCATTTCCTCTCCCATGCCCGGTGTA
>QHQA01000104.1:0-11454 GCA_003219695.1 Verrucomicrobiota bacterium
AAAGCGCCGAGCTGGCCACTGCCGCCCCAGACGATCATCTCGCTGCCAGTCCACACTGCTGTATGGTACTCTCGCGCAGCGGGCGCGTTAGTCGTGCTAGTGGCTGTCCATGTATCCGTTGTGGGGTTATATTTGCCGCCACTGTTAAAATACGGCAGCGGCCCGCCGCCCCAGACGACCATTTGACTGCCGGTCCACACGGCTGTGTGAGCCCATCTGGCGATGGGCGCGTTAGTGGTGCTAGTAGCTGTCCACGTGTCGTCGATGCACGGACCTGGAGTTCCTGTTGGTGTAGCACCGCGATGCTTTTTTCCGGCGCAGCTGGCGCAGCCAGCGTCGATCGGACGCGATAACGGGAAAAGGTTGCGATCCCAGCAACGACTACCGCGAGCGCAACCAACGTCGCCGCCATAGCCGCCCAGCGCAGACGCGTCCGGCGTTTCTGCACGGTCTCAAATCTCTGCGGCAGCTTCGCATTGCCAAATTGATCGTCATAGAGGTTCACCACCGAGACGCGCACGCCATGCTTCACTTCGTACGAACCAAGATCGTGCAAGAGCGGTCGCCACCTCTGGTATCCTTCCAGATCTTCGGCGACGTGTTTGGACAGAAGAATGTGCCCGGCGTCGCCGCAATCCATCACTCGGTGCGCAATGTTGAGCCCAGCGCCCGCGAGATTGGCCCCTTCGTTTACATCCACCACCCCGCTAACTGGCCCGCTGTGGATTCCCATCCGAAGTTGAAGACGCGGATGTTCCTTGAGCGCGCGGCTGATCTCCACCGCGCATTGCGCAGGCGCTTCCGGACTCGTGTAAAATGCCAGCGCCATCCCGTCGCCGGTTGGGATCCTAGTCAAACGGCTCGCAGCTTCGGCTCGTTGAAATTGCTCGGACGCGCGAACAATCCGGGTCAGTTCCTCAACCGCCGCATGCTGGTCATTATTCGAAAGCTTCGAGTAGCCAACGATGTCGATGAACAAAACATGGGCGATTTCGAGCTGGATCTCCTTCTTGATCTCGGCCGCCATCTTCCGATGCGATTCATTCATATTTTACGCTGCGCCGTCGAGGAGATAAAGATCGACAATCACACCTTGCGAGGTGTGGCACGTTATCAACCGGCCCCGCGCGGGAGGCGGCTGAAGTAAATCATCTCTCCCTTCGCGCGCGTAACCTGTTCAGGAGCACCAAGCCCCGCAACGAGCACGCGGGCGAGTCCAAAGAGTGGTAAGCGCTTTGTCGAAGCGGGGCACGGCTCTAGAGTTTGTTGACCACTTGCGGCGCAGGTTTGCTCGCTTCAAGCTGAGCGCTCATCTTCTGTAGGCCCGCAGTAAGCGCTGCAACTTCTTTCTTTAGCTCCTGCACTATGCGGTGTTCTTTGAGGAACTCGTTGAGCAACATCGCGTTCACCTGGTCGTAGCGCCCGGTATAGGGCTATCCTTCGTTGCCGCGCACCACTAGTTTGGATAGCTAACTATCCATCACGGACGCGGGCGCGGATGCACCAGCGGACGCGGCCTCGGCGTCGAGCTTGGAGACGATTCATCACAGCTCGGAGCGCACAAGTCGCCTTCGTTGTAGCTGCCAAGAATCCCGGCGGTAGGTGACACGTCTCGCGGTCGCAGGTATCCGTCGCCAATTGGCGGGATAACCAGGTTCCCGATCAAGGCATCGGCATCAGCTAATGTTTGCTGGATGCAGCTTCCATCCGCGCCGTTGGCAATGTTGAGTTTGGCAGCGATCTCCTGCTTGGCGAGGATGAGTATGCCATTCCCACGGACTGGCTCGTGCAGAATCGCTAGCAATTGGTCCTCAGTATAAGTGACATTCCCAAGCTGCAATTCGGTAACTGGCCACGCGTCCGGATGGTTTTTCCAATATCCTTGCGAGAAAACACACCCGCCCGGCGTAGGAGTAGGGGTGGCAGTGGGAGTAACTGTCGGACTCGGAGTAGCGCTCGGCGTCACAGACGGCGTAGGCGATCCGCATGGCCCCGTTAGCTGAACATCATCCACATACATCCCCGTGAGGTCGCCTAAGCCATCCTCGTGCACCAGGAACTTGACGCGCACCGTCTGCCCCGCATACCGCGTCATGTCCACCATCTCTTGTTGCCAGAACTCGTTGTCAGAGTCCTGGTGGAAGATCGTTCGGAGGATGGTGCCGTTGGTATCGGTGATGGAGGCATCCTGCCAGTCGACGGTGAAATTCATGTTAGCGGTGCAGTCCCAGTGCCAGAAGCTCAGTGTGCTGGTGCCAGCAGGTACCGTGAACTCCTGGTAGAAGGAACTGTCTCCAGTCGCTTCGAACCCTGGGGAGCCGCAGAAGCCATCGGGTGCGTCGCCCGCGAACGCGGAAAAAGTCCCGCTGTGCGCCTGGGTGTTGGTCACCACCGGCGTCGCGTTGGTGTCTTGAATTACCCAGGGCGGAAAGTCACCGGTCTCAAATCCTCCGTTTTGGATTGCATCGCATTGTGGAGTAGGAGTTGGCGTCGCGCTTGGGGTTGGCGTTACGGTTACGGTTGGGGTCGGAGACGCTGTTGGCGTGGGTGTCGGACTCGGTACAGCGGCGCAGTATCTCCCGCCCGTGTTGAAAAAGTCCGGATAACTAAATCCACCCCAGACGATCATTTCACTGCCAGTCCATACAGCAGTGTGATCCTCTCGCCCAGTGGGCGCGTTGGTGGTGCTGGTGGCTGTCCAACTATCGGTGCCCGGATTATATCTGCCGCCGGTGTTCGTATCGAAGGGGTTGTTGTCGAGTCCGCCCCAGACGACCATTTGGCTGCCGGTCCAGATGGCCGTGTGAAACGCTCGAGAATCAGGCGCATTGGTAGTGCTGGTGGCTGTCCAACTATCGGTGCCAGGATCGTATCTGCCGCCGGTGTTAAACAGGTGCACGACATCCCCTCCGCCCCAGATGATCATTTCACTGCCGGTCCACACTGCCGTGTGAGCCCATCGTGCAGCGGGCGCATTGGTGGTGCTGGTAGCCATCCAGCTATCCGTGTCGGGATTATATCTTCCCCCAGTATTCAAACCGGCAGAAGGACCTCCGCCCCAGACGATCATCTCGGTGCCAGTCCACACCGCCGTGTGATATTCTCTGGCAGCGGGCGCGTTGGTAGTGCTTGTGGCTGTCCAACTATCGGTGCCCGGATTGTATCTGCCGCCGGTGTTCAACCACACGAAACCGTCATCTCCGCCCCAGACGATCATTTCACTGCCAGTCCATACTGCAGTGTGGACCTCTCGTCGATCGGGCGCATTGGCGGTGCTGGTGGCTGTCCAACTATCGGTGCCCGGATCGTATCTGCCGCCGGTGTTCGTAAGGTTACCCAAGGTATCAACCCCACCCCACACAACCATTTCACGGCCAGTCCACACTGCCGTGTGAGAGTATCGGGCAGAGGGCGCGTTAGTGGTACTGGTGGCTGTCCAACTATCGGTGCTGGGATTGTATTTGCCGCCGGTGTTCAGGCCAGGAAATCCGCCCCAGATAATCATTTCACTGCCAGTCCAGACTGCCGTGTGAATGTCTCGGGCAGAGGGCACGTTGTTGGTACCGGTGGCTGTCCAGCTGTCCAGAGTGGGATTGTACCTGCCGCCGGTGTTCAAAAGATCCAATCCGCCCCACACGATCATTTCACTGCCGGTCCAAACTGCCGTGTGCCCGGCTCGTGGATCGGGCGCATTGGCGATGCTGGTAGCTACCCAACTGTCCATGCCAGGGTTGTATCTGCCACCAGTATTGAGTTGTATCTGGGCATCAGTCAATCCGCCCCAGACGATCATTTCACTATCAGTCCAGACTGCGGTGTGAGAAGCTCGGGCATCAGGCGCGTTGGTGGTACTGGTAGCTGTCCAACTGTCCGTACCGGGATTGTATCTCCCGCCGGTATTAGTACTACCACCCTCAGGATTGAAACTGTTAAAGCCGCCCCACACGATCATTTCGGTGCTGGTCGAGACTGCGGTGTGCTTGAACCGCGCAGAAGGCGCGTTGGTGGTACTGGTAGCTGTCCAACTATCCGTGTTCAGATCGTATCTGCCGCCGGTGTTCAACGTCTGCACGAGATCCAATCCGCCCCAGACGATCATTTCACTGCCAGCCAAGACCGCCGTGTGATTGTCTCGGGCAGAGGGCGCGTTAGTGGTACTGGTGGCTATCCAACTATCGGTCGCCGGATTGTATCGTCCACCGGTGTTAAGAAAGCCGGTCCTCAGGCCACCCCATACAATCATTTCACTGCCGGTCCATACTGCAGTGTGGGCGTATCGTGGATCGGGCGCATTGGTGGTGCTGGTGGCTGTCCAACTATCCGTGCCTGGATTATACTTGCCGCCCGTGTTTAGCGGAAAAAAATTCTCACCCAAGCCGCCCCAGATAATCATTTCGCTGCCAGTCCACACCGCGGTGTGAGAGTCTCGGGCACTTGGCACGTTGGTAAGGCTGGTGGCTGTCCAGCTATCTGTGCTCGGATTGTACCTCCCGCCGGTGTTTGTAGGGCACTCGCTGATGGTTCCGCAATGTACATTGCCACCCCAGATGATCATTTCACTGCCGGTCCACACTGCCGTATGGCGGTATCGGCCGTCCGGCGGGAAAGCTGTGGGAGTCCAGGTATCATCCATGCATCCGCCCGCTGATATTTTCGGGAGCGCGTAGACGGCAGTCGGGGCTGCTATTGGCCCAGGCATCTGATTTTCTGCTCGGGTTAACCAAGACTCCAAAGGTTCCTTGAGCCATGCAACTGTAGCGATCTTCACACTGCCTTAGGTTTTGCTAAGAACAGCCGACGCGTAGTAACTTCTCTCATCTTCTTGCAAGGCGCTTAATACTCCGGTTTTGATCCGTGTTATTCGCGCGTCTTTCGCAGAAGGTACGCCCGCGTCTACATCTACAGGATGGCCGTTGCTAAACGTCGCCCCGAGTTTTTGTACGGTTTCATCCCATTCGCGATTGTTTAACCTCACACTGTGTCTAGCCTCTCGGCTATTTTCCTCTCGCAAGCCGTCGCTTTTGACAAATTCAATTTCGCTGTATGTCCCGCTAGTTTGGTTCATTTGCTCGATAACGGGATGCGCCTGTAGATCGGCCTTTGCGCGTTGTCTCAGCTCGTCATGAAATCTTCGGTCGTAGGCATACCAGCTTGCCAGCAACCGCTTCGCGAGTGCAGGTCTAGCCAAGCATTCCGCGATTAAAAAGGGATCGTTGCCCAGTGCTTCAAAGAGTTCGCGCAACACCTCTGGCTGCTTACTGTGCTGCGCTATACGGTCGATCTCAGCCTGCAATTGCTCAGCCGTAATCGGCCTGTGCCAGTAATCCTCTAGCGCCTGTGAATTGCGCAGATAATCTTCGACTTTCTTTTCCAGTTGCGCCTGAGACATCACCGCATCGAGCGAAGGCTTGGGGTCAGGTCGTTCTTTTGGCCAGATGCGGTGCCGCCAGTACACTTCTTCGATGGCGTGCTGATAAGCGACGCGATCGGCGAAGGTGAGTCCGGCAGCTGCCGGATGGGAAGCTTTCGTCCCTGCTTCTACAGGCAGGAAAGCCAGAAGTGTTCCGGCCAGCATGGTGCAGGCTGAGGCTGCGCAAAGAAGAAAGGCGGTTTTCGTTTTCATTTCATTCTCATTTTGGCCTTCCGTGGCCCCAGGAAGCCGATGACTTCTCACAACTCGCTTCTCACCGCTTAGGGTCACTTCCGGCCTTTACCTTTTCCTTCGGAAAATTTTGGCCGGCATTGCAGAAAATTTTGAGAATCGACCTCTGGACACTAATTTCACGAAATTACACTAATTGGTTGAAGGCTCTTAAAATTCGTGAGGATTCGTGTAATTCGTGTCTTCACCCGCCTTCGTCGAAACCGAGCTACGGCGTGGCAGGCGGCTATTTTTCCTCGCAGAGCTTTTGGAAAGCGGGATCGCCGCGCAAAGGGTCCCAGAACGGATCGAGCCTGAGAAGCGCTGGCGTAATGGATGCCTCAGCGTAAATCCAGCTGTTATAGGGCGTCTCTAACAACTTAGTGAGGGTTGAAATGGCGCGGTCGTTCTCGCGCAAGATCGTCTGAATTAGCGCTAAGGTCTCTTCACGGGTAGGTCCGTTCATCGCATCTTTAGCACGCGGACTAAGCATGATTGCACGCTCTGCTAGCTTTAGGGCCGAGTCCTTCTCTCCTATCGCGGCATAAGCTTGGGAAAGCAGTGCCGCAAGCATAGCGTTGTCTGGTTGATGATTGTAAAGTTGCTCTAGTGTGTTGCTCGCATGTTCAGCCGTGACCTTTGCACCAGCCGCATCGCCGGCAAGGCGCTGCATAAAAGCAAGCCATACCTGGTTCCACCCGTTGACGTACTGAGACTCAAAATGGAATTGAGCCTGCCGGGCTTGCAGCAATCGAACGGCCTCACCGTAATTTCGTTCAAGTCTCAACTGAGTGATCTTGATTTGGAACGTATCGCCACTAGGAGTCTGCTCGTTTATTCCGGATAGCAACCTGGCGGCTTCTTGCAGGTTACCCTGAGCTTGATAAATGCAAGCCTTTGCCGCCATCACGTCCGGCTCGTTTGGCGTGATGTCCAGCACCCGATCATAGAGCTTTAGGGCGGCCGGAAATTGTCGAAGCCAGGCATAAGTGAGTGCCGCGTGGAGGAGTAAGTTCACGTTACGTGGGTCGGAGGTGAGGGCTTGGTCAAAATAGGCAACGCTTTGATCCCAGTGTCCCTCAGTTCGTGCAAGTCGAGCCAGAGCCTTTAGCGCCTCGCAGCTGCCTGGCAACATTTTACTGACCCGACCGAAGGTGGCCTTGCTGGATTCGTTATCGCGCAGCACCAGGGATTGAAAATAACCCAGGGCGAGCAGGGTCTCAGGTGAGTTCGGCTCCAATTTCTGCGCATTGTCCAAAGCACGTTTCGCGGCGGCGCGCCGACCAGGGGTGGCGTCGTAGTTGCTGTAGATCAAGGCGTGGTGGTGACAAAGCCGCGCCCAAGCGCTGGCAAAATTAGGGTCGAGCTGCACTGCCCGCTCATAAAAACCGATGGGCTTCTCTGCGAGTTCGGCCGAGTAGGCGGGGCGCCCTTCGAAAGCCAGGCCGCGCAAATACGCATCGTAAGCCTCCGGATTGTTCGTTGGTTTAACGGCTAAAGCCTGCTGCTCGCGAACAGTAAGCTTCGCTTGTAACGACTCCGCGATTGCCTTGGCGATCTCGCTCTCGACCCCGAAGATGTCAGTCAACTTCCGGTCGTAGGTCTCTGCCCAGAGGTGTGAATCGCTTTGCGCGTTAATCAACTGAACATTGACCCGCACCTGGTCGGCCGCTTTTTGCACGCTACCCTCGAGAATGCTCGCCACGCCAAGCTGCTTCGCGATTCCCGAGAGATTGGCAGGCTTGCTCTGGTATTGCTGCGTTGAGGTGCGCGAAATAACTTTTAAGTCTGCGATCTTAGCTAGCTGCGTCAGGATCTCTTCCTGAACGCCTTCGGCCAGGTAGGCGTTATCTGGATCACGGCTTAAGTTTTCAAATGGAAGCACGGCGACGCTTTTCTCCGGAATGCTGGCAGTCAAAGTTGTAGCCACGAGCCTGTGACCTGTCTGCCGTGATTCATAAACGAGAAATACAAACACGCCGAGAACCAGGATAGCCGCGGCGGCGAGAGCGACGCGCTTGCGTCGCGCGCCACTTACCTCGTCGGCGCAACGTTGCAGTTGCGCTGCCAGCTCGTGTGTCCCAGGGCGCGCCGCTGGCTCGATGGCCAGCATGGATTTGAGAAGCGACCTGAGCCGATGGGGAACATGCGCTGCTTTGAGTTGTTCCAGTGGAAGCGTCCGGCGGTTGCCGGATTGAGCATGGCGAATTTCCTCCACGCTGCGGCCAGTGAAAGGCGTTTTTCCCGTGAGCGCGAACCAAAGCGTTGCGCCTAACGAGTAGATGTCGGAGCGCACATCGAGCGCGCTGTTTTCAAATTGTTCGGGACTGGCGAATGCCGGCGTCCCCGCGAAGCCATGATGGGTGCGGTGGGCGGGATCAGCTGGCGCATGGAGAGCTTTGGCCAGACCGAAGTCGATGATTTTCACGGTAGGTTTGGACGTTGTACCCACGGCCCTGTGGGCCGTCCAATTCCAGCGATTCATCGCGCGGATGCCAGGGACCGGCCACAGGCCGGTGGCTACAGGGGTTGCTCCTTTTTCGCTCACTTCGTCTTCCGGCGAGACGAGCATCAAATTTGCCGGCTTCAGATCGCGGTGGATCACGCCGCGTTTTTCGGCGGCAATCAATGCGTCGGTGAGCTCCTGCGCGATGCTGATGGTAGTGCGGATATCAAGCGGTCCCGCGCGACGAACGCGTTCCTCGAGCGTTTCGCCCTGGATCAATTCCATCGCGTAAAAGAGTTGGCCTGTCTCTTCGCGGATTCCGAACTGAAACACGGTGGCGATGTTTTCGTGTCGCAGCGTCGCGGCCGCGCGCGCTTCGCGCAGGAAACGTTCGCGCGCTTCGGCGCTTCCGGCGGCGGTGCCGAGCCGGATGATTTTCAGTGCGACCTTGCGCTGGAGCGTGGTATCGGTGGCGCGATAGGTGGCGCCCATGCCGCCGTGCCCAAGCTCGTAAAGGCCGCCGTCCTCGCGCCGGTCGATTTCATAAATCCCAAAATGCTCGTCACTCTCAAAGGCGTCTTGATCTTGAGAGAGGTCGCCTTCGCCGCCGATCCCAACTCGCAATAAACAGACCATGCAGCCGAGTCCGCCACCGGATGTTTCTTCGAGCGCGCGACCGCACGCCGGACAAGTCGAAATTTGATGGGCGGGGGGTTGCATTTGTTGGGTTTAGTAGACACGAATTGCACGAATGGTCACGAATCTCATGACGTTCGAGTCAATTCGTGTGAGCTTGTGAAATTCGTGTCTCAGCATGCTTCTCTAAGCCGCGGCTAACGCGCGACACAGGTAGCGCAGCTCTTCATCCACTTCCGCGGGATTAACGACCGTGCCGCGGACTTCTTCACGAAGAATCGACCGATAACGCGCGCGCAACCGTGCGACATCGCTACGCAGAGTAGCGACTGGCCGATGTGATCGCCGCGAGATTTCCTCGTACGGGACCGCCGATTCTTCCGGCGTCGCAAGATACGCCGTCAAGTAGCCGTGCAGTTCGGATTTGCCAGCCAGCGCGCATTCTTGTGCGAGACGATCCAGTGCTTGCCGCAAAAGAGACCTCGCCCATTCGGAGTCATAAACTTCATTCGCCTGCCACTTCGTTGTTCGCGCGATTCGCGTCTCCGCTTCGGCAATAGCCGTCTCGCCCAGCGTTTCCAGGATCATTCCGCCGCCACGTTTCAACGCATATGTGCGATCGCGCGCGTCGGCGATGAAATGTTTCAGCGCGCCGAGAAGGAACGAGCGAAAGCGGCCCTTCTGGCGGTCGGCATGCGCGTAGGCGCGGGTCTCGATCAAGTCTGCGAAAAAGCCTTGCGTCAGATCTTGGGCATCCTCTGAACTGTATCCGTGTTTGCGCAGGAAAGCGTAGAGCGGCCGCCAATAAATTTGGCACAATTCCGAGAGCGCACTGAGCGCCTAGCTGGAAGCCACTGCTGAATCGCCCGCTTCGAGGACCATCGTCCACCGAGTCGAAGCAAACGATTCATCGCGGCTCTCAGCCTGGCCACCGCCCGGAACCGACGCTGTTTTCACGGCGTCAACGAGAATAATAAAAACGGTGCCTTGTGACAAGAGATTCTTTCGCGCAGGCGGAGCTGCATTTTCAAATCCACAGCTCCGATTTCGAAAACCTTCGGGCGTCAGGTTTGCTAACGCTGCGCTGACCGGACGGTGCAGCGCGCCGCCAGTGGTTCCAGGCTTGACACCGGCACCGCTGCAACGCGCATTGTTTTTAGATGCGCGTTTTTGTAATCACTGGCGCGGGCGTCTCTGCTGAAAGCGGAATTCCGACTTTTCGCGGAAAGGGCGGCTACTGGCGGAATCTCGATCCGGCGAAGCTCGCCACGCGGGAAGCGTTCGCGCGCGATCCGAAATTAGTTTGGGAGTGGTATCGCGAACGCCGGCAGCACATCCGCAATGCGCGACCGAACGCTGCGCACGAAGCAATCGCACGACTTGCCCAAAACACAGATGAGTTCCTTCTCGTTACCCAGAATGTGGACGATCTGCACGAGCGGGCCGGTGTGTCGCCAGAAAAGATGGTGCAAATCCACGGCGACATTTTTGTTACCAGATGTTCGCGCTGCGATTTCAAACGGCACGATTACGAGCATCCGCCTTCGCCAAGGCTACGGCGGACAAGCGAGCAAGAGCACGAGGAAGAGGAAGGAGATGTCATTCCGAGATGTGCGGAGTGCGGCGCGCTTATGCGGCCGGGCGTGGTCTGGTTCGGCGAACAACTGCCCTCGAGCGAGCTACAGCGAGTTGAAACTTATCTCCGTCGCGGAGCTTGCCATGTCGTGATCGTTGCCGGGACGACTGCGACGTTTGGATACATCGTTGATTGGGCGCTCCGGGCGAGCTCCGGCGGCGAACTCATCGAAGTAAATCCGGAAGAAACGCCGCTCTCACAGTTCGCAACGCAGCGCGCGCGCGAGCCAGCTGCGATAGCAATGCCGCAAATTGTTGATCAGATCATCAGTTCGTAGAATGGCGCATCAAGAATGAAAGCGATGCGAATAGGCATCGCACTCCAAAAGCACTTGGTGCGAAACGCAAGCATACGCCGGCTTTATTTCGCGGAGCTATCGGAGTGCGACGCGGCCTCGCGTCGCTTTCTCACTCGCGTTTCACTTAGGCACGGATCGCGCGCAGATAACGTTCAGCGGATCCTGCAACTGCTGCCTTTGCATCTGCGAGGACGTTCGCTTTCTCCGGTTCTTTCGACGATGCGATTGATCGCCGAGGCTCCGAGCGGAATGAGATTTGGATAGCTTCGCATAAAGCTGACGTAACGCCGATCCTGCACCACGGTAATGATATCGCCTGTAAGCAACGCGCCTTTGCCATTCGCACCGGCCGGCCAATGCAACACCGTCCCGCCTTCAAAATGGCCGCCGCAATTGATCAGGGTCATGCCATCCCAAAGCGAACGCGTTGTTCCTTCCCAAAATTGGATGCGCGGAGTCTTGCGCATCACCCATTCCCGGTCCGCGGCATGCAAGAAAATTAGCGCATCGAACCGTTCAGCCCACTCAATCATTGACGAGTAAAAATGCGGATGCGAAATGGCAACGGCGCGGATGCCGCCGCGCGCGTTCACCTCGGCGATGGTTTCGTTGTCCAGCAACGAGATACAGTCCCAGAGCAGATTTCCGCCGGGCGATTGCAGGAGCAAAGCGCGTTGCCCGATGGCAAATTCCGGCTCGGTGCCGATCCCGAGAAGCTGGGGCGCTTCCTCGTCAAAACGGTTGTGATGATCAGTCCGTAATCGCTCGAGCGTTGTCCATTCCTGACCAGTGTGACG
>QHQA01000104.1:11493-14144 GCA_003219695.1 Verrucomicrobiota bacterium
ATTTTCTGTCCGGGCCTTCATAGAGATCGAGGTCGCATTCGTATCGACGCAAATACGACGCAAGGATCAGGACTTTCGCAAAAGCGCCACACGTCGCAGTTCAGAGCGAGCGAACAGGAAACCGTGGATAAACGCGGATATCGCAACGGCTTGAATCGCTCGTGCCTAACAAGTCATCGCGCCGTGGTTTGCCATTGCCATTTGGAAGCCTGTGTGTAGTCCTGCAACCAAGCGGTGTAGAGCGGGTCTTCTTTCCAAGCCGAGACCCCGTAAGAGCCGTGTCGACTTGCCCTCCACTGGGCATCCACTCCTGAGTCGTATTCAGAGTCCTTTTTGAGCGCGGACCAGAATAATCGGCCCCCCCTGCGCCAGCCATCGAGGACGATGCCGTATTCGAAAGGCTGGTTGCGTGCCGTGACTACGAGACAATTGTTCTCGTCGATGGTTCCCGCAAAAGCAGCACCCCAGTGGAGCACCAACGTCTTGAGCTTAAGCTCTTTCAGGTGTTCGCCGATGTCACGCGTATAATGGCCGCAATAGCCACGTTGTCGCTTGCCCATGTGGATCAGTAAGTTCTGAAATATCGGGGTGCAGACGAGGCCATATTCACGCGCACAGTCGCGCGAGGCGGTGTGCGCCGTTACCGATAACAGCTCGGCTTCGGCTGGGTCCACGTCTGGCGCGAGTGCCACGAGCGCGTCGCGCAATTTCCTGATTGATCTCTCGTCTTTCGCGCAAGCGGCGCTTGCGCAAAGGCTGAATGCAATGATGAAAACAACCGTTCGAATCACGTCAGCGAAGTTGGCGAAGGTTAGGCTGAGTTATACCAAAACACCTGTGTCGTGCAAATGCGCTCACTGCTCGTGGCTAACAAGTTATCGCGCCGTCGTTTGCCATTGCCATTTCTCAATGTTGCTATAGTCCTGCAACCAGGCGGTGTAGAGCAGGTCTTCTTTCCATTGCGTGATCTCGCTGTGTTGACGTTCTGGATGTTGCGGTCGAAATAATTCGCTCGAGCGGAGCCTTCTCGAGTCGGCGTCCTGTCCTGGGCCGTACTCAGCGTCCTTTTTAAGTGGGGACCAGAATAATCGGCCCCCATTACGCCATCCATCGAGGACGATGCCGTCCTCGAACGGCTGGTTGCGCGCGGTGACTACCAGACAGTTACTCTCGTCCAGGGTTCCCGCAAAAGCAGCTCCCCAGTGAAGCACCAGCGTCTTGAGCCTGAGCGCTTTCAGGCGTTCGCCAATATCACGCGCATAATGACCGCACCAGCCACGTTGTCGCTTGCCCATGTGAATCAGGAAGTTCTGAAATATCGGGGACAAGACGAGGCGATATTCGCGGGCACAGTCGCGCGAGGCAGTATGGGCCGTCACCGACAACAGCTCGGCTTCGCCCGGATCCACGCTTGGCGCGAGCGCCACGAGCGCGTCACGCAATTTTCTGATTGATCTCTCATCTCTCGCCCAAGCCGCGCTCACGCAAAGGCTGAATGCAACGATGAAAACAACCGTTCGAATCACGCTAGCAAAATTGGCAAAGATTCAGTTTTTTCAAAACGGAATTACTTGTGAGCGGCAAGGATCCGGGCGAAGCGCCAGACTTCGTGAAAAGTGTTATAGAGTGGTGTGGGGGCAACGCGAATCACATTGGGTTCGCGGAAATCGCATTTCACGCCCGCGGCGACAAGCTCATTGTGCAATTCCTTCGGATGCTCATGTGCCAGGATTGATAACTGGCAGCCGCGCTCGTCAGGCGATCGCGGAGTAATGATCGTAAACCGTTTCGATCCGATTTCGTCCAGCAGGGATTCGAGATAACTCGTCAAGCGAATGGATTTTGTGCGCAGCGCGTTCACTCCGCCCGCTTCATCGAAGATTGCCAGCGAAGCGCGCAACGGCGCCATTGAGAAAATTGGCGGATTACTGATCTGCCAGCCGTCAGCGGACGGAACCGGAATAAACTCCGGTTCGAGATGCAGGCGGAATCGCGTGTTCGGGTCGTTACCGAACCAGCCGGCGAGCCGTGGGAGTTTCGTGTTGGTCGCATGTCGTTCGTGCACGAACGCGCCTGCGACCGCGCCCGGCCCGGCGTTCAGATATTTGTAGGAGCACCAAACGGCGAAATCGACATTCCAATCGTGAAGCGCGAGCGGGACATTGCCGATGGCGTGGGCAAGATCGAATCCGGCAATGGCACCGTGCTTCTGTGCTGCGTCTGCGATTTTTTCACTATCGAACAGTTGGCCCGTGAAAAAATTCACCGCACCCATCATCACCACCGCGAGTTGATCTGCATTTTTCTCGATCAGATGGACAATGTCTTCCGTTCGAATTGTGAACTCGCCTTTGCGCGGCCGCGCGAGAATCAGTGCTTCTTTGGGACCAAGCCCATGATGCGCGATTTGCGTTTTGATCGCGTAGGTATCTGAAGGGAACGCCGGCTCTTCCATCAGGATTTTGAAGCGGGACTTTGTGGGGCGATAAAACGTGGCCATCATCAGGTGGAGATTCACCGTGAGGCTGTTCATGCAGATCACTTCGATCGGTCTGGCGCCGACGAGTCGCGCCACAGGTTCGCGCAATGCCTCATGATACGTGTACCAGGGCGTTCCGGTCGCGTGATGAGCATCCACGCCAAGCTCTGCC
>QHQA01000105.1:0-554 GCA_003219695.1 Verrucomicrobiota bacterium
GCTTGCGATCCTGAGAAAAGCCTTTTCCCAGGGCCAGAGAATCAACAGGGCAATTGGCATCCCGTATTTGCGACCACTGGTCGGCTCTCTGTCGGCTATCGTCGCCGCGGTTCTGCTCTATGCCTCCAACCACGCGCAGGCGTCTACGCCCGCACCCAGGCCGCGACCCACGCCTCCGCCCAGGCTGTCCTCAGGCATCGGGATCATGTATCTAATGCATAGCGATGCAATCGGAGACCCGATACATCATTGGACCACCAACGATCCCCCATTTACAAACCCATACATGCAAGGCATAGCCTTACGAACGCAGTGGGGTAGAGTCGAGCCACACGAACACGCTAATGCCGATGATTTTTACTGGGACTTTCTCGATCAAGGCGTGGCCTTGGCAGCCGCTCACGGGAAAAAAGTTTCCATTCTTGTAACGGCCGGGGTGACGACTCCGCAGTGGGTTTACGATGCTGGTGCGCCTTTTTTCATGGTAACGGAGCAATATGGTTATTCGTCGATCACAGATGGAGTGACTACTGCCGGATCAACCACCGTGAGAA
>QHQA01000105.1:685-13409 GCA_003219695.1 Verrucomicrobiota bacterium
TGGGACCCGGTTTTTCAGGCGAAATGGGGTGCGTTCGTTCAAGCATTTGCTGCGCGCTACCGCAGCGCTCCGAATCTTGCCTATGTTGTAATGGGTGGCCCGGGTCGGAGGGAGGAATCGTTTTTCTGTTTTACACCATACGATATGGACTACTTCACTAATACGCTCGGTGGATTACCGAACTGGGAACGGGGCGTCAAATGGATTATCGATCAATACGCAACTTACTTCCCGAATACGCCATTCATCCTGGCCACGGGGGCGCCAATTCCGACGCCCGAAGGAACTGCTTCCTTACAGACGGTGTGTGATTACGGGGCGGCTCAGTATCCCGGTAATCACTTCGGCGTAATGCCGTGCGGCCTTCAATATCCCAGCGGCCCACCAAACGGGTCAATTGGAGCAACGGAAGTATCATTATTGTGTCCGACTTCGACGGTGGGCTATCAATTCTTCGTAACACAACATGAGGATATTGATCCAGTGACTGGACGATTTATGTTAGATTTGGGATTGGAAAGAGGGTTCAACTTTGGCGCACACTTCATCGAGGTCTATGCCGGCGACTGCGATGATCCTGTCTTAGCCCCAGTGCTTACAGCGTGGGGAGCTGTTTTGACAACGACCGCAGCCTGCAACCTGCCTCCGGAGCCAACGCCGAGTCTCTATCCTTCTTTACGGCCGCGGCGAACGCCGCCGCCGCGCCCGTAATGGGGGTGATCGGGCCCACGCCAAGGCCGCAGTCGCGGAGGGTAGCGCACGCGTCTCGCGTGCTGGTTTCGGCGTCGCGCCGAAACGAACTTTTCTCGATCTCATCACTATAAGAACAGTGAGACCTTACAAGAAAGTTCGCGAGCGCGAGGACGCACTCGCCAACACGCGGGACGCGTGCGCTACCCGGAAATCGCAGCCCGTCGTTTTCTCTCGCCTAACGCGAAAATCGCTGCGCCGATCGCGTTCGCAGCCACTGTTACGGCAATGATTTTTGCGGCGAAGACTAGCGGCCTGGGCACGTCGATGATCGGATAGACAGTGAAAAAGATAGCCAGCAAACAGACGACAAAGCCGCACATTGCCGCGAGTCGCAGCCACGTTCGCGCGCCGGAGCGCACTGCGGTCGCGCCGATGAGGGGAATTGCAAACAGCATGGCATATACGATCCCGTAAAAGACGTTTGCTGCGTTATCCACGAGCTGAAATGCTTCCTGCAATCCCGCGCCGATCTGGCTGGCGATGGCAATTACCAGCGTGACGGCACCGACGAACGTGATTGAGTTGATGGGCGTTTTGTAACGCGCGTCCAGACGCGAGAACCACGTGGGCAATAGATCGTCCCAGCCCGCTACCATGGGTAAGCGCGAGCTGCCGGTGAAATGAATGCTCACCGAAGAAATCGTTCGCACCGTCATCAGTAGAATTCCAACCGAGGCGATTGTCGCGGCGGCGCCGAATGATTGCAGCCCGAGTCGCAACGTTTGCGGCACCGGACCGATGAGATCGATCGGATTATTGCCGATGAACGCGAGCACCGAGCTGGTGCCGAGAATGAACATCAGCGCGATTACCGGCGAAGCGATGAGAACCGAGCGCCCGATGTTGCGTGCCGGCGAATGAGCTTCGCCGGCCAGAATGCCAACGTATTCGAACCCGCTCAAAGCGCCAACGGCGAGCTTGGTGAAAATGTTGACGCAGTAGAACATCGACATCGTGGGAGCGGCGATTTGAAACGGCCGATAAGAATTGAGCTGGCCGCGGGCAAGACTCAGGAACGGCAAAAGAACGAGCGCGGCGTAGGCCAGGAGCATGGCGTAGCCGCCGATGTTGTGAACCCATTTGCCTAACGACAAGCCACGAACAGCCGTCCAGCCAAGGCCGCCCACGAGCGCGCAACTAATGAGCGAGACGCACCAGGGACTGTTTCGCATCCACGCGCCCGCGTCGCCGAGCGCATAGGAAATGTTTGTGGTGACGAACATTCCGCCTAACGCGATCACCATGATCGATAACAACCAAAGGTTCCATGCCACGATGAAGCCGGCGAATTCGTTAAACGCGAACTTCGCCCATTGGTAAATCCCGCCTTCGAGCGGCATCAGCCGGCTCAGGTAAATGACGACCACAGCTTGCGGAACGTAGAAAAGCAAAATCGCCAGCAACCAGAAAAAGAGATGCGAAGTTCCAAGCTTGGCCGCGGTGCCGACCCAGCTCGAGCCGACGATGAAGACGATCTGGGTCAGAACGAGATCGCACAGACCGAGAGGCTTTTTGAGCGCGCCGCTCTGTTCACGCACGTCGCGCTCTGCGCGCTCGAGTTTTGTTGGCATCGTTGAAGTGTTGCAGGGTTGAAGGGCAGGTCATTCCGAGCGAAGTCGAGGAATCCCGTAGCATTATCGGAGGGTAGCATCGCGGGATCCTTTAACTCCGCTGCGCTCCGCTCAGGATGACAACAAAAGGCCCTTCAATTTTTTAACGACTTAATGCTCTTGCTCTTCTTGGAGCCTTATCGGTGGCGCCGGTTCGTTGCGAAATTCGCGGTGGCGAATTCTGCCGCCGGCGTAAGCGATGTGCGTTGCCACGCCAAAAGCGGTCGCACCAAGAAGAAGCACGGAAATCGCGAGCGGCATAGACGACTTTGGCCATTTGAATGGAATTACGATGGCTGCGGCGCTCAAGGCCGCGAGCGCATAGAAAACGTAAATGAACTTTTCCGCGCGGTGCATGTGCTCGTCGAGCCAGGCATGACCGTCTTCATCAGTCATCGCCAGAACCCGATCATAACCTTCTTCGCCGAATTCGAACGCCGGCCAGGCGGAAAGGGAGGTAACGAGTACCAGTATCAACGCTGTAATTTGAGCGCGCCGACTTTTTAAAATGAGAGCGACGATTAAGCCGATCCAACTGATGAGCAGCCCATAAACGGGCAGCGGATTCAGCAGCACATGAACATATTCCGGCTGCCGCAAACCGCGAAGGAAGCCCTCGATCACAGTTTGCCTTCCCAGTGAGTTCCTGAAACTACTGCGGCACTCTTCGCTTTTTCAGATGGCAAATATTTTTGCCAGTGAGCAATGGTGAAGTGCCACCATTCGGTGCGCGATCCCCAAAACCCGGCGCGCAACATTGCGTTCTGAAGCAAAGTTATATGTGCGCGGACTTCGGGAGAAGGCCCGACGTAGCGCCACATTCCCGCGGGCGTAAAATCGTCAAAGTCACTTGGCATGCGCACGGGGTTATTCCACGAATCGACCAAAGTGGCATCGACGGCGATGCCCCAACTGTGCAACGACCCCACGCCCATTTGAGGATTGGCAACATAATCGCCGTTGTGTGATGCTTCCCAGAGCTTTGCCTGCACGGCCACCGGCCGATATGCGTCCCAGATTTTCAGACCATATTCGTAGCGCCGCAAAAATGCCTGCGCCCTGGCCAAACCTGAGGCGACTTCCGGGCGAGCGAGGGCGCGTGTTCCGTGAGGATAAAGCGGATAGCTCAGCAGATTGTTTCGCCCCGCATAGCGCAACTCAACGACAATTGTGGGATCGACCGATCGGACATCCACAAGAGAGTCGCCGGCATGTGCGTCCGTTGTTGCCAGCGCCATTGTCATTTCAACAAGTAAACAGACGTACATATTACAGGGACGCATTTGTCTTGGATGCTTAATACGCTGTCACTGATTGAGGAGCATCCGTTTTTGCCAGGCGTTCGAGCAGAAGGCGAGCGCTATCTTCAGGAAGCGCAAAACGCAATTCCACGTTCGAGCTGCCCTGTCTTTGGACCTCCGGCGGCTGGGAGTAAAGCAACAGTTGCGAGTCCGGCAAACGCAGCCATTGCTGCGGATGATCGTGCAAGTTCCTGGCGAGATCGGCCGCGTTTTTAGGTGAATTCACCTTGATGAGCACTCTGGCTTTTACTGGATTTTGCAGGTTCACCGCAAGGCCGAGCAATTGTGAAGCATTGAGCAGTTCAGGGGTAAAGATGGGGTGGAAGACACGTGCGAGATCGGGTGGATTGCGGGAAATGATTCGCAGCGCGCTATCACGATCGAGCGCCTGGAAACGATCGAATAGTTGCCCGGTGATTTTCAAGTCCGGTTTGATCCCGAGGCGCACAAGCACCAGTTCATCTACTTCATCGGGAGCTCCGACGGCCAGGGTCGCCGGTCCCACGCGGGCGACGGCGAAATCAGGCCGGCGTTCCCAAACCGGCAAGCCGCTACCGGGTCGTTTTTGGAAAGTTTTATCGTCGCTGATTGCACGAATGACTTTGGAAAGGCCACGGCGGGCTTCGACAAGGTTAAACTCTCGAGTCTCTCCAGTTTCATTCGTGGTGAGCGCGCGCGTGACCCGCACTGCATCGCGAGATAGCTTCAGTCCTGGAACCGACGCGGCTGCGCCGATTAATCCCGGCCAGAGTTTTGGCTGGTCCTTTTGCCAGCGTTTGGGGAGGTTCGCGCGCTCAAACTGGTCGGCGTTAATCGACAAAATAGTATCGGTTTCTTGCGGCAGCCATTCGCGTCCTCTGGGAGACTGGAAAACAACAAGCAGCGTGAAAGCGAGCAAGACAAGCACCGAGAAGATGCTGAAGTAAAACTTCCGCAGCTCCTGTTTATCAACCTGGCTGGAGAGCGTGCTCAGCTCTGCCCGGTGTTGCAAAAGTTGATCCACCGCCTCGCGGCGGCGATGTGCCTCCGCTAACAGGTGCGGCGCGTTTGGCGGGGCAACTGCCTTCGCAGCAAGGTGTCGGCCGATGCTCAAATACGCGGGATTTTTTCGCTCTTCGACTGTCTGATGCCGCACCCGCGCGTCGCGCGCGGCTTCTTGTTGCGCGCGAACGTTATCGTTCAGTTTTCGGTCGCGCACTTCGAATTCGCTCCGCGTCCGCGCGATATTTTTTTCTATCGAAGAAAGTTCCGCTTCAGCGGTGTTCAACTTCTCCTTGGCCATGCGCACTGCGTCCGAGCTACCCAGGCGCGCCCGGACAAGTTCCGCGCGCTCTTCCGGAAGACGCGCTCGCCGCGCGCTAATGTTGGCCGAGAGCGTTTCCAAGTCTGGAGGGGCCGGATTCAGCGCATGCAGGTCGGAGAGTTGTTTCAGCAGTTCGCGATCGGCGGCTTCGCTCTCCTGAATCCGGCGTTCTACGCCGGCAAGCTCGCGCTCGCATACATCCACGTTATTGTTTGCCTGGTTGCGCTGCTGAAGAAGCGGCTTCTTCTCCGCTTCCAGCTTTGCAATTGCCGCCGCGTGTTCGCGCGCAATTTGTTGCCGTTCTTCTTCGATCCTTTTTATTCCTTCCTCGATCCGAGCGATTCGCAGTGCCACTTCTTTTTGCTCCTGCTCCAGCTTCTTCAACGCGACGATCTCATTGCGCAGCTCGGGGAAATTGGCCGCTTGCGCGGTGCCTTCGCGTCCGAGGTTGATTTCACTTTTTTGGAGAAGGCGCTTCTCGTGACGAAGCGCCATGCGGGTTCGCTGGCGTCTGATTTTCAACCCGATCTCGCGAAAGCCTGTGCGGATGAAACTCACAACTCAACGCTATACGAATGCAGGCTGGGAAAAAGAAATTTCCACGACGCCGCCATCGGTCCCGTGCAACTCATGGGACTCATGAGACAAATGGGACTGATTAATTTCTCGCAGGTGACTTATTCTTCCGATCCGGCCAATCTTGCCAGCACACTAAAGTCCTCAAGCGTGGTTGTGTCGCCCGTGACCTTTGCGCCGCTGGCGATTTCTTTGAGGAGTCGTCGCATGATTTTGCCGCTGCGCGTTTTTGGAAGCGCTTCGGCAAAGCGCACTTCGTCTGGTTTCGCGATCGCGCCAATATGCGTGCCGACGTGCTTACGCAATTCCTCCTTTAGTCCACGGCTGGCATCAACTCCTGTTTTCAAGGTCACGAACGCGACAACTCCCTGGCCTTTCAACTCGTCCGGCCTGCCGACCACCGCCGCTTCGGCGACTCTCGGGTGGCTCACGAGCGCGCTTTCTATTTCCGATGTGCCAAGTCTGTGGCCAGCCACATTCAAAACATCATCGATGCGACCAACGATCCAGAAATAGCCGTCTTCATCGCGGCGCGCGCCGTCGCCGGTTAGATAATTGCCCTTGAATTCGCTCCAGAATTGCTGCCGGTAGCGCGCCTTATCTCCATAGATGGTGCGCAACATCGCAGGCCACGGTCGGCGAATAATTAGTTTCCCGCCCACATTTGGCCCAACCTCGCGGCCCTTCTCATCGACCACGGCCGGATCGACGCCAAAGAAGGGAAGTGTTGCGCTGCCGGGCTTGGTTGGAATCGCACCCGGCAGAGGCGTAATTAGAATCGACCCTGTCTCGGTTTGCCACCACGTATCGACAATCGGGCAACGCCCGCCGCCGATATTCTTGTGATACCACATCCACGCTTCTGGATTTATCGGTTCGCCGACCGTGCCGAGCAGGCGGAGCGATGAAAGATCATGTTTCGCCACCCATTGGTCGCCCCAGCGGATAAATGCGCGAATCGCCGTCGGTGCAGTGTAAAGGATGGTGACCCGATATTCTTCGATGATTTTCCAGAACCGATCGGGTTCGGGCCAGTTGGGTGCGCCCTCGTACATCACGACGGTCGCGCCGGTCGTTAGCGGGCCATAAACGATGTAACTATGGCCGGTGACCCACCCGACATCGGCCGTGCACCAATAGATGTCCTCATCGCGAATGTCGAAGACATACTTGGTGGTCGAATAAACGCCCACCAGGTAGCCGCCAGTGGTGTGCAGGATTCCCTTCGGCTTTCCCGTAGATCCGCTGGTGTAAAGGAGGTAAAGCGGATGCTCGCTGTCGAGCGGCGTAGGCAGGCACTTTGCATCCACGTATTCCAGTTCCCGATGCCACCAGACGTCGCGGCCTTCTTCCATGTGAATTTCATTTCCGGCCCGCCGAAAAACGATCACGCGCCGGACAGACGTGCCCTCGCGGAGCGCGTCATCGACATTTTTCTTCAATGGCACAATTCCGCCCCGGCGATACGCGCCGTCCGCAGTGACGACCGCGATGGCGCCGCTATCAATAATACGATCACGAATGCTCTCGGAGCTGAACCCACCGAAGACCACCGAATGCACCGCGCCGATCCGCGCGCAGGCCAACATGGCAATCGCGGCCTCGGGAATATTTGGCAGATAAATGATGACCCGATCTCCTTTTTTGATGTTGTTTCGTTTCAGCACGTTTGCGAAACGGCAAACTTCGCGATGCAGCTGCTGGTAAGTGAGGGTGCGTTTGTCGCCTGGTTCGCCTTCCCAAATAATCGCCGCCTTGTTCCCCCGAAAGCTTTCGGGACTTAGATGGCGATCTAGGCAATTTTCCGAGACGTTGAGTTTGCCGCCGACGAACCACTTTGCGAACGGCGCCTTCCATTCCAGGACCTTTTTCCATCTGGCGCGCCAGACTAGCTCGCTCGCCTCGCGCGCCCAAAACTTGGCCGTCTGCTTAATCGATTCCCGATGCATGCGGTGGTATTGACCAAGGCTTCTAATGCGCGCCTTCTTCGCGAAGTCCGTTGACGGTTTGAACACACGCTTCTCGACCAGATGCGATTCGATGTTGTTTTGCATGAGCAGTCCCTAATATGCCGAAGAAAAATTTTCGGCAAGCGCGGCTTCCGCCACAGCTTAAAAAGTTACAACAGTTACAAAGGTTACAATGCAACAGCGGACATTCCCTTGTAACTATGTAACTTTTAACTGTTGCAACATTGTCGATGATTGAGCCGGTAAATGATGAGGATTTCATGCGCGAAGCATTGCGACAGGCGCAGAAAGCGTACACAGCCGGCGAAGTTCCAGTCGGTGCGGTTGTTGTCCGCGAAGGAAAAATCATCGCCCGCGCGCATAATCAGGTGGAGTTGCTCAAGGATGCCACCGCGCACGCCGAAATGCTGGCGCTAACGGCAGCTGAGGGGGCCGTTGGCGATTGGCGTCTAATCGACTGCGATCTTTATGTAACGAAGGAACCGTGTCCAATGTGCGCAGGCGCACTCGTTCACACGCGAATCCGACGCGTGATTTTCGGATGCACAGATCCGTCAGCCGGCGCCGCAGGAAGCATCATGAACCTGCTGCAGATGCCCGGCTTGAACCACCGGTGCGAAATCACATCCGGCATTTTGCAAGACGAATGCGCGGCAATTTTGCAGAATTTCTTTCGTCAACGCCGCAACGAGCTGGAAGCGAAGACTTCCTAGCCCATCGACAGACCTGTGGCCCTACTATTTCTGCGGCGTAAAAAGCTGGCTCGGATTGCTTCCGAGCCAGCCCATTGATTCTTACATCATCATGTCAGCTTAGTAGCTGTGGTAGTAATGATGATGGCGATGGTGGCGATAGTAAACCCGATGCCCGTTGTACCAGTAGTACGAGGGACCCGAGTAATAGTACGAATATGGTCGATAAACCGTAGTACGGGTAACCATAATAATAGCCCGGGGATCCAATCCCCACCCCCACAACTCCTGGAATTCCGACGTAAACCTGAGCGTCAGAACGCTGCACGGGAACGAAAGCGAATCCACTTGCCACCAGTGCGACTAAAAGAAGTTTTTTCATAGAATTTCCCTCCCTGGTTATTTTCCCTTCCTTGTTCGTTGGGGTGGGAGACTCCTTGCTTAGAGTTCCCTCGATACGCTAAGACTACGCATTTCCCTCAACATAATAGAATCGAAACTGGATGGTGATGCGGTTCCCAGCGACGAGGATAAAAGGGACGTTGGATCTCGCCTGGAAACTACGATTCTCTCTCTCTTGGCCCACCGATCGGATTTCGATTCAGCGCGATTTTGGACAGCGGCATTGCCACGTGAGAGCGCAATGCTCTTTTACGTGGCTGCCTCGCTAGGATTCGAGCCTAGACAACGATCTTTTACCTATGAGAATTTGAAAAGTGATACCACTCTACTTGAGAGAGAGTGATACCACCCCGGCCCGATGCTCAGGAGCGCGCTAGAGTCGTTTTTGATTGCCAGACAGGTCAATGATCTGGGCCGTATATCATCGACGGCGATTCTAACCGGGTTTGTCGCCGTTCTCTTCAGTGAGATAGTCAGCGCCAAATGCAAGAACGCGCTTTCGGGAGTTGTGCTTGTCATAGATAGCGCCGCCGAACTGGATGTCGATGTCGCGATCAACGGGCAATTTTGCCCAACAAGCCCTCAGATAAGCGTGCGCCTGACTGAGAGTCTGAAACGACGCGTTGTGCAACACACCTATCAAATCATGTTTCACAACCACTTCGTAAGGCTCATCATTTTCGTTGGAATTCATGTGGCAAAAGTGATGACGGGCAGGCCGACGGCTTCCTACGGTAAGCACGGGAAGCTGCAGAACCCGTTCCCCCAGACCGACAAACCAAACCCGTCATCACTACCCACAACAATCGAATCGCTCCGTTTGTTGCGGAAAAAAAAATTCAGTCCAAAAAACTCTGACTTCGCGCTACGATTTGCGCCTAGGCTAAGCAACAGAAATTGGTCGAGGGCGGCCCGGCTTTGTCCCCTCGCCTCACAGGATCGCGCTAGAATCGTTTTTTAATTGCCGGACAGATCAAAGTTGGCAAACCTCGGCGCTGCTGCTCGTGGTTCGTTAGGCTTTTTTCGCGTTCTCAATCATCGCGCAGAGACGATTGGCTATACTGAGTATTTCGAATGCTGCCAGCGGATCTGAAACGTTCAAGAACTTGTGACTATGTGGGTTTTTGAAGAAACCAATGAACCCACAATACAGATTCATTGCGGCCGCTTGTTCGGATTCAACGTCGCCGAACTTCAGAATCGGCCGCGCAGGGTTGAACGCCTTCGTCATCAGCTTCACCCCGATGTCGGTGTCTGACAATCCCGCGGCCTCCCTGACCCTTACTTCTACCACCTTAGCAGCATTCAAAATACAATCATCATGCTTGCAGGCGTAGAAGTGATCCGCGCATTTTTCCACAAGCCTGGGATTAAGAAACTCGACAGAGAAGGCGCCAGGAGATTTTTCGGAAAGTGATTTTGCAGACAAGTTCTTCTTCTTGGCTCGGATCACATCCTCGGCGGAAGAAAGAATAGCGAAAATCTGCTCAGCCTGGTGGTGTAGTGCAAGATCGGGCTTATGGACTGCTTTGATTTGTGCAACATGCTCTGGAGCGACACCGTCCAGGAAACCTATGCAGTCCATAACCCACTTATGGAACAAGGTGCGGTTAACCTGGTCATATAATAGTTTGTGACCCGAAGGAATGCGGCTTTGCAGCACTTGCATGCCGTCGGTGACTAGCTTGTCCAAATAATCACTCATATGCCTTCCGGTTACCATCGACTTCCCTTGCGCATGTTATCGGCAGCCCAAAGCGGCTGCAAATTGCTGTAGTGGAAGGCCACGGCTTGCTGCTCAGGGTCGGTCAGATCGAACGCGCACAACGGTTTAATGTGATCGACATGCCATTGGCTTCGGTTATCCCAAGACATTCCTGGCAAGAATTTCGATTCGAGATGGCGTGCAAGCTCGGACGCCGAGCACCCGAGCAATTCTCGGATCAGGCCCGTCGCACTTCGACCAGTCATAAGGCGGCGGATAGTGGCGACAAGTCGCGAGCGAAGTCGTAGTCTGATTGCAAATGCAGGATCGCGACGGCTGCGGTCTCGAAAGTAAATACACAGATATTGGCTCAATCTTTCACGGTTCCGTCGCGCCCATCCCGCCTTGTACGCGGCTACCCTGATTGCGCAGCGCCGATCAGACGCCTTTTTACTGGCACGACCTTTTGCTGAAAGCCGGTAGAAACGGCGACACCGCGCAATTTCCTTCCAGTGTCGCCAGCAATATTCACGGTTCCGAGCGTCAATGCGCTGTTTGTTTACTTGGTAGTAACGCCTCCGCCAGACCTGTATCTCTGATTTTTTCTCGTGCTCGCGTTTCGCTGCGCGCCGGATGTAGGCCTCGCGATGTCGCTCATAGTCGGCGCGCTTCCACTTGCGCACTTTTTCAGGGTTGGCAGCCATGTAGGCTTTCTTCTTTTCATAGAGCCTGGCCTTATTCTTCTCGTAATACGTTTTCCAGTGAGTAGCGGCAGTCGCCTTTGCTCGCTCAGGATTGCTAGCTCGCCATGCGCGTTGCTGCGCGGCTTTCTTCGCTCGTTTTTTTTCGAGACGCATTTGCAAGTTATTCACAGGCTTTCACCGTTGCTTACTTCACGCGCGCCTCGATTCTGCCTCTTTTGCTCTCCACACGGCAACGACAAAATTGATATGAATGGTTGCGATGACGCGGGAAAAACTCGGCTTAAAGCTACTGCGCGCGTTGAAGCGCGAGAAAGATAGCGGCAAATCGTTGCTCGACTGTCGCCCTGTCTCGGCTGTCGCAATCGAGCTAAAATTCACCGATTCGCAATCCAAAATAGCCCGCGGATTCTTGATCGAGAAGCAGGCCTCAACGCCATTACTCGTCCGGATGGAATGGCGGCTCTTCCTTCTCAGACAGGCGACGTTTTACTCGCCACAGAGCAAGAAAAAACCGCGTGGACGCTTGATCGCCGCTTAAAGCTAATCGCGATTATCGTTGCCCTACTCTCTGCCATCCCTCTGCTACGATGCACGGTGCGCTAAAATCGCCGATGGAATCCGCGCCTGCGTGAGTCGCCCAACGCTCAATTCGCAATCTAGGACGCTCCGGCGCTTTGGCTGACAGCCTTTATTTATGCTTGGCATGGCGCTAAAGCAGTACCGATCGAAGTTGCCTCAGTAGCGTGTGGCGTTATGGCGCCATTGCTTGATTGCCGAAGTAAAGGCGCTGCCAGCTTTGTTGATCGTTTCCGCCGCCGCCCGGTTTCATCGCCATAAACTGCGTACCAACACGGCGAGCGCCCGCCCGCGTGCTTCACTACATACGGCATAATTTGTGTGTCCTTTCGTTTGAGTGATACCACTTGCCGATGTCAACACCGTTTGCCAAGGTCAGTTTCCCCTCGTGTACGGGAGTTCTGCCTCGCTAGGATTCGAACCGCGTAAGACTTCGTCACGCGGTTTTGATGTGGTGCAAGCCACGTGAGACCCTCAGGTCTTTTACGTGGCTGCCTCGCTAGGATTCGAACCTAGACAGAGAGATCCAGAGTCTCTAGTGCTACCGTTACACCACGAGGCAACGAGCGAGAAAATTAAAGACCGATGTGGCGCGCTGCAAGTCGAGCGCACTCGCGGCTCACGCATCATCACACGGACGCGACTTTTGTCTCGAGCAAGATTTCGCTGCCTTCCTGAGCGGCTGCCACATCCAGAGGCTTTCCGCTTTTTGCCACGAGTTCGCAGGCGGACTCTGCCATTTTATCCACCATCTCGTCATGATGACTTGGGTCGTGATGAAAAAGCAGAAGCCTCTGGACTTCCGCCTCGAGCGCGAGCGAAACGGCACTCGAAATCGAACCATGTCCCCAGCCGATGTGGGTTTGATACTCCTCGTCGGTGTATTGCGCGTCCAGAATCAAAATGTCGCTGCCATCTAGAAATTCGATCAAGGCGCCGCGCTCGTCGGCCGCAATTTTCTTTACCTCGTCCGGACTCAAGTCGTTGCCCTTGGCCGAATGCAGAAAATCATACGGCTCGTGATCAGGCAGGAACGCGATGGAACCTGAGTTGGTCATGAGTCGATACCCGGCGCATATCCCCGGATGATTTACAAACCTGGCTCGCGCCTGCACGTCTCCGAGGGAAAACC
>QHQA01000012.1 GCA_003219695.1 Verrucomicrobiota bacterium
ATCACCAAAGGTTTTTTCCACGCCCACATTGGCTGGCTGTTGTTCAAGCTTTTGCCACAACCGCCGTTCGATAATGTTGCCGATCTAAAGAAAGATCCGCTGGTCATGTGGCAACACCGACACATTCATCTCCTCGCTGTCGTGGTCGGCTTTGTCCTGCCAACCCTCGCCGGATTCGTGTGGGACGGCTGGGTCGGCGCGCTCGGCGGTTTTCTAATTGGTGGCGTCGCAAAAGTCGTCGTGCTTCAACATGGCACATTCCTGATTAACTCGGCCTGCCATACCATCGGGCGTCAGCCGTATTCGACGCGCTGCAGTGCGCGCGACTCGTTTTTCATGGCGCTCTTTACGTTTGGCGAAGGCTATCACAATTACCACCATCAATTTCAGCACGACTATCGTAACGGCGTGAAGCCGTGGCAATGGGACCCGACCAAATGGTTGATCTGGATTTTGTCGACGCTCGGCTTGGCGGGAGGTTTGCGCCGGGTCCCGCAGGAAGCAATTGAGTCCACCCAGGCGCAGGTGCGGGATTTACGAAGCAAAGTCGAGAGTTGATCCGCCTTCACGCGAGGGTAGGCGCGACAAGTCCTCGAGAGTGGCAGCGTGGTTTTGTTAGTCCCAGGATCCTCGATGGAGAAGGGCTGACATTTGTTGAAAAGACACTAACTCAGGCTGCCTAATGACCACGATCAACCGCGTCGCCTTCCTGGGAGATTATATGCCCAGGCAATGTGGCATAGCGACGTTTACGACCGACATTTGTGAGGCGGTCGCAGCCGAATACCCAAAATGCGAATGCATCGTGGGAGCGGTTAACGATCGCCCTGAAGGTTACGACTATTCGACGCGTATCCGTTTTGAGATCGATGAAAAAGAGATCGACTCATACCGACGCGCGGCGGATTTCTTAAACATTAACAACGTCGAGGTCGTCTCAGTCCAACACGAGTTTGGCATCTACGGCGGGCCGGCCGGAAGTCACTTGCTAGCTTTGCTCCGCGATGTGCACATGCCGGTAGTGACAACGCTGCACACTGTGCTGCGTGAACCTAACGAGTCGCAAAGATTCGTCATGGAGCAGCTCAATGCGCTCTCGAATCGTTTCATCGTGATGGCTGAACGTGGGCGAGGGTTGTTGAAGGAAGTCTATGGCGTTTCGTCCGAAAAGATCGATCTTATCCCGCACGGCGTGCCTGACGTCCAGTTCATCGACCCGACTTTCCACAAGGATCAGTTTGGCGTGGAAGGTAAGACGATGCTGCTTACCTTTGGACTTCTTTCGCCTAACAAAGGCATCGAGTATGTAATCGAGGCGTTACCGGCAATTCTCAAGGAGCACCCGAATTTCGTTTACATTGTCCTTGGCGCGACACATCCCAATCTTCTTTCGCGGGAAGGCGAGTCTTATCGATTAAAGCTTGAGCGTCTGGCTGAAGATCGAGGCGTGACGGCCAATGTTATTTTCTATAATCGCTTCGTGACGCTGGAGGAACTAACCGACTTCATCGGCGCGGCCGATATTTACGTCACCCCGTATCTTAACGAAGCGCAAATCACTTCCGGCACCCTGGCTTATGCTTTCGGCGCAGGTAAGGCGGTGATTTCCACTCCTTATCTCTATGCCCAGGAGTTACTCGCGCAGGAACGCGGCATTCTTGTGCCCTTTCGCGACAGTAATGCAATTGCCGAAGCAGTAAGTCGACTTCTGTCCAATCCTGCACTAATGGCGGGAATGCGAAAACGTGCATGGAAACTCGGACGCGATATGATCTGGCCGGTAGTAGCCGGTCGTTACATGGAAAGCTTTCAGCGCGCGCGCGTGCGTTTAACTGTTCCGCCGCGCAAAGCCTTTGCTGTTCGAACTCTAGAAAATCGTCCCTATGAATTGCCGCCGCTAAAACTCGATCACCTTTTTCGGATGACCGATAACACCGGAATTTTCCAGCACGCTATTTTCAACGTGCCGAATTACCGGGAAGGGTATTGCACCGATGACAATGCACGCGCCTTTATTTTGACTCTGCTACTTCCGGAGATGACCAGTCGTGTGGCGCAACGGGACGTTGAGCGCCTGGCCAGCACTTATCTTTCGTTCTTATGGGATGCATTCGATCAGGAAACGAAGCGCTTTCGGAATTTTATGAGTCATAGCCGGGAATGGCTGGAAGAGGTTGGTTCTGAGGACAGTCACGCGCGAGCGCTTTGGGCTGTGGGAATGGCACTTGGGCGATCAAGAAATGAGGGTTATCGGAATCTTTGCGCGCTCTTATTCCAACGCGGTTTGCCAGTTGTAGAGCAGTTCACTTCTCCGCGCGCCTGGGCCTTCGTCCTGCTCGCAATGCAGGAATACCTGCGCAGCTTCTCCGGAGACCGGATGGTGAATCAGTTGCGTGATCTGCTCACCACGCGACTGCTCGAGTTGTTTCAAGCTAACAGTTCCAAGGAATGGCAATGGTTCGAGCCCGTCGCCACCTACGACAACGCAAGGCTTTCGCATGCGATGATCCTGAGCGGTCATTGGACTTCGCGTGGCGAGGTATTCCAGGCAGGTTTGCAATCGCTGCGCTGGCTGGTGGAAAAGCAAAGAGCTAAAGCCGGACACTTCGCGCCGATTGGCTCCAACGGTTTTTGGAAGCGCGGCAGCGAACGTGCGCGCTTCGACCAACAGCCGGTGGAAGCCTATGCTACCATCTCGGCCTGCCTCGAGGCTTTTGCTCTCACGCATGACGAATACTGGAAGCGCGCGTCGCGACGCTGCTTCGAGTGGTTCCTTGGTCGGAACGACCTCGGAGAATCGCTCTACGATTCCAGCACGGGAGGATGCCGTGACGCTTTGCACCAGGATCGCGTGAGCCAGAATCAGGGAGCAGAATCAAGTCTCGCGTTTTACTTATCCCTCGCGGAGATGACGCAGGCGGAAACCGCGCCTGACTTAAAGATCCCGAGTCACAAAATTGGATGAAACTTCATCCGACGGGTGTCCTTCTTAGGCCGGACAACAAACGCGTGGTGGTGCGTCCGTTCATCCCGATCCATCCCACGTGTGTCGAGCATATCATCGCGCGCAGTCTCGCGCTAAGCGAGCAGGAAATCGAAAAGCAGCTTTCGTTAGTTAGAGCGGATTTCAGCGAGAGACATATCGATCTTGATAAGAGTTGGCTGCGACATTTCGAAAAAGTGCGAGCGCGCATCCGGGACAGCGAAAGGATTTCCCAAGGACGCCGGCTATTTATCGGCGCGCTCTTCTCCGGTGAGTATGCACTCGAATCGGCAGCCTTGTTCAACCCCTCCATTGTACCGCATCCTGACCAAGCTGGTCTGGGTCGGGGCGATCTTCGTTTTATCGTAAGCCTGCGCTCGACCGGTGAAGGACATGTCTCGTCGATCCAGTTTCGAACCGGAATTATCCATTGTGATAATTCAATAGAGATCGACAAGACAACGCCTTTTGTAACACTGCCTGAGCTTAATCCCAATCCCACCTACCATAAACGCGCCTTCCTGGACAAATTGAGTGAGATGGGACTTGAGAATGACTGGGCTACCTCGGTCATGGGGCGATTAGGCAAGACCTTCCTCCTTGATGAGTTGGATAAGTCCATCCGTCAAGCAGCGCCCTACGAAGCCTCTGCACACACACGCGACGTGCAGCGAACTTTGGAGTGTATGCACTGGCTGGCGGAGTCCAATTACGAAATTCATTTCGCTCCTTCTTCGGAAATGTCGGAACGCATTATCTTTCCCGTCTCGCGTAACGAGAGCAACGGCATTGAGGACGCTCGCTTTGTTCGTTTTATCGAAGACGATGGGAGCATTATCTACTACGCGACCTACACGGCCTACAATGGTCGAGTCATTCTACCCCAGCTGATCGAGACCGTGGACTTCCTTAACTTCCGTATCCTAACGCTTAACGGACAGGCAGTTCAAAACAAAGGCATGGCTCTCTTTCCTCGTCGGATCGATGGACGCTATGTGATGCTTTCACGACAGGATGATGAGAACCTTTACCTGACGTTCTCGGACAATCCGCATTTTTGGAGCGACCCACTGCTACTACAAGAGCCGCAACACCCTTGGGAGCTTGTAAAGCTCGGTAACTGTGGCTCGCCGATTGAAACCGAAGCTGGCTGGTTAGTTCTTACTCACGGCGTCGGTCCAATGCGAAAATACTGCATTGGAGCGACCTTGCTCGATTTGCACGACCCTGCAAGGATCGTTGGCCAACTGAAAGAGCCGCTCTTAAGACCGGAAGGGAATGAAAGGGAAGGCTACGTTCCTAATGTCGTTTATTCCTGTGGGGCACTCGTCCATAACGGGCAACTCATCCTGCCTTATGGCGTTAGCGATACGGCTTCGAGCATTGTCAGAATAGAATTAAGCGAGCTTTTGACTGCACTTACCTAAAGATACCGTCTCCCAGACGCTGTCGTTTACTTTTACTAATTAATTTATTTCCTCAATCGGCAGTTGGGTCTGTTTGTTCGAGTTTGTCACTAGCGAAGCTAACAGTTATTGTAAACGTCGCATACAGCTGATCAAAGCGTCGCAGAGATATCCTGCACGGATTCCGGTAGACTGTGCGATAGTATTTGGATGAGAGACATTAGAAGAGCGTTCCAACGCAAACAATTTCACCTTTGGATGCCCGAGACAGCAGTCGCCCGAGGGAAACGCCGCAAGCGTTTTCTGCGGCTGTGGATGGGGATCACCAGACCGAGCGACTCCCCACAAGGTAGAATCCGCTGACGTCCGAGGGTTGCTGAGTGAAGCTCCCTTTCATATAGGAGCGGGTTGAGCTTCATGGTTCTTTCAGTACGCAGGCGAGACGACGAGTTTTTGGAAGCGCGGATCGTTTCGCAGCGGATCGAACATTGGATCGAGTCGAAGCAGGGCAGCAGTAAGCGGCGCGTTGCCCACAGGTAGCGCGCCCTCATACGGTATCGAGAGAAGTTTCTGCAAGGCGGCGATGGAGCGAGCCGGCTCTCCAGTCTGCGCAGCAACCCGGGCGAGAATCTCGATTGAAGCGGGTCCATCCACGACGTCTTTCTCAATTGGATTTGTGGCTACGGCTCGTTCTGCCATGGATAAGGCGGCCGCCTTGTTACCAAGGCCCATCTCAACAAGCGCGAGGTCGTGCATGAGATTGTAATTTTCCGGCTGTTCCTTGAGGAACTGTTCCAGTTCGCTCTCAGCGTGTCGCCAGCTTTCCTGTGCGGCGGCATGATCGCCGCTGACTTGTTGCGCCCAGCCTAACCAAAAACGCAGCTCCCCATTGAAATAACCCATTGCTGGATCCGGCCTGGCAAGTATTTCTTTGAGACGAGAAATGATTTGACCCGTCCGTCGCTCGAGAATCGCCTGGTAAATTTGGGTTTCGAGCGCGGCGGTGTTATCGGCGGCGGGATGAAGCGCGCCGAGAATAGCCGATGCGCGTGGCAAGTCACCTTCGGCCTGGGCAACGGATGCTTTCAGAGCCAGCGTATCCACGTCCTCAGGCGTAATATTGAGAACTTGGTCGAGCTTCAGTAGTGCTTCGGGAAAACGACGAAGAAGAACGTAGGAAAGCGCGTGCTGGCTGAGCTGTGTAACATTGCGCGGGTCGAGCCGCTCGGCCTGGTTGAAGAAGGATTCGCTTTGCTCCCATTGGCCTCCTCTGCGCGCGACGTAGGCCAGGCATTCAGGAATCCGGCTGCTATTGGGCAGCAATGGACGTGCTTGCTCGAAGTAACGCACCGCACTGGGGTAATCCTTCAGGTAGGCGTAGTAGTAATAGCCTTTGGCTATCAGTCCCTCGCCGAGATTGGGCTGAAGAGTCAGTGCCGTCTCCGCCGCTTGCCGCGCCTCTTCCCGGAGCGATTCGGTGGCTTGAAGGGTAATTCCGATGTAGCCAAATGAATCAACATAAGACAGGAGCGCCCAAGCAAGCGCGAATTTCGGATCGAGGCGCACAGCTTCTCTCAAATGCTTCTGTGCGCCAAGGGAGTTGGCCGGTGAATTCTGCGCTTTAAGACTATAAGCCAGCCCGCGCAGGTAAGCATCGTAAGCTTCGGGATTGTCCGTCGGTTTCGCGGCCAAGACTCGCTCTTCCTGACCGGTAACTTTCGCTCGCAGCTGATCGGCGATGGCTTTCGCTACTTCGGTTTCGACAGAAAAGATGTCAGTGAGCTTCCGATCAAAAGTCTCGGCCCACAGGTGCGAATCATTGGCTGCTTTGATTAGCTGCACATTTACCCGCACAACGTCGCCGCTCTTCTGCACGCTTCCTTCGACGATGTGGGCAACGCCAAGTTGCCTGGCGATGTCGGGCAGATTTTCCGGCGCGCTCTTGTAATGTTGTGTTGATGTGCGCGAGATGACTTTTAGATCGGCGATCTTGGATAAGCGGGTCAGGATCTCGTCCTGGATGCCGTCGGCAAAGTAGGCGTTTGCTTTGTCTTCACTGCGGTTTTCAAATGGCAGCACCGCAATACTCTTCTGAGAAATCAACTCGCCGATCTGCCTGTAAAACGGGAGCCGTCCAACGATCAGCATTGCAATAACCAGTAGCAGCACCCCGATGATGATGAAGTCAAGCAGGCGCGCACTCGTGCGCTGAACGGATCTCGCCTGCACTGGGTCGAGATCTCCCGTCCGCACGACTCCTTCGGGAGTAAATTCGTAGAGCCAGGAGACGAGCATCGCGATTGGAAATCCGGCCGCCAGCGCAATGACAACAAAACGCACTGCGGAATTCGGAATTTCAAAAAACGGAAAGACTTGCGTTGTGAGCTGGACAAGGAACCATGCGACGACTCCGTAGGCGACTGCTGCCCTGTAAACATTGCGCCGCTTCAGTTCCGTGAAGATGTTCTTTGGGTTCATTCTACGTGCCTTGGTGAAACGTTCGTCACCTGAAGCACTCTCCTGTTCGCCGGCAATGATTTCCCATTATCTTATTTGGTATGCAAATGAGATTCTCAGGGAGCGTCAACAGTCGCCAATCGACAAAATCTTTCTCACGAGCAGACAGGCTGATAAAGATGTGGCTCGCGCACCGCGCCTTGTTCGCTCTAATCGTGCGCCTTGTCGACCGTGAGCTCTTGCAACTCGCACAAGCGCCAAAATAACGTTAGGCTATCCGCATTGTGGGTGTAGATTAGTTTCCTAACGTTTGCAGCGTCAATCGACCGCGGGTGCGGCCCCTCTCTGCACCAGCCAAACGATATGGAACCAACGATCACGCAAAACGGTGCGGTTTATCTTGCGTACCAAAGAGTCTCAAAACGTCGCGCCGCGCTTTTTCGCCAGCTTCGCGGTGTCGCCAGCAAGTACGGCCCGGATGTTCGGCGGCAGCTGACCTCTGGCGACTTATTTGTCGTACCACAACTTCATCAGGACAACGGGCGCTGAACTTCACAGAACTTCAACAGGTACTATGTGATGATCGCAAAGAAGGCACCACAACCTGAAGGCATTCTACTACAACGTTAACGCCACATGCATCTAATCCAATTCCGCGAAATAATGCGAGATGCTGAAATCGCATATGCAATTCATCCTATCGTGCGCAAGTACCTTTTAACTGTAAAAGACACGACCAAAGCCCTAATCGCATGCGGCGTGCCGAGGGCTGCCAACGTAGCTCAGATCACGAGCGCCTGGATATGACCGCGGCTAATTCAATAGAGCGCAAGAGTGTCGGTAAAGGAGAAAGCGCTCCAGCTGTCGAAGCTGCAATCCCCGTTGATAACCCGGTGTCGGAAAAATAATTGACGGCAATGAAACGCTCAAAAAGAAGCAGCTTGATCCGCAACCCCCGTGGACGGGGCGCGACAGCCGGATCCTCTGATCGGGAAGTGATGCGACATCTGTCGCGTTCTCAGATTTTCAAAGATTACGAACGGGCTTTTAGCGAGGCGATGGGTTTACCCCTTAATATTCGAGCACACGATTCATGGTCGCCGGCACACCATGGCAAAACGGATCACGATTCATTCGCCGCGATTCTGGCTCGTTTCAATCAGGCCCGCGCCGCATGCCTAAGGGCGCAAACCGATGCCTGCCAGGAACCGACCTCAATGACGCGCACCGTCACCTGGTTTGCGGGACTCTCAGAAAGCGCAGTGCCAGTGTATGTGGGTGACCACATTCTTGGTTTTCTCGAGACGGGTGAAGTAATGCTCAAGAATCCGACAAAGAAACACTTCGCGAGCATTACCCGGCAGCTCCGCGCGTGGGGCTACAAGACGGATTGGAAGCAACTTGAGCGGGCCTATTTTCGGTCGTGCGTTTTATCGCCTGTCCGGTACCGCGCGATGTTGCGGCTCCTGAGTCTTTTTGCGCAACACCTTTCCATCTTGTCGAATCAACTAGTGGTACGGCGAGAAAAGAATGAGTCCACAAATATGACGCGAGCGCGACAATTTATCGAGGACCATCAAGCGGAGCCGCTGTCGCTGGGGCGGATCGCCCACGTGGCTAACATCAGCAGGCATTACTTTTGCAAAATGTTCAAGAAAGCGACTGGGATAAATTTCACCGACTACCTCTCGAGAGTTCGAGTGGAGAAATCGAAGACGCTTTTGCTCAATCCTAACTCGCGAATTAGCGAAGCTGCCTTCGCATGCGGATTTCAATCCATGACGAACTTCAATCGTGCGTTTAAGCGAATCGTCGGTCGCTCTCCCACGCAATTTCGCGAATCGCTTCCGAAGCTGCGCCGCGCGGTATAGCGCTGTTTATCCGAGCAGAAAGGCCAAGCAGGTCGGCGAGGCGTGACTCATAGGATTCGTTCGGTTCGACCCAGTCGGGATGCTGGGCGCGCAAGCCCTCGTGGATCCGCTCCTGGAGTTGAATGTAAGAGTGGATTTCGTCAGACATGGGCAATGGCTAGGTGAGGGCTCGGAGTGTCGCGCAGGACGGCAACAGGCGATACTTTAGCGACGGTGCACTGGGGCTAACGCACGAAACCGTCCGTGCGCTCGCCGTCAGTGTCAGCGCATTACTGCACTTTAACGTCGATGGTTTTTGATTTTGCTCTCACCGTCGTCGGGAGGTGCACTTTCAGCACGCCGTCGCGGAACTCCGCCGTCACTTTCGTGCTATCGGCATCCTCAGGCAGCGTGAAGCTGCGTCGGAAAGTGCCAAAGGATCGTTCGATGCGATGGAATTTCTTCTTGTGATCTTCCTTCTCGCCTTTGCGTTCTCCGGAGACGCTAAGAATGCCGTCTTCGACTGTTACCTTAACATCATCCTTCTTCATTTCAGGCAGGTCGGCTTGCGACCGCAAGGCTGTGGATCTCGCCACTGCCTATTCTGGTGGGGAAGCCGCCGCCCAAGAAAAATCGATTGAAGCGATTTTGCGCTTCCTCCATCTCTCTAAGTGGATTCCATGTGATTACTTTATTTCCTGTTTTCATTTTATTTTACCTTTCTGGATTGAGTTAAAGCCATGTTCGTGCATCGCGCTCACCGCTTATTGTCAGAATCGACCCGAATGTTGTGCACGTCGAGGAGCAGCGCGATGGAAGGTGAACGCGCCGACACTTCGCCGGGATTGCGAAGTATTCCGGTGCCTCACGCATTTTTGACGGTCGTTTTCTGCGGTTTGAGGATTTTTTCGAGCAAGGCTATGCGATCCCGCATAACACGCTGCAAATGGTAAACCACCAGACCCGGCGACGTTGGCTGCCCTGCAATCCTCATGTTGATGTCTTCGCTCATTTCCGCGTCCCACATCAGCGATGACACAACCGCTTTAACTCCAGCGCACGAGCAGACTTGCCCAGTAAGCAACTGTAGAGCACCTTGGAGTCGGCTCTCATGATCTAAAGGATAGAACCAATGCGAAAACGAATTGGCTCTCAGCCGCAGGGAGAAAGGTCGTCAGCGAATACCAGCTGGCTCGACTTGGAAGCCCTGGCGCGAGTCGAAGTTACATCGGAAGACGCGGCGCACCCGATCGAATCAGCGCTGTTGACTATTGGCGCAACAGGATGGCGCGCGCAAAGCCCAGGAGAACAGACAATCCGCCTCCTTTTCGAAGCGCCGCAGAGGCTCAGGCGCATCCGCCTGCTGTTTCGAGAAGATAAGGAGGCGCGCACGCAGGAGTTCGTCCTGCGCTGGTCCTCAACGATAGACGGTTTATCGCGCGATGTCGTGCGCCAGCAGTATCACTTCAGCCCATCGGGCGCCACAGAGGAGTTCGAGGAATACCGAGTCGAGTTAGAAGACGTGGCTGCCTTGGAACTTACCATCATCCCGAACCTGAGTGGCGGCTCGTACGCCTCACTCGCGCAATTGCGCCTTGCGGGCAGTGGTGAATCGCTGGCAAAGCTGACTGTTCAATCGGGGGACTGGATATTGTCGACGCGTGGACACAAAAACCATGGCTGATCGAAAGAACAAACTTGGCCTATCGGTCGCGATCGGCGCAGGCGTCGGAGCAGCACTGGGTGTCGCATTGCATCACCTGCCGTTGTGGCTGAGCCTCGGTTGCGTCGGTGGTATCGTGACCGGAATTATTTTGACGCGAATGACGCGATCCTGATTCTCTCACGGTATTTTGATAGTTTTAATGTGTTGTTCGTGTGCATGTTGCGCATTGCAACCCATAAATGATGTCTGGAACTAAGGCGAGTGACGCGACGTTCCAATGACAAGCTTACGACACGTTTACGAAGTTCGACCGCGACGGAAAGCGATTTCAGCCGCGCGGCGAAGCTTGGCGATTATCTCAGCGCTCGTTGCTTGATGAAAGTTCACCATAGCTTGGCAACATGCCACGGCGGGGCCGCTGACGTGAATAAAAGGTGCACCATGTGGTTGCCATCCCTCCTTCAGCGCGGCATTCACTTTTTCGGCGAGCGAACCGAGGTCTTGGCTTTCAATAATTTTGTACTGTTCGATCGTGTCCATCTGCCGGCGGCTCTTCCATTTGGTAGCCTTTACGCCATTCCCACCACCTTCAATAAGTCTGTAAAGCCATTGGAGAGTCTTCTCCCCATATCATACGCTCTTGTCGCGGGCTGACCATAAACGGTGGTGCACAATATCCGGCGCGCTTCTTTTACGCCAACTATGAAACTTTTGATTTTGTATTTCATTCTGCCTACTTAGTTGGGACATGGACGCCCTGCTGATCAAACGTAAGTGCTTTGTTATTCCTGATGGATAAAGCATCTAATGAATCATCCCAGGTGCGATATTGTCCACTCCAACAGCTTCGCGGCATCTTAAGTGGGAAAGACTTTGCTTCTTTTTTTGGGCATTAACACAACAAATCTTAAAGCGTCCTAAGCGCATTTTTTCTTCCTTCAGCCATTTTTGAATTGTCATAGTCATTTTTATTTGACGTATTAAAAGCGATCTTGGTGCAATTGCCGGCGGGCCGACCTGTTTTTGCCAACAGCGGGCTTTAAACGGATTCTATTTCGGGCCAATCCCGGAACACCACCGTGCAAGTCTGGACAGTTGGAGAAGGATTTGGGATTAGAAGCGAGTTCCGCCAGACAGGTTGCGCAGCTGATAATTTTCAAGATCATGAGGTCCTTCTTCCTTTGCTTCAATGGACCAGGCGACTAAGTTAGCCGCCTTACACTGGGCGAAACGCACGGGATTTTCCGCACGCTCGCCGTCAGTGTTAGAGCATTAAGCCACTTTAACTTGGATAGCTTTTGATTTTAGAGTCGTCGTTGTCGGGAGATGCACTTTTAGCACGCCGTCGCGGAACTCCGCCGTGACCTTCGTGCTATCGGCATCCTCAGGCAGCGTGAAGCTACGTCGGAAAGTGCCAAAGGATCGTTCGATGCGATGGAATTTCTTCTTGTGATCTTCCTTCTCGCCTTTGCGTTCTCCGGAGACGCTAAGAATGCCGTCTTCGACTGTTACCTTAACATCATCCTTCTTCATTTCAGGCAGGTCGGCTTTAAGCAGGTACCCGTGATCATCCTCACTGATATCAACTTCTGGTGACCAATCTGCGACCGCAAGGCTGTGGATCTCGCCACTGCCTATTCTGGTGGGGAAGCCGCCGCCCAAGAAGAACCGACTTAAGCGATTTTGCGCTTCGTCGATCTCCCTCAGCGGATTCCATGTGATTACTTTATTTCCTGTTTTCATTTTATTTTACCTTTCTGGATTGAGTTAAAGCCATGTTCGTGCATCGCGCTCACCGCTTATTGTCAGAATCGACCCGAATGTTGTGCACGTTGAGGACCAGCGCGATGGAAGGTGAACGCGCCGACACTTCGCCGGGATTGCGAAGTATTCCAAAGTCGATGGTTACAAGCTGGCGCAGCTCGCTTTCCTGGACAGGTCTATGAAATGGGTTCGCGTCCAAACTCCGAAATCCTTCGCGAGCAGGCCATCTGACAGGTTGCGCGCTGCGAACTAGCGAACACTAAATTTATTTCAGCGTGACGTGAAACCCGGCGTCGGTCGTGTTTGTTTCTCTTCCGCGGTTGTCCTGGCGGTGCCGGTGAGATCTTTGCTTGAAAGATCGTCCAGCTTGAGCTCGAAGATTCCCGAGACGTTCGATTGTCGGCCGTTCATGTGCACGTCGGAGCGAGAAAATTTTCCGCCCTTGTCGAGAAAAAAAAGACTCCGCTCCATTTCGAGTCGTCCATCGTCATGTCGAATTCGCTCTCCCATTTTTGCACCGGAAGTTTCTGGTCGCTGATCACGAGAACAACGCGCTTGCGCTCATCTTTTGATTGACAAGTGCGGTTGACCTAAAATCTAGACGAGGCAAAATCATGGGAAGAACAACCAACTGGAGATTTGCATCATGAAAAAGATCATTATTGCAGCGAGTATCGTTGGCCTTACCTCAGCGCTGCTGGTAACGGCTCAAGAAAACAAAAGCGAACAACCGTCCACGAGCGGAACCGCGCCCGAGCATCGAGTCCTGAAACCGTCCGATCTTAAATGGGGCGAGGCGCCTCCCGGATTGCCGGCCGGCGGCAAAATGGCGGTCTTAAATGGCGACCCCACTCAGGCCGGTGCGTTTACAGTGCGATTGAAGGCGTCTGCCGGTTACCAGGTCATGCCGCATACACATCCGACCGCTGAGCGGCTCACGGTTATCTCGGGCAAATTCAGTGTGGGCATGGGCGAGAAATTCGACAAAGCGGCCATGCAACAAATGGGTCCAGGCGCGTATGTCGTTTTGCCGGCAGGCATCGCGCATTTCGCCAAAGCCAGTGCAGATTCGATCGTGCAGATCGACAGCGAAGGGCCGTTCCAAATTAATTACGTCAATCCCACTGACGATCCGCGCAACGCGAAGAAGTAGAAGTGCGAGCGCAAGCCGTTCGAAGTAGGAAACCTTTGCGAATCCGTTTTTTCACTTCGGGTTTGCCAAAAGAGGATCGATCCATTAGCTGACTGCGTGCTGCCGAAAACGAAGTACGCGCGCAGCGATGATGTTCGCATCGCCTATCAGGTTACAGGTGACGGGCCGTTTGACGTGGTCTGGGCGCCGGGGACAATGTCGCATCTGGACCTGGATTGGGAGATCCCGCAGCGCGCTCGTTTCTTCGAGCGCTTCAGTAAATTCTGTCGCCTGATTCGCTTCGACAAACGTGGCACCGGTCTATCCGATCGGCCAGTGAAAATGGCGACGCTCGAGGAGCGCACCGATGACATTCGCGCTGTGATGGATGATGTCGGCATCGAGCGCGCTAACGTTTTCGGCGTTTCAGAAGGCGGCTCGATGGCGTGTCTTTTCGCGGCTATCTATCCGCAACGCGTGAACTCGCTTCTGGTCTGGGGTGCACAGGCCCGCTGGATTGCATCTCCCGATCATCCGTGGGGTCAGACGCGGGAAGAGCACGATCAGATGATCGCAATGATTGCGGACGATTGGCCTTCTTTCGAATACATCACCGGACCGGGCGCCGGGGTCGGCTGGGATGCGGATCCTGCTTACATCGAATCCATCAGTCGTTACATGCGCGCAGCAGCGAGCCCTTCAGCTGTTCGTGCGTACGAACAGATGAATGGTCAAATCGACACCCGCCCGATTCTTCCGTCCATTCAGGCGCCAACTTTGGTGATGAATCGCACCGGTGATCCGTGCGCTCGCGTGGAAGCGGCGCGCGATATGGCGTCGCGGATTCCGGGCGCGAAATTCAACGAATATCCGGGTAATAGCCACTCGATGATGCTTGATGACATGGAAATCATACTGTCAGATATCCAAGAGTTCATAACTGGGGAACGACCGATGGATTTCTCTGATCGTATCCTGGCTACTGTTCTCTTTATCGACATCGTGTCATCGACTACGCGGGCCGCCGAGCTTGGCGATGCAGCGTGGCGCAATCTTCTAAATTCCTATTACGCGGTCGTCCGAAAGGAACTGGCGCGCTTTCGTGGAAAGGAAACAAATACGACGGGCGATAACTTTCTCGCAACGTTCGATGGACCTGCGCGAGCAGTGCACTGTGCTCTCGCCATTGCGCTGGGTGTCCGGCAACTCGGTATCGAGGTGCGGTCCGGCGTGCACACGGGTGAATGCGAATTGATGGGTGACAATGTCGGCGGCATCGCCATCCACACCGGAGCGCGAATCATGGCGAAAGCCGAACCCGGCGGTGTGCTCGTCTCTGGAACAGTACGAGATCTGGTCTCAGGCTCCGGACTCGACTTCCGAGATGAGGGCCTCCATGAACTCAAGGGAATTCCCGGTGAGTGGAGACTCTTTACTGCGAGTGAATGCAGAAGGTAACCAGAGAGGGAACTCAGAGAATATGACGAAGGGGCGGAGTCAAAGGTCAGCGGTTAGTAGTTCATCCGATCTCTATTCCCTCTTCCGCTTGAAGTAAGCCTTATGCAGCGGCACCAGAATGGCCATGGAGAAATAAATCCATCCGCTCCACTCGATATGCTCTCTGGGCAGCCATACCGACAGGATAAGCGAAATAATTCCCACGCCGACCGGAATGCTCCATCCTGCTACCTCATGAAACGTGATTAATCTTTCGCTTGCGTTCAACCGTAACGGCTCCCGCAATTGCCAGGCCCGCAAATTCAAGAACACCATCTCCAGAGCGATGGCGCTAAATCCCAACGCGAAGACCGCAAAAAGGGCGCGCACTTGCGATTCGGAGTGTGGCCCAAGTGCATGACCCACCCGGCCGCCGCTAAGCAGAAACCACATGGAACTAAAAAGCGCCTTCAGCGGATAGATATAGATCAAGATCGTGACGATCATCGCCCAGCTAATGAAGATCGACACGCCATCCTCCAGGCCGTAACGCCGGCTCCACAGCCAATGGCCGCGCCAAAAGATTCCGAGCACGACGATGCTTGCAACGAACGCGGTTACATTCTTGAAAGCAGCCAACAGTGTTTCGATGTCATCGGGGATTTGCTGAGCTGCGATGACTAGCATCGTGATCGCGAAGGCAAACGCTGCGTCGATAAAAGTTTCCAGACGCGTCATCTCGATGCCGCGTAATCGAAATCCGCCAAGCCGTGGCAGTGCATCCAAGTCGGACGGCAGACTGGAAGCGATTTCCTGTGCGCGCTGGTTCATTCCGGCTGGCGATACTACCGCAATAGCGAGCCGAGTCTGTAGAGTAATTTTGCCGCCACGATGGGAAGAAAATGAGATCGCATCTAGTCCCTTGGCATTTTTCGAGCGGCGCAGGCGACTTTGTTACGTGTGTTAACCCCAAAGTTCTCGCGACAGCATCCCGATTTTTCCGTTCTGATAACTGAGCCCATTCTCGCGATCGCGGGCGAGAAGCAATGGGCCGTCAAGATCGATCCAATCGGCGGCGCTGGCCAGTAGGCGAGCGGGAGCGATCCCTAATGATGTGCAGACCATGCAGCCGATCAACAATTTGAACCCGCTTTCTCGCGCGCGCTCGCAGAGGCGCAGCGCTTCGGTTAGTCCACCGGTTTTGTCGAGCTTCACGTTGATGACTTCGTAGCGATTCGTTAGGCGCGGAAGATCGGCGGTCGTGTGACAACTCTCATCGGCGCACACCGGAATGGAATGATCAAGAGTTTCGAGGACTTCATCGGCATTGGCGGAGAAAGGTTGCTCGATCAGTTCGACGTCTAACTTTTTTAGTGCCGGCACGATTTCCAGGTAGTGCTCAGGTGACCACGATTCGTTTGCGTCGATCAGCAGACGCGCCGCACGTGCGGCTTCGCGCACGGCTTCGACGCGCGCAAGATCGGCATCGTCGCCACCGAGTTTCAGTTTCAGAATGGGAGCGTTCGCATTCGCTTTCGCTGCGGCGCGCATCGCGTCGGGCGTATTGAGACTGATCGTGAACGACGTTACGACTTGATCGACGATCAGGATATTCGCCAATTCCCAAGCGCGTTTGCCGGAGCGTTTTGCTTCCAAGTCCCACAACGCGCCATCGAGCGCGTTGCGTGCCGCTCCTGCAGGCAATAACTGCTGCAGGTTATCTCGATCCAAATTTTTCTCGGCTTTGACCGACGATATCTGCGCTAACACCGACTCCGTGCCCTGATTATAACGACGAATTGGAACACCTTCGCCGCGTCCAGTGTGCTCGCGATCGCTCACGGTCACCACTACGACCCGCGCTTGCATGCGGCTGCCGCGGGAAATCCGGAATACTTCCTTTAGTGACCAGATTTCCTCCCGCGCTTCGATGAGTAGACCCGTCACGAACAGAAGGAAACGAAGTTAACGAGGATTATCAAAATTCTTCTTTGTTGTTGCCTTCTGTTCGGATTCCAAAAAATATTGGCGCCATGAAAACCACTAAGAATATCGGCATGTTTCTGCTCGCAGTTTACTTGATTGTGGATGGCATGTTAGGATTCGGCTTGCATCTCGGGCCGGCGATTTTTTTGCTCTACATTGTCGCGATTGTCGCCGGCATTTTGATTCTAATCGGCAAATAATTCTGGCGGCAATAAAAGCAAGATAGCGAAGTTGACCCGCAAAATCTTCTTTGTTTTCTTGGCGATCTTCTGTTCAGGTTAATGACGATGAGCAACATGCGAATTTTACGAGCGTTGACGGTAATTGTGTTCGCGGCTCGCGCCGGTTTTTCTGCGCATGCTGCAACGGAGCCGCTGATGAAAGCCGTGGTGCTGCGCGAATACGGCGGGCCGGAAGTATTAAAATTGGAAGAGGTGCCGCGACCGGAGCCGAAAGATGACGAGGTTCTGGTGCGTGTCATCGCAGCCTCAGTCAATCCGGTGGATGCGTACGCGCGGCAGGGGATGCTCTCGAAGAGAGGACTCGACAAACGTCCGGAGATCATTGGTTATGATATCGCGGGCGTAGTCGAGAAAACAGGAGCCCGGGTAACGAAGTTCAAAGCTGGCGATGCGGTTTATGCGTACCTGTCGATTATGCGCGGCGGCGGTTACGCGCAGTTTGCGATTGCGAAAGAGGGCGAGATGTCGCTCAAACCGAAGAACATTGATTTCGAGAAGGCTGCCGCGGTTCCATTAGCGGCGACGACGGCCTGGCAAGCACTTATCGACACTGCGAAGATCGACAAGGGACAGACTGTGCTGATTCATGGCGGATCCGGCGGGGTTGGATCTTTTGCGGTGCAAATTGCGAAAGCGCAGGGCGCGAAGGTGATCGCGACTGCTTCGAGCGCAAACCAGGATTTGCTCAAGCAACTCGGGGTGGATCAGCCGATTGATTACACCACGACGAAATTCCAAGACGTCGTGAAGTATGTCGATGTTGTCCTCAACTGTGTTCGTGCAGATACGCTCCCCGCATCCTATGGCATCGTGAAGAAGGGCGGCATGATTGTTTCAATCACTGGCGATCCGGAGCCGGCCGAGTGCGACAAACGCGGCATTCGCTGTTCGGGAGTCATGGCGCATCCCGATGCAAACGTTCTCGAGGAACTGACGCGGTTGATCGAGGCGAACAAGGTCACGCCAATCGTGTCGCAAACTTTTCCGTTAGCCGAAGCTGCCAGGGCGCAGCAGCAAATCGAGACGCGTCACACGCGTGGCAAGATCGTGTTGCGAGTGGCTCCGGAACCAAAAAGCTGAAATGCGCGCAGGCTAGCCGCGGAGCGCTTTGGTGAAGCGAACGAGTTCCTCGGCGACTTGTTCGATTCGCTGCGTGATTTTCTTGTCGGTGATGCGCTCGCCGTCGAACGCGTCGGCCGTGGCAAAGGCGAACCGCGGAATAATCACGCAACGAAAATCGAGCATCAGGCTGTTGGCATACGCCATGACCGACATGTAACTGGTTGTGCCTCCGGCCGCGCAAAGGAAGCCGACGATTTTGTCTTCCCAGGCGCTCCCGCTGAGCTCGATCATGTTCTTCGCCGCGGCGGCGACATCGTAATTATATACCGGCGCCGCGACGAGGATGCCGTCGGCGTGTTCAATGGCCGCCCGCAATTTTCGCGAGCCGGGCATGCCATAACATTTATCGGCGTCGCAGAGTGGCAGATCCATTTCACGGATGTCGATCCAATCGCAATCAACTTTTCGCTTTTGCAGATGCTCAAACGCGACGCGCCCCATGCGGCGGCTGTTGCTGTCGGGATTCCCGCTCGTGCTGATGACAAGATACCTCGGCATGAAGCAATGCTAGAAGCACACGTTCAACGCACAACGCTCAACGTCCAACTGCGAATTCAGAATCTCTGAGCAACGGAGGAGAGCAGAAACCCGACTATAGAACTTGAGCGCTTCAGTTGTTGAAGCTTTGCCTCGGCACCTGATTTGTTCCAGAGATCCCTCGACTCCGCTCGGGATGACAATGTAGCTACTTCAAATATTTGTCGAACCACGCGATGGTCTGCTCCATTCGATCGGCCTGGTGCTTGGGTTCGATGAAGAGGTGGCCTTCGCCGGGATAAATGATGAGCTGCGTTGGCACACCGAGCGTCTTTAGCGCGTGCCAGAATTCGTAGGACTGCCACGCAGGACATTCGGCGTCGTGCTCGCCGACAATGACCAAGGTTGGAGTCTTCACGTTCTTGATGAAGTGGATTGGCGAACTTTTTTCGTAAACGGCCGGGTCATCGTAAACCGACGCGCCAAAGAACGGAATCATCCATTGATCGATCAGGTTCTGGCCATAGTAACTTTGCCAGTTGGCGATGCCAGCGCCTGCGACTGCGGCACGGAAACGATCCGTCTGGGTGACAGTCCACATGGTCATGAAGCCGCCGTAACTCCAACCGGTCACGCCGAGGCGCTCGGCATCGATCGGATATTTTTTTATCGCCGCATCGACTCCGGCGAGGACGTCGCGAAGATCGCCTCCGCCGAAATCCTTCACGTTGGCGCGGGTGAAATCTTCGCCCTGGCCGTAGCTGCCGCGAGGATTCGGCATCAGCACGAAGTAACCTCGCGACGACAGAGCGGCGATAATGGCGCGCGACATCCCAAATGAAGCCGGCCACTCCGGCGTCGTTGCGCTTGCGGGGCCGCCGTGGATAAGAACGACCATGGGATATTTTTTCCCAGACTCCACTTTCCCCGGCGGTAAAAGCCAGCCCTGAATGTTGAAGCCTTCATTGCTCCACTCAAGGTCCTCGGCTTTGCCCCATGTCGCTGACAATCCCGAGTTATCGCGCGTCAGTTGCTGCCATTCACCGATCGGTCCAGCCCAGAGTTCCGGTGGCGTTTCAAAACTGGTACGCTCCGCCGTGGCAAATTTGCCGTCGTTTGAAACAGCAAAGTCGGGGAAATTACCGAACGCGTGCAGAGCCTCCGCGTCTTTCCAGATTGTGCGCACCGAATTATTGGCGAGCGTTAATTCAGAAATCGCACCTCCGCCGCCGACGATCTCGGTGAAAAGGATGCGGTCCGGCGTTAGCCAAAAGAGCGAACTCACGGAGCTCCTGCGACCTCGCGTACGGTTCTGCACGTCGCGGCCGTTGGCGGACATAGTGAACAGGTCGCCGCCATGAAATCCCTCGTCGCTCATCAAACCTTCGATGAATGCAATGGACTTGCCGTCCGGCGACCAGCGCGGAACCGCGACTTGTAGAGAAGGTTTGTAGATGGATGTGGCATTGCCCTTCGCGATGTCGATCGTGTGAATCTGCGCGACCCACCAATTGTTATCGCCCGGCCCTGGCGCCGCCGTGGCGACGAATGTCTTGTCGTCCGGCGACCAATCGTAATCGTAAATATGAAGATTCGGCGGTGAAACCTGGCGTAACTGTCCGCTGGCAACGTCGAGAAGAGCGACCCGCTGATTATGAATTGCAGTGTCGATGACGCCAAGCGTGGTCGGTGCGGCCATTAACGGGCCGCCACCACCGGCGCCTTCGATGTAGAGGAACGCAATCTGTTTTCCATTGTGTGACCAACGCGGACGCGCCGCGTATCCTTTTAGGTCCGTGACTTTTTTCGGATTGGAACCATCTGCATTTACCAGCCAAAGCTGCCGTTGCTCCTTCTCATCCCCGCTGGAAAACACTGCGAGCGTTTTTGAATCGGGAGACCAGGCGGGATCGAAATCTGTCCTTTCGCCAGTAGTCGGAATTTTAATCATCATTGCCGGCGCATTGCCTGAAGTTCCGCGGACGTAAGTGTGCTTTGCTGTTGTCGCGGTGGTTGACTGCACCCAGGCGACATGCGTGCCATCTGGAGAAAGCGCGATGTCGCCGTAAAGGATGGTTTTACCCAACTGTTCAGTCAATTGCTGCATAGTCTGAGCTGTTAACGTCATAGGGAAAAGCAAAGTCAGAAGAAGATGCTTCATCCAATGATCCTGACAAAGGCCGAATGGAGCGGCAAGATCATCCGCCTCGACTGAGCACGCAGGGGGCTTGGCTCGACATTTCATTTCCTCCTGTTAAGTGGGACTGATGCGCTTTTGCTTGTTGTTGATTATTCTCCTTGCAGTCGCATTGCCCGACAAAAGTTGGGCCGGAGACGCGAAGCCGGCATCGCCGCGTGCTCAAATAACAGTGGAGAATTGGGATAAAGGAGCGCCTCTCTCGCGTTGGGCTTACACTCATCTCTCGGAGGTATTTCCGACCGCTGTCGTGCGGCGCGCCGAACCGGTCGCGAATTTGCCTGAACAGCTCGACCCGAGATTGGCAGTCTCAAGCTAAACGACAAGAAAGAAGCGGAGCAAACGCTTGAGCAATTCGTCGATAACGGTGCAGTGGACGGCTGCATCATCCTGCACGGAGGAAAAATTGTTTATGAGAAATACCCTACGATTCAACGGAACGATCTCCATCTGATGATGTCGGTGACAAAGGCGTTCGTCGGGACCGCGCTGGCGATTCTTGAAGATGAGGGCAAGATCGATCTTCGAAAGCCGGTGGAAAATTATTTGCCGGAACTAAAAGGAAGCGGCTGGGCTGGCATCCAGCTGCGCGATGTCGCCGATATGCGCTCTGGCATGGAAGGCAGCGAGAACGGCAGTGACGCTTATCGCAATCCCGCGCATAAACAATTTCAGTTGGAGGCGACTCTTGGATGGCAGTCACGCGGCGCGTCGAATCTCCCCGGGGCCGTGCGACGCGGCGACTTGCTCGCCTTTCTCGGCACGCTTAAGCGCGAACGTAAGCCGGGCGAAACCTGGGCCTACACGAGCAGCAACACATCTGTTCTCGGCGAAGTCATTTCGCGAGTAACTGGAAAAAGTTTGGCCGACACCATTAGCGATCTTATCTGGAGCAGGATCGGGGCGGAATACGATGCGTTGCTGGCCGAAAATGAGCGTGGATTTCCGGTCGCACATGCGGGAATGGCGGCGACGTTGCGCGATCTCGCGCGATTTGGTTTGCTTTTCACAAAAAATCCATTGCCAGGGCAACGCAATATGATCTCCGAGCAGATTGTGCGGCGCATCTTCAATGGCCGTAGCGGCGCTAACGAACATGGCATTCTGCCGCTGACCTATCAGTGGGACTTGTTAAGCAACAAAGGCGAGCTGGCGAAGGGAGGCTGGGCGGGACAGTTGCTTTACGTCAATCGCGACAAAGACGTGGTCGTCGCCTATTCCGGCACGAATCTGACAGCTAATCCAAAAGTTGAACCGCTCCCGTGCAGGATCATCGCTAACACGTTTTTCTAGGAGCATTCCGCTACAATGTGCACACCAGCAAGCAAACGATCCATTTCTTGCGGCGTGGTGTAGCAGGCACAACCCGCTCGGACTACTCCGTGCGGAGCTTGGCCTAATCGTTCGATCACAGTCATCGCGTAGAAGTCGCCATGCGAGAGAAAAACGCCGCGCTCCGCCAATTTCTTCGCCACATCAATCGACGGGAGACCGTCCACGGTGAAAGCGATCGTCGGTGTGCGTAACACACCGGGTGGCGGACCGTAGAGACGGACGCGTTCTATTTCGCGCAAACCATTCGAGAGTTGCGTGACTAATGCGTCCCCGCGCTCGTGCAACTGCCCGAACGCAGCGCGCAAACATTCGCGACGCGTCGCACCTGGAGCGAGCGAAGCAAGAAAATCCACGGCCGCCGCTGCCCCTGCAATTCCTTCATGATTCTGCGTGCCGGTCTCCGCCCGTTCCGGAGCGGAATCGGGGGCGGGGATCAATTTCGGAAAATCGAGCGAACTGAGCAGGTCGTATCGGCCATAGAGAATTCCGATATGCGGGCCATAAAACTTGTAGGCGGAGCAGGCGAGAAAGTCGCAATCCCAATCGCGCACATCGATCAACCCATGCGGCGCATAATGAACGGCATCGACAAAGATTTGCGCGCCTAACGAGTGCGCCATTTTCGAGGCGCGCCGCACATCATTGATCGTGCCCAGAGCGTTCGATGCCGCACCGAGCGCCACCAACCTTGTTCGTTCCGTTAATTGGCGGGAAAAATCGTCCCAATCCAGTTCGCCGGTTTCAGGGAGCATTTTCGCCATGCGCACCTTTACGCCGCGTTCGTTCTCCAGCGTCCGCCAGGGCGCGATATTGGCATGGTGCTCGAGCTCGGTGACTAAAATCTCGTCGTTGCGTTCGTAGCCGCGACCGAGAGCGCGCGCGAGGTGAAACGTTAATGTTGTCATGTTGGCGCCGAACACGATTTCAGTCGGTTGCGCGTTTAGAAAATCAGCCAGCACACTCCGGGCAGACTCGATGATGGCGTCGGTTTCTTCGCTGGTCGGATAGGCCCAATGCGTGTTGGCGTTGTGGTGGTAAAGATAATCGTTCACTGCCTGCACGACGATCTGCGGCACCTGGGTGCCGCCGGGGCCATCAAAATAAGCAACCGGATAGCCGTTATGAGTGCGCGCCAACGCGGGAAAACAGCGCCGTATTCCTTCGACGGACATCATCGGCGCGGGTCCTACAGTCTCTTTTAGAGCGAGGGTCATTCCGGCTGATTGCGGTCGTGGGGAATGATGTTGTCCCATTCGTCGGCAGAGGAGCGGGCTACAAAGGCCACGACCGGTTCGGTATCGCTCATGTTGAAGACTTCGTGCGGCACGCCTGGTTTGATGTAAATGAAATCGCCGGCTTGGTTTTCAATCACCTGTTTGAGACCCGGCCCGAATTCGTGGCGCACTTTTCCTTCGATGATGTAAAGGATCACTTCGAAACCGACATGGATATGCGCATATGCCACGCCACCCGGCGGGATTGTGGCGATGTTCGCTGACAGACTCGTCGTCCCCACATTTTTCCGTGACATGCCTTGCTTGTAATGGATTCCATTCCAATCGCGCCGCGCACCGCCGCCGCGAATGGTCAATATTCCACCGTGATCTTCCACTGCGCTGAGCTGGATGTTGTCCTTGTCGGTTTTCATTTGCAGCAAACGTCCAACGCTCAGCCCGCCTTCGCAAGAATACGGCGCGGCGGTGCTCGTATAGTTTTCAAAGTTTTTAATAATCATATTTGAAATATCGGATATCCTACTACTGAACCGAGCGTTGATCCGGAGAAATAGGAAAAAGGAGGAGTAATATATGAAATTGTCACAGAGTCTGAAGGTTCTGTTAAATCGCGGTGTTTTCCGAAATGCCACCTGGCGCAAGAGGAGCATTTGTAATTGGGTTTGCAACCCTCCGTTTCTGCGGCGGTGCGTTTGCCCTCGATCCGCCACCAGGCGGGGGTTATCCCAACCAGGTGACGGCATTGGGTCAGGACGCACTTTTTAGCCAGAGCATTGGTGGCCTCGAAGCGACGGCATTGGGTTAATA
>QHQA01000109.1 GCA_003219695.1 Verrucomicrobiota bacterium
CAGTGAAGGCGCGCGTAGAGATAAGCCAGCCTGACCTCAGCCAAAACAAAGTTCCGATCCAGCGATAACGCTCGCTCGTATAGATCAGCTGCTTTGCGCGCATTTGTTCCCATTTCGTTCTCCGGCTGTCGCTCGACTTCGCGGGCTTGGAGATACAATTCGTACGCGCGGATGTTTTCGGTGGGTGCAGTTTCGTGCTCCTGTTCCTCGCTCCGCAAACCTAATGCTTCGGTCATGCCGCGGGCAACGCGACTTTGCAGACCAAATAGATCGTCATCGCCAGCTTGATAGGTTTCCGCGTGGAGCGTTCTGCCGGTTGGCGCATGGACCAAGTGAGTGTTTACGCGGTATTCGTTGCCCACGTGCTGGAGACTTCCTTCGAGCAATGTTTTAACGCCGAGGGTTTCGCCTTTCTGGGCTGGGGACATGTTGACTAATCGTGGATCAACCACCGAGCCATAAGAGATGACTTTCAAATTAGGATGTCGCGCCAGGCTGGCCAGGACTTCGTCGTGAATACCCTCGCCTACCAGCGCGGTCTGCGCGGCGCCATCGAGCGCGTGAAAAGGAAGGACGGCAATCGACTGCACAGAGGGCCCACTCGGACTGCGGTTCACATACAGAAGCTTGTAAGTCCCTGCCACGACAAGAAGCGCGGCTACGACTCCAGTCGCGATAAGCGTGTTGCGGCGGAGTTTTTTACCAGGGGTAGCAGTCTGCCGCGTCGGGCCGAGCAGGTCGAGGCATTCAGCGATGGCACGTTGCACTTCGGCGGAAGTGCTAAATCGTCTGCCCGGATCTTTTTCCAGCGTCCGTTCCAGCAGACGGAGAACGCACAGTGGCGCTGATAACTGATCAAAAGGGGGCCGAGACGTGAGCTGACCGTTGATGATCTGGCTCTTCGAGCCGGTAAATGCGGGACGACCAGCGAGCATATACCAGAGCGTCATGCCTAACGAGTAAATGTCGGATCGAACATCGACCGGCTGGTGACGCAACTGCTCCGGACTGGCGAATTGCAAGGTGCCAGTTGTGCCTTTGCGCGTTGCATCTTCTTCGACCATTTTATTGTCCAACGACACTGCGATGCCGAAGTCGATTACCTTGACGAGTAGCTCGCCGGCTTCGGTCCGAACCAGCATAAGATTGCTCGGCTTGATGTCGCGATGAACGAGGCGAAGCTTTGCCGCCGCAGTGAGCGCAGCGGCGACTTGCGACACGATACGCAGCGCCAATACCGGTTCCAGGGGACCAGCGCGTTGGACCAGTTGCTCCACATTTTCACCTTCGATCAATTCCATTGTATAGAAGCACTGCTCGGCACTGGTTCCAAGGTGAAGCACGGAGGCAATGTTTGGATGTCGTAATTGCGCGGCATGCCTGGCTTCGCGCAGAAATCGCTCGCGCATCGATGAATCCGCGAGCAGCCGCTGATGAATTACTTTCAGGGCAACATAACGGCGCAGGTCCTTATCGAATGCTTTGTATGTCACTCCCATCCCACCGCGTCCGATCTCAGCCGGCGATCCATCGCTGTGAGTGACAATACGGTAGTGGTCATAGGGCGTGGCCGAGCCAAACGAGGTGGAATCATTTGCGTTTTTCCCCAGTTGAAGAAGGCAGTGAACGCATCCACTGGCTGGATCGACCGGCCGGCCGCATCCCGGACACCTTTCAGCTGCGTTTCCTGTAGTTGACGTCATTCTCTATGCTTTATTAGGCCGATAGCATTAGAAGCTATCTCATAAATGGTAGGGACGGACCGCCGGGCCGTCCGCCCCATGCGGCGCGCCCGGCTGTCGCGCCCTACCAAAACCCGCATTTTTTTGTTTATGAGATGGCTTTTAGACAATCGAACAGAGGTAGCTGATTTCCGCGTCAACGTCGTTTGGGTCGGTCAGTGTCCTTGCCACTTCGTCGCGCAGCAGTTCGCCGTAGCGCTGGCGCATTCGGTAAAGAAGTGTCTTCACCGCAGAAGCAGCGAGTCCGAGTGAATTAGCCAGCTGGTTCGTTGACATTCCCACTTCTCCGGCAAGGAACGGTTTCAGAGCGCGGAAAATCGATTCTTTACCTTCGCTTTGGTACCTTTCGCCCAATCGCTTCAGCGCTTCCCGAACGACGGAAGCCGCCCAATGCGCGTCGAAAGTCGCTTCGGGACTAGGCTGGTTTCTCTCGCCTGCAATGTATTGTAGCTCCGCGGTTACTTCGTCAAATGGAATGAAAGCAACGGAACCGCCGCGTTTCTGCCTTTTCGCGCGTTCATTTGCATCAACCAGGAAGCGTTTGAGCGAAGTCAGAAGGAACGCACGAAACTTACCGCGCTTTGGATCAGCGCGATCGAGCCACTGCTTCGACAGAATGTGAGCGAAAAAATCCTGGGTCAAATCTTCGGCATCTTCGACGCCATAGCCGCGGCGCCGAATGTAGAAATAGATCGGGCGCCAGTAAATTTTGCAGAGTTCGGCTAGCGCTGCTTCTGCTACTGGAGAGTCGGCTTCGCAACAATCCAATACCAACTGCCACTGTGTGGTCGCGAATACTTCCGTGCGGTCCACCTCGCTAGTTTGCCGGTTATACATGTATCGCTCGATTACCGCTTGTCGCGCCCGATCGCGGCCATTCCCTGCTCACCGACACACGTGTCCCCCACCACAAAGACCCTGCATGGTTCTCTGCCCACTCGAACTGGCGCGCCGTTTTTCACCGGTCGCGAACATAACAACTTTGCCTGGGCCATTGCAATCGCTTAATTGCGTATTTTACGAAAATATTTGTAGGACATAACCCACACGATCGGCCGCGCATCTTTTTCTACGGAAATGGCGTAGCGAAGTTCGCGACAAAAGAAGAGAATTTTCAGGAGCCGCGATCATCCCCGCCGATTGCAAAATTCCACCACACGGAGCCTGATTTACGGGCAGTCCCTGTTCACTCACACACGTTTCCCCGACTATCACCGCGCGAACTGGCTTCGGCGCGGCACGAGCCGGCTTTGTCATGGGCAACAGCATGCGAGCCCCACGCCGTGCCAGTAAATACGCAGTATTACGTAGGTAGCGCCAATTGTCGGCTAGCGCTGCGTTAAATATTCAGCGCCAACGGCGCAGCATAGCCATCAGCCTGGGGCAGCGCCCCAGGATTCATGGCAACAGGAAAGCGCGATTCAGTGTCTCAATCCCACACGTATGGCTCGTCGAAATCGATGCCATGCCTGCGCAGCAACTCCCGGTATTCCTCCTGAAAGCTGCGAGTGCGATGATGCTGTGGTTGCATCTCGATATATTGCAGCAGGGCCTCGAGTTGACTCGGGCTTACTGAAAACGCACCATATCCGCGCTGCCAGAAAAAGCCGCGATAGCGAGCGCCAAGTGCCTTGATCCATTTGGAGGAGGTTTTCTTTATCTGTTCGGTCAATTGAGCCTGAGAAAAAGTTCGCGGCAGCGTCGTCACAACGTGAACGTGATCAGCAACACCGCCGACGTGCACAAGTTCGGCGCCAACATCGCGGCAGATCGTCGCCAGATAAGCATGCATGCGGGGCCCCACGTCGGAACCGAGCCAAGGCTCGCGATTCTTAGTGCTAAAGACAATGTGAAGGATGACTTTGCTGAGTGATTGGGGCATGGCCAATCATGCATCGAATTGGCCCAGAAAGTGAATCGCGCTTTCAGCGCTGGCGGTTTTTCTTCGTTTCACGAGTCCTGGGGCGTTGCCCTAGGCTAGTGGTGAGAGCGCGCCTTCGGCGCTAAAGGCACGAGATGCCCGTAATGACGCATCCGGGCGCAATCTTTTACTCGCCTGGCGGAGGATACTCGGCTACGATGGGCGGCCTCGAGTATGGCGCGTCGGCTCAGACATAAAGATCTGCGGGCGTTTTCAAACAGCATTCAGTTGCTTTACCGAGTGAGCGACCTTGATAGCTTTCCGCGCCGCGTGTTCGAAGCGCTTGGTTCACTCGTCAGGTGCGACTGTTTTGCCTACAACGAGTTCGGACCGGACGGAGTGCTAAAGCTGCTCCATTGCGAGCCGGAACTGCCCGCAGAATCGACTAACTTTCTGTTGTCGCTCGGACTGGAATTTACCCATGAGCATCCAGCCGTTGAGTACGTGACGCGCACCGGCTCGGCGGAGCCACTGAAGATCACGGATTTCACCAGCCAACAGAAGTGGCGTCGCACCACGCTCTACAACGAGTTTTTTCACCCGCTGCGATGCGAACATCAAATAGGCTTTGCGTTTCCGCTTCCTAAGGGGCAGATCGCTCTTGGGTGGAACTGCGCCGGGCGAGATTACTCGGAAGATGATCGGCAGTTGCTCACTCTGCTGCGTCCGCACCTGATGCAGGCGTATGCGAACGCGCTGACGCTCGCGCGGATTACCAGCGCCATGACGGGGATGACCCGAGCCTGTATCATCGCGGGCGAGGACGGTGCGATCGAATACGCAAGCGCCGCTGCTGTTCACCTTCTTCAGAAGTATTTCGATCTCTCCGCGGAGCCGACTCAGTTGCCGCCACAACTTACTCATTGGTTGCTGAAGCCCGCTGGTGTAGGTCAGAAAACCGGTCCGTTCGAAATCGAACGTGACGCCGTGCGCCTCGTTGTGAGCCTCGCCCGGCGCGACGCCGATGGCACTTGTAGTCTTCTGTTGGAAGAAACGAGCGACACAATTTTGAAAACGCGATTAGTTTCCGCGGGCCTGACCTTGAGAGAAGCTGAAGTTCTGTTGTGGGTAACGCGCGGTAAGGCGAGCAGCGAAATCGCAGTGATCCTGGGTTCCAAGACGGCGACGGTAAGCAAGCATCTCGAGCATGTTTACCAGAAACTGGGTGTTGAGAACCGCACAGCCGCAGCGAACGCCGCGTCAAAGCTAATTGCGTCCACTTAGCTCGTAGGAACTTTGCCTCGTACTGGTACTTGCGCCTAACAATTGGCTCGCGCCGTGCAGAAACGATGAAGCCGGTGGTGAAGAGCGTACGCTTGCCATGACGAGTTCGAGGTTTATCGGCATTTCATGTCAATTGTTCTCCTCTAAAACGGATGTCCCGCGACGAGAAACTCCGCGCGATGGAGGCGATCTGGGCGGACCTCTCGCAAGACGAAGATCGATTTGAATCTCCGGCTTGGGCACGAGCAGGCGCTGCGCGAGGCGGCGCACGCCGCGAAGTTTGGAAGGGCGTAGTTTAGCGATTGGGAGGACGCAAAGAAACGAGTTCGCGAAAAGGCAGCGAAGCTTGCGTGAGGCTTCGAATACTTAGCCTGGCCGAATCCGATCTTCTCGCCCGTTTCCGGTTCTACGAACGGCAAAGCAGCGGTGTCGGTTGGTATTTTCTGGAGACGCTGAGGCCAGTCGCAGCCGGGCAAACTGTTCACTCACATCGATGAGGTTGCTGCGCCTAACAACTCGCGCGCGCCGCGCTTGAGCGCTTGAGCGTCAGGATAGCGGAGTTTCAATTTGATATGCTCAAAATGCGTCTCCACTGTCCTGCGGCTAATCCCGAGCTTTTTCGCGATCTCTCCCGGCCTGCGTCCAGCAGCAATCAGTGCAAACACCGCCATCTCGCGATCGCTGAGCGCGTCCACACCATGTGGCAGATCGGCGCGACGGGCGAACCTCTGGACGGCCAGCGACGTAATCAATGGGCTTATGTAGATCTCACCCCTGGCAACAGTTTCCACTGCACGCAATAGTTCAACTGCCGATCCGTTTTTCATCCAGTAACCGGCCGCGCCCGCTTGTAGTGCGCGCTCCGAATAGACGCGTTCAGATTGACGCGATACAATCAGGATACGAGTGCGGGGAAATTCCGTCGCCAGATCTTTGATCCAGCGGATGCCGTCACGATCTTCCAGGAATGGCTCAATCAGGAGAACATCGGGCTGATGTTTCCGGATCAGTTCGCCGGCGTCAAAGAAACCATGCGCGCCGCCGCAAACTTGATAGCGCTTGTCGCGTCCGACGATTGCGGCCATTCCCTGCTCACTGACACAAGTGTCTGCAACCACAACGACCCTGCAGGGTTTTCTCCCCGCTCGAACTGCCGCGCCGTTTTTCACCGGTCGCGAGCATAACAACTTTGCCTTGGCCATTGCAATCGCTTAATTGCGTGTTTTACGAAAATATTTGCAGGACATAACCTCGCACGATCGGCGTATCTTTTTCTACGGAAATCGCGTAGCGAAGTTCCCGAAAAGCTTATTAAAAATGCGGCTGGCCCGCCTCGATTTGAACGATTAATTCTTCCTCACAATTTGCCAGGTTAGGCCTGGAGCAAAGGTCTGAGGGACTGTTGTCGAAACTTCGGTGGCTCGCCCGATTCGAAACCAATGCGTGTTTGCGGAACGTGCCTTCACAGCGCATAACTTCCGCCGATGAAATTCGTTTTGCTCGTTCTCGCATCCGCTTTCATGGTCGTGCTCGCATTTGCCCAGGAGCAATCTACTCCGCCGCCGAGAGTTTATCCTGTGGCGTTGCCTAACTACGACGAGGAGACGGCGACGCGGTTGCAGATTTTTTTGGACAACAGCGACTTCGGTCCGGGCAAGATCGACGGAAAGATGGGCGAATTTTTCCGGAAAGCGCTCATTTCGTACAAGCACGCGCAGGCGATGCCAAAGACTGGCGCAGTCGATCAGTGGATGCTCGATCAGGTGCCGGTCACCTATACAACGTACACAATCAAGGACGAAGACCTGAAATTGATCGGAGATGTCCCGAGCAGCCACGCCGAGCAGGCGAGATTGAAATGGCTGCCTTACACGTCGCTGCTGGAATTCGTGGCCGAACGCTTTCATTCTGCGGAGTCGTACATCCAAAAGCTGAATCCGGGGAAAAACTGGGAGCATCTTCAGCCAGGCGAAACTCTGAAGGTGCCGAACGTTTTACCCTTTGAAGTTGAGAAATTCACCGAGGGCAAGCTCCCTGAGAATCCTGCGTTCGCCACGCGCAAAGTTTTCGTGGACACGTATGAACATCTGCTCGAGGTCTTCGACCACGACCAGCTCGTCTGTGTGTTCCCAATTACGCCCGGATCGAAGACGCTGCCCGCGCCGGTGGGGACATGGAAAATTCTCGGCGCGACCGTCTGGCCGTGGTTCCGTTACGATGAAGGCATGCTCAATTACGGTGTGCGCACAGAAAACTATTACAATCTCCCGCCCGGTCCGAACAATCTGGTCGGCGTTCTCTGGATGGGGTTGAACAAGCCGGGTATCGGCATTCACGGCACGAACAATCCCGAGACCATTGGCCGCGCCGCAAGCCACGGTTGCATTCGCCTTGCAAACTGGGACGCCGCGCGAGTGAAAGATCTCGTGAGCGTCGGGAATACGGTAATTATCTTCTAGGTAGGGACGGACCGCCGGGCCGTCCGGCGCGCTCGGCGAGCGGGCCCTACCAGATTTTGCCAAAAAAAATTCGCGCGGAATCGCCTGTTCGAACGTCTAGGCTTTAGATCGACCAAACAATGGATGCCAGCGAACGCGAACAATACCGGGCGGCCATTCACGGCGATCGAGAGGCATTTGAGATGATTATTCGCACGCATAGTCGAACACTTTTCGCAATCGGTTACGGCATTTTGCAAAATCGCGAAGAAGCCGAAGACGTCGTGCAAGACGCGCTGGTCAAAGCCTGGAAAACGCGCTGGCGCGTGCGCGAGCCGGAAAAATTCCCAGCCTGGCTGGCGGCCATTGCCCGACATCGCGCACATGACGTCTTGCGAAGACGCCGAACTGTTCCTTTCGCTCACGAAACAGTCGAAATAAGCGGAATGGAACCGATCGACACAACTGCTGTAGATCAACAGCTGCATTCTGCACTTGCCGCGCTGCCGGAGCTCCATCGCGCTGCGCTTACCCTGCGCTATTTCGAAGAGATGGATTATCGCAGCATTGAAAATACGCTTGGCCTAACCAACGGCGCGCTGCGCGGCATTCTCGGCCGCGCTCTCGCTTCCATGCGCAAACAACTTCGTCCCGCTCTCGTTTCAATGGATTAAACGTATGGCAACCGTTCACAACGAAATTGATAACTGGCTGGTCGCCGATCTTCACGGCGAGCTCTCAGCGGACGAACGCAGCGCGCTTCACACGCACCTCGTCGATTGCGCTGGTTGCCGAAAAACTCATCAGGCGACAAAGCTTATGAACAAAATCCTCGAAGAAACTCTCGCTCAGGAAAAACCGGATCCGGTGTTCGAACAGCGCATGCTAGCTGAATTCCGTAATCGCATTCCGCAACGAAGCGGATTCGCGAAGTTGCTCGCCGATCTGATGCACATGCGCGCGGTGCAGATCGCAGCCGTCGCTGCAATCCTCCTGACGCTGGTTCAAGTGGGTCGCATGATCACCGGGGAAAACATGATCGCGGTGCGCGATCGCGAACGCTACGTCCAGGCACAACCTGCCGCACCACAATCACGAGTCGCTCCGTCCCAACCGGCTCAAGCCGGGACCTTGGCGGAATCAGATGAACTAGCCGCGGGGCGAGCAAGAGGCTTCGCGCCCAGTACGCCAGCATCGTCATTAGCAAAGGAAGCCAAAAACAAAACTGAAAGTTTTGCTCAAGCTGAGCGGACGATTGTTACAGGATCGAATATTCCGACCGCTGCGGAGCCGGCACCGAAGCCGGCGGAAACGCCCGCTCCAGAGCTGGCAAATCGCAAACTGGTTCGCAACGCGACTGTCGAACTGGAGATCGTCAGCTTTGATAATGCAGTCCAGAAGATCACCGCGTTTGCGAATGAGGAACACGGCTATGTTGCAACGACAGATTCGCAGAAACAGGCAAATGGAAAATTACGCGGTCAAGTGGTCGTCAAAGTCCTGCCCGAGAATCTGGATCACTTTCTCCAAAAAGTTCGCGGTCTTGGCGAACTGAAGAACCAGACACTCGGGACCGAGGACGTCACGAAGGCATATTTCGACACCGATGCGCGACTGAAGAATGCGCATGTGATGGAGCAACGGTTGATCGACATGCTGAAGACAAAGACCGGCAAGGTTTCCGATTTACTCCAGGTGGAGAGGGAACTCGGTCGCGTGCGCGAAGACATCGAGAAAATGCAGGGCGAATTGAAATACTGGGATTCGCAGGTGCAGTTCGCCACGGTGACAATTTCGCTCGCCGAGAAAGACATGGAGGAACCCGCTGCGTTCCTGCTCAAGGAGCGTTCCCAGCTAGCCCTTTATGCGCCGGATGTGGAGAAGATTTATAATGACGTTAAAAGCCTGACGTCACAGAAAGTGCAGATTACAAACGCCCAACTGAACCGTGATTACTCAGGACGCATCTCAGCACAAGTGAGCGTGTTAATCGCGCCGGAAGAAAGCGACGCTGTGATCGCTCGGGTAAAAGGCTTGGGACGGGTAGAAAATTTCCAAACGCAAACGGAACGCGTTGCGCAAGGCGGCACTGGCATGTCAGAAAATGCGAAGACCAAGCGCGATAAGGTGGAACTCAACATCACCATTTCGCGCGAAGAACAGGAGCAAGCCTTGCAGCAGACCAGTCTGCGCATCCGCACCTCTTCGGTGGATGAGAAGGCAAAGGAGCTTCGTGTTCTGGCTGAGAAAGAAGGCGGACGCATTCGCAACTCGACTTTTAGCCGCGACCCCGATGGCCGCGAATTCGCCAACCTCTCACTGCGCATGCCGATGAAAAATTACTCGGTGCTGATGCAATCGCTCAACTCGCTCGGCAAAGTTGAAAACGTCAGTGTGCAACGCCAGGACCGCACCGGCGCACAGATCGACGAAGCCAACGCGCCTGCTGATATCTCCATCCAGGTTTACAGCCAGGGCAACATCGTTTCGCACGAGAGCGGTTTGCTCGCTACGCTGCGGCGCACACTTGCGCAAAGCGCAAGTGCCATCATGTGGAGTTTGCGCATGATCGGCGTGGCGATTGCGTTCCTCGCGCCGTGGGTGGTTGCGATTGTCGTGATCGTCTGGATCACGAAACGCGCAATTCGCGCACGAGGGAAGTAGCGCATGCGTCTCGCTTGGGTCGCCAAGGAGCGACGGCTTCCCAGCCGCCGAGGGACATGACGGCTGGGAAGCCGTCATTCCTTGAAGGGATTCGCAAGCCGGAGGCTTGCGCTACTTTACGTGGAGCCATAAGTTATATTCGCCCAAGGAGGAGGTTGCCCGATGAAAGATCAAAGCGGTATCAGCTATAGCAATGCGGCGGTCGCCGCGACCCCAAAGCATCTTTTACAATTCGCGGTCGATCAGCGTTACGACGATTACACGCCGGTCGATCATGCCGTATGGAGGTTCATCATGCGGCAGAATATTTTTTTCCTGCGCGAGTACGCGCACAAAGTTTACTTCAAGGGTCTGCTTAACACCGGCATCTCGTTCGAACGCATCCCGCGCATCGAAGAGATGAACGATATTCTCGCAAAAATTGACTGGGGCGCGGTGGCCGTGGACGGGTTTATCCCGCCGGCTGCGTTCATGGAATTTCAGGCTTACAAAGTGCTGGTGATCGCGTGCGACATGCGCCAGATCCACCACATCGAATATACGCCCGCGCCTGACATTGTGCATGAGGCCGCGGGTCACGCGCCGATCATTGTCGATCGCGAATACTCGAAGTATTTGCAGCGGTTCGGCGAAGTCGGCGCGAAGGCGATGTCATCCAAAAAAGATTTCGAGCTGTATCAAGCGATCCGGCACTTGTCGATTTTGAAGGAGCGGCCAAACGCGGATCCGGAAGAAGTCGAGGAAGCGCAAAAGCTGGTGGAGCACCGACAAAAAACCTTGGGCGAGCCTTCCGAAATGGCGCTGCTCTCGCGGTTGCACTGGTGGACGGTCGAATACGGTCTCATCGGCACACTCGAGAATCCAAAAATCTACGGCGCGGGATTGCTTTCATCGATCGGCGAATCGGTCTCGTGTCTCGAGCCGGCGGTGAAGAAGATCCCCTACTCCATCGACGCGCAGAATTACGCATTCGATATCACGACCCGCCAGCCGCAGCTCTTCGTGTGCCGCGACTTTCAGCACTTGAAGGACGTGCTGGAGGAATTTGCAAGCAAGATGGCCTATCAAGTCGGCGGACTCGAAGGGATCAACAAAGCCATCGAATGTAATAACACCGCGACCTGTGAATATTCGTCCGGCCTGCAAGTCAGCGGCGTTTTCACTGAAGTTATCACGGACAAAAACAATTCTCCCATTTATCTGCGCACAACTGGCAAGGCTGCGCTGGCTGTTTGCAACAAAGAACTCGAAGGCCACGGCATCGATTATCACAAGGAGGGGTTCGGTTCGCCCAGCGGGAAATGGAAACAAACATCGACATCGCCCGAGTCGCTCACCAACGATCAATTGCATGCGCTCGGAATTGTCGAGGGCAAGAAAGCGAAGGTCGAGTTCGTCAGCGGCATCGTAGTTTCAGGCAAGGTCGAGAAAATCTTGCGTCGCGACGGGAAATTACTGCTGATCACATTCTCAAATTGCAGCGCGAAATACGGCGAGTGCGTTTTGTTCGATCCCGATTGGGGCACGTATGACATGGCAGTCGGCGAACGAATCAGTTCGGTCTTTAACGGCGCGGCAGACAAGGACGCCTACAACCAGGTGGCGCTCGTTCCCAAAGAGCGAACGATCAAGGTTCCATCCGACGCAAAACGGAAGCGCCTGGAGAATCTCTACGCGCAAGTGCGCAAGATTCGCGAGAGCAAAACCGGCTACGAACGGCTCGGTGAGATTTGGGAAACGCAGCAGGCCGAACATCCCGAAGACTGGTTGTTGTCGATGGAAATCTTTGAGATCCTCGACACAACCGACAAACAGCCGGAATTAAAGGCCAGGATCGAAAAGTTCCTAAACGAGAAGAAGGCCAAGACCAAGGACCTCTCAACACTGATTAGCTGGGGATTCCGTTTAGTCGAGTACCACAAGAGGCCCGAATACCAAGCGGCGCTGCACGCCTCGCCAAAATAGTTGGAACCCTCACCCGCGCTTCGCGATGGTGAGGGTTCATCACGCATCTTTGAAGTGGCGTTTCCCCTTGAGCGCCTTGGCGTATTCATCCCTGCCTTTTGTCATGTCGAGCGGAGTCGAGACATCTCTCGAATTCATTTGAGAGATTTATTCGCTCATCTCCCGTTCGCTCAACCTCCGTTCTTCCCGTCTATGTCGCGGCTTCCCCAACCGTTCCATTCTCGACTTCGCTCGGAATGACACGTTTAAGCGCGATTGATTTCAAACCGTTTCATCTTTGAAATGGCGTTTGCCCTTCAACGCCTTGGCGTATTCGTCCTTACTCAGAATGTTCTCGTCCACTTGCATATCGGTACGGCAAAAGTTTGCGAACCAATTCTCGATGCGCTGCCGATCTTTCAAGACTTCCTCGGTGATATAGTTCGCATCTACGTTGATGCAGATCGCGCCGACGATCCCAAATTCTTTCCGCTTGATGGGGATCGTGGTGCATTTGAATCTGCGCGCGCCGATGTTGAGCTCGTAGTTCAGTTTCTCTTCGCTCAGAAGTTGCCGGCGTTTGAGATCGATGAGCAGATTCGTTGTGCCGTCGCGCAAATGCCGGCCGGTCACGTCGTTTTCGAGCGCGATAAGCGAGTGCGCGGGGTCAGCCAGGTTATGCAGCAAAATTTCCATGCCCGTGTTTGGGAATGATTTGCCGATCAGCCGCACAATGCGCCCGTAGTTTTCGAGGAATTCATGCGTGTCGTCGGCGATCGTTTTGCCGTGATATTTCTCGAATAGCTGCACGTAAACTTTTTGCTCAGCCGGCTCGAGCTGACTGCGCACGTTGTTTTGTTCGCCAATGAAAATGAGCTGCCGCGCTGCGGTATGATCTTCATTTTTGAGGAAGTAATGCATGCCCAGCCGAAAATCTTTCAGGCTGAATTCGCCGAAATTTTCCCGCGTAACTGTGAACGGATAGAAATCGTACTCTTCCAGGTTTCTGCCGTACTTGCGCCGCCGCTCCTTGTATTTTCCCCACACAAATCCAGTCGCCAGGAAGATCAGCGATACGATGATCGAAGCGACAACGTTGATGGTGAGTTCGCTTTGCAGCGCTTTGATCATGGGAATTATTCTGAGCTCTGTAGCCACCGGTTCGCCGCGGGACGAATCCGTCCGAGGTGCGGACCTGCGGCCGGTCTCTTCTTGCTGGTGGTCACTCTAGAAAAACGGCTCACAAAGCCGTGGCTACAACGCATTTCCGACGGCAACTTGCGCCAGGAATCACAGATTTCCAGCCAGACTCGAGAGCATGATACTCTCGACCAGCGTGTCCGTCGGGCGCGCCAGGGCGAAGGCGACTGCATCGGCCACTTGCGTCGCGCTCATCATTTTTTCGCGGGGCCATCTGCCCTCGACCCGGTCCCAGATTTCGGTGTCGGTCGCGGCGGGATAAACGTTGATCACGCGAATTTTGCGGTCCCGCAATTCTTCGCGCACGCATCGCGAGAAGCCTTCGAGCGCGAACTTGCTCATGCAATAAGCGCTCCAGTTTGGAAAGGCGGTTTTCGCTGCGACCGAAAGGATGTTGACGACGCTCGACCCCGGCGGCATCCGCGGAACAAAGCGCTGCGTTAATAGAAACGGCGCCGTAATATTCACGCCGACGGTTTGCTCCCATTCGATTGGCGTGATCTCGGTAAACGGTTTCACTACCGCGACACCGGCATTGTTCACGAGCAAATCGATCGGTCCGCTGCCGACTTGCGCGATCAAGTCGGAGACGCCTGAGACCTTGGCCAGGTCGTGGACCAGGAGGATTACTTTCGCACAACGTGGCTCCACGGCTTTTCGCGTCTGCGCCAGAGCAACCGTATCGCGTCCGTGCAAAAGCAACACCGTATCTTCTACAGCGAGCTTCTCGGCAATTGCCCGGCCGATTCCGCGACTCGCGCCGGTAATGAGATAACGCTTCATTCTGTGCTTACCGAAAACGTCGAACGTCCAACGCTCAACGTCCAACGCCGAATTGAAAATGGTAGGGCGCGACCGCCGGGCGCGCCGGACGGCTCGGCGATCCGTCCCTGCCATGGCGTCATGCTCGTCTCAACGTAAATCGGTTATTCGCCGTTTCCCACAAACGTAATCTAACGAGCCGTTGCCCTACACGATTGTCGATCTTCTGCCAGAGCGCCCGGACGATATTTTCTCCGGTGGACGGCGCATCACGAAAATCCTCCGTCTCGAGATCGAGATGACGATCCTGCCACGGCCGAAGCGATTCTGTGATCGCATTCCGCAACGCGACAAAATCGTAAAGCGTTCCGCTGCGCGCATCGTACTCGCCGCCCACAGTGGTTTCGGTCAAATAACCGTGCCCATGGCCGCGCGGATTGTTGCACTTGCCGTAAAGACGCGCGTTTTCTGCATCGGAGAGCGTAGCGGCATGCAGCCGATGTGCCGCATGAAATCCGACCTGCAATCCGAGAAAAATGATTTTATCTCCCCGTGCTTCGGAAAAAAAATCGGCGCGTTCGTGCAAACGCACGCGATGAAGCGGTATCATCGCATTGACGCGCTCGTAGATGTATAATGCCAGGCTCTCGGTTGTGATGGGACGGTCCTGCAATCCAACGACGTCTTCGTTCAAGTACCGGTGATCGAGTTCGGCGCGCAGCGCGCGGATACAAGCGTCGATTGCATCGTGGGAGACTGCCGGCGTTTTGCCGTCGAATCGTTCCGCGCGAAAGGTGAGACGCACGCGGTAATTGTGTCCGTGAGCTCCAGTCGCCGGCCCGAACAGCCGCGCGTTCTCTTCCGCGCTCAAAAACGGCGAAATCGTTTTGCGCGCCGCCGAGAATTCGAACCAGTAATTCGCCTCACTTGCTCCGGTTGAATAGTACGTGGCGCTGCGATCAGGCGACTCGGTCAGGTGACAGGCGCACAGTTTTGCTTCGACATCGGAGAACAGAGGCGCAACACCGGCGTAGAGTTCGTGCGCGATGTTCTCCGCGGTGGGCGCAAGATCGCGGAACGCAGGATTGTCCTCGTTCAGAAACTTGTGATCGAAACGTTCGCGCAGGATTTTGCCAGCGCGCTCTTTGATTTCGCTGATGTTGATCAGCATTCCGGTCGTCGGGTCCACGGACCCGCTGAAAATAAAGTAGGCGACGTAGTTACGGCCGCTGCCATAACGCGCGTTCGTCTCCGGACCAAAAGCGGCGACGTTTTCCTGATCGCTCCAACTGTCAACGTTCAGCCGGCGCGAAGCGGAGAATTCCAGACGCTTGCTGACGGTCAGAAGCATCCAGAAACATACTACAATCGCGCCGCGATTTCTTTTGCAGTTGTAGCCGCTTCGCTGTGCGAAGCGGCTACAGTTAATCCTTCAGTAGCGAGAGGAACTCGGAGCGCGTTCGCGCATCGTCCTTGAAGACGCCGAGCAAACACGACGTTTTCATCACCGAGTTTTGCTTTTCGACGCCGCGCATCATCATGCAGAGATGTTTCGCTTCCACCACCACCGCTACGCCGGATGGCTCGAGGCACCTCATGAGCGACTCAGCGATTTGCGTCGTAAGATTTTCCTGAATTTGCAAACGGCGCGCAAACACATCGACGATACGCGCCACTTTCGAGAGGCCAATCACTTTTCCATTTGGAATGTAAGCGATGTGCGCCCGGCCGATGAAAGGGAGAAGATGATGCTCGCACAACGAATACAGCTCGATGTCCTTGACCAGAATGATCTCGCTCGCATCGGATTCGAAAACGGCATCGTTGATGATTTCGTCGAGGTCCTGCCGGTAACCTTGCGTGAGAAATTCCAGGGCGCGCGCCGCGCGGTCCGGGGTGCGCCGCAGACCTTCCCGATCTACGTCCTCGCCGATGCTCTGAAGCAGTTCGCGGTACGCATTTGCGATTCGGTCGAGCTCTTTCCCGGGCAAACGATTGCTCTCACGCGTGAATCGCTCTTCAAGGTCAAGATCGGAATTGCGCCGTTGAATCATGGGCTGTGTTTGAATTCAGCTTAGCACCAAGGAGCGGCGGTCTCCAGTCCGCCGCATCGCCCGTCATGTCCAGCGAAGTCGAGACAGCCCGTGGAGTTACCCGTGAGTGGCGCTACGGGATTCCTCGACGGAGCCTGTCCTGAGCGTAGTCGAAGGGCTCGGAATGACATTTGTGGCTACTCGAGCCAGCTCTGGGGATATTTCGGATCGTCAAGCGCGAGCGATTCCTCTGTCAGCTCAAGTGTGTGTTGCGTATCAAACATCACCGCGAGCTCTTCGGTGCGCGTGGCGTTCTTGCTCGCCATGATCGTTCCCGGATGGGGGCCGTGCGGAATCCCACGCGGGTGCAACGTAATCGAACCGCTCTCGATTCCGCGCCGCGAACCAAAATTCCCGCGCACATAGAAGAGCACTTCATCTGCTTCGACGTTATCGTGCACCCACGGAATTTTGACTGCTTCAGGATGAGTATCGAGCATGCGCGGCGCAAACGTGCACACGACGTAACCGCGAATCTCAAAGGTCTGATGGATGGGCGGCGGCTGATGCACTGTGCCTGTGATCGGCTCGAAATCCTGCGCGTTAAATGTGAACGGATAGAGATAGCCGTCCCAGCCCACCGCATCAAAGGGGTGATGCGCCAGTGTCACTCGCGTGAGTCGTGGCCCGTCTTTCACGAGAACATCGACATCTTCCTCCTTATCGATCGTGATTAATCCGCGAGGAGCATGGAGATCGCGCTCCGAATAGGGCGCGCCCATTTTGATCTGGCCTTCATGATTTAAGTAACGCTGTGGAATTCGCACTGGCCCGACCGATTCCAAAATCAGATAATCTTCCTCCTCGATGTTGTCCGGCACGAGTCGGTAGGTCATTCCCCGGGGAATGACGATGTAATCCTCCGCGCGATAAGGCAGCTTGCCGAAAACAGATTCCATTACGCCGCCGCCGTGAAACACAAAAATGATCTCATCGGCGCCGCCGTTCTTGTAATATTCAAATTTATTGTATGCTTTCGCCGGCTTCGCGCGGTAGGCGATCACATCCTGGTTAAACAACATCGGGACGCGGCCGGTGTAGAGATCGCCGCGACGCGGGATGTTGGCGGTCTTCAAATGATGATGTCGCAATGGGCTGTCGGTCACTTTTTTCGGTTCCCAATGTTTGAGTAACTCCACGTTGCGCACGCGGGTTGGCGGACGCAGGTGATACATGATCGAGTACGCCTCATCGAATCCCTGCGTGGTGAAAACGTGCTCATAAGCAATCCCTTCATTCTTGTAAGTCGGTCCCTGCCCGTTGCGATGAAACCAGATGTGATGTTTTCTCGGGATTTCCCCCAGTTTTTGATAGTATGGCATTGTCGATCCTCCTCTTTATTCCGTCATTCTGAGCCCAGCGAAGAATCTCTGGTCAATCTGAGATGTTTCGCTTAGCTCAACATGACAACAACGTTACAAATTTCCTCGCGCGGCTTGCTCGCGCTCGATGGCCTCGAACAGCGCCTTGAAATTACCTTTGCCAAAGCTTTTCGCGCCCTTGCGCTGGATGATCTCGTAAAAGAGCGTCGGCCGGTCCTCCACTGGCTTGCTAAAAATTTGCAACAGATAACCTTCGTCATCGCGATCGACCAGAATGCCCAGTCCCTTCAGCGCGTTCAGCTCTTCGTCGATGTGCCCAACGCGATCCAGCAGCGTGTCATAATAGGTCGAAGGAATGTGCAGGAACTCGACTCCGCGCTTTTGCAAATCAGTCACCGTCTCGATGATGTTGTTCGTGGCCATAGCGATGTGTTGCACGCCTTCGCCATCGTAAAATTCCAGATATTCTTCCACCTGCGATTTCTTTTTACCCTCGGCCGGCTCGTTGATCGGAAATTTCACGAAACCATTTCCGTTGCTCATCACCTTGCTCATCAGCGCCGAGTATTCGGTGGAAATATCCTTGTCGTCGAAGGTTAGGATGTTGCGGAAGCCCATCACGTCCTCGTAAAATTTCACCCACGGATTCATCTGGCCCCAGCCGACGTTGCCCACGCAATGATCGACGTGTTGCAGACCGGTCCCGGGCGGATTGTAATTCGACTCCCACTTGCGGAACCCCGGCATAAACGGACCATGATAATTCTGTCTCTCGATAAAAAGGTGAACAACCTCGCCATAGGTATGGATTCCGCTCATCACGACGTCACCGTCCTCATCCGATAACCTTTTCGGTTCCAGGTAGCTCTTTCCGCCGCGCTTGGTCGTTTCTTCCCAGGCTGATGTCGCGTCATCAACTGTGAGCGCCAGCACCTTTACGCCGTCGCCGTGTTTGTGATGGTGCTCCGCGACCGGATGGTTCGACCGAATCGGCGTTGTAAGCACAAACGTGATTTTATTCTGACAAATCGCATAACTCGCTCGACCCTTCGTTCCCGTTTCCGGTCCGGAATAAGCGAGCGAGTGAAAACCAAAGGCCGTCTTGTAGAAATGCGCCGCCTGTTTGGCGTTACCGACATAAAATTCGACGTAATCAGTGCCTTGCAGCGGCAAAAAATCCTTCTCCGCTGCCGGAGCCCTCTTTGTTTCTGGAGTCGCAATTGTTGTTGGCATAATGACCTCCTAACTCTGTCGCGCTCAGCGCGCCTCTTAAATATACGAGCGACAACAGCCTGTCGCAAGGATGCGCGCGCCGATCCCGATTGTAGGGCAGGCGCTCCGCCTGCCGACGTCGCCTGGCAAGCGGAGCGCTTGCCCTACAATATTCATCGGCGCCGCATGCGCAGTCTTTGACATACCGCCATACATTCGATATGGTTTGGCATATGAAGACGACGCTGAACATCGACGATACAGTCATGGCGCGGCTGCGCCAGGAAGCTGCGCGTCAGCGAAAAACTATGTCCGAACTGGTTGAGGCCGCGCTACGGCTGCTTTTTCAGACTCGAGGACGCAAATCGAAACCAAAGCTTCGGCCCCTGCCGACCTGGGATGGCGGCAAGCCGCGTGTGGACATAGCTGATCGCAACGCGCTGTATGATTTCATGGAGGGGCGGCGTTGAATGTTTGTTGTCGATTCAAACATTCTTATTGATGCTGCCAATCGTGCATCGGACTTTCACGAGCCGTGCCGGCGAACCATCGAACGCTGTCGGGTCCAAGCTTCACCTTGGTACATTTCCTGGCCAATATGCTATGAGTTTCTGCGCGTCTGCACCCATCCGCACGTTTTCCCGAGACCGTTATCCCTCAGCGCAGCCTGGCAATTTATGGATAACCTTCTCGCCTCCCAGTCTGCCGGTGTTCTTGTAGCTGGCAATCGTCATGCGGAATTGTTGAGTAGATTGGTTGCCGAAATTCCACATCTCCGCGGGAACATTCTGCACGATGCTCACACGGCGGTGCTTATGCGCGAGCACGGGATTCGAGAAATCTATACACGCGACACCGACTTCCATCGGTTCCCGTTTCTAAAGGTGATCGATCCCGTAGCCAGCTAATCGCTGCTGACCGCCGAAAAATATCGCGCTTATTTGTTGGCAGTCTTCGGCTCGGAATCAGAAGCGAGTTTTTGGAAGCGCGGATCATTCCGGAGCGGATCAAACATTGGATCGAGCCGGAGCAGCGCAGGGGTGAGCGGCAGATCTTGTGTAGCCAGCGGACCAGCATAGGTTACGGAGAGCACTTTCTGTAAGGACGCGATGGCCCGGTCGGGCTCCCCTATGCGCGCCGCCACTCGGGCGAGGATCTCGATTGGACCGGGACCAGTTATCGCGTCTTTTTCGACCGGATTCACGGCCATCGCGTGTTCGGCGAGAGTCAATGCGGCGGCTTTGTCACCGAGGCCCATGTTAATCAGCGCGAGATCTCCAATCAGGACATAATTTTTCGGCTGTTCTTTAAGGAAATATTCCAGCTCAGTGCGGGCCTGCCGCCAAGTTTCCTGAGCGGGGACATGGTCGCCGGCCATTTCTTGCGCCCAGCCTAACCAAAAATGCAGTTCGCCATTGTAAAAACCCAACGCCGGATCAGGCTTGGCCAGTATTTCCTTTAACCGGGGGATAATTGGTGCAGGGCGGCGTTCCAGGATCGCCTGGTAAACTTGTGTTTCTAACGCGGCGGTGTTGGCGGCAGCGGGGTGGAGCGGAGCGAGCAGCGCCGAGGCCCGTGGTAGATCGCCTTCCGCTTGTGCAATAGCGGCTTTTATCGCAAGGGTGTCGGCGTCGTCCGGTGTGATATTCAGAACCTGATCAAGCTTACGTAGCGCCTCGGGAAAATGACGGAGTGCGATATCCAAAAGCGCGTGCTGTGTGAGTATGGAAACGTTGCGCGGGTCGAGCCGCTCGGCTTCGTTGAAGTACGCCTTGGCCCGTTCCCACTCGCCTTTCCTGCGCGCAACGTAAGCAAGCGATTCAGGAATCTGGCTGCTATTCGGCAAAAACTGACGCGCCTCCTCAAAGTAACGCATCGCAATCTCGTAGTCCTTCTCACACGCATAATGATATTCGCCCTTGGCTAAGATGGCTTCACCCAGATTGGGTTGAAGTTTGAGTGCGGTTTCGGCTGCTTGTCGTGCCTCTTCACGGAGAGCAACCGTTGGTTGAAGACTCTGTGTGAGGTAGCCGCGCGCTTCGAGGTTAGACAAGAGCGCCCAACTAAGGGCGAACTTCGGATCTAAGGTCACCGCTTCTCTGAGATATTTCTGTGCACCAAGGGCGTTCGCAGCTGTGTTTACCGCTTTCAGCATATAAGCCAGCCCCCGCAGATACGCATCGTAGGCCTCGATATTGTCCGTCGGTTTGGTGGCGATGACTTGCTCTTCCTGGCCGCTGAGTTTCGCGCGCAATTGGTCAGCGATGGCTTTTGCCACTTCACTCTCGACTGAAAAGATGTCGCTCAGTTTGCGATCGAACGTATCGGCCCAAAGATGGGAATCGCTAGCTGCTTTGATCAGCTGCACGTTCACCCGCACCGCGTCGCCGCTCTTCTGCACGCTGCCTTCCAGGATGTGTGCAACGCCAAGTTGCCTAGCGATCTCAGGCAAGTTTTCAGGTGTGCTCTCGTAATGCTGCGTGGATGTGCGCGAGATGACCTTCAGGTTTGCGATCTTCGCTAAACGCGTGAGAATCTCGTCCTGAATGCCCTCTGCAAAATAGGCGTTGGCCTTTTCTTCACTGCGGTTTTCGAATGGAAGCACCGCTATGCTTTTTTCGGGGATGGCCGCCAACCCTGTAGTGGCTGCTGCCTCCGAGGCGGGCGCTCTGGCCAGCGGCGTTGCCGCTCGACGGAAAAAGAACAGAGAACCGATTGCCAGGCCAATTGCTGCCACGAGCAAACCAGCAATAAGCATCGGCTTGGGCGAACGCGGAGCACTGATTTGCCGAAGCGCCGACGCCTGTTTCCATCCTTTACTTTGCTTGAGTTTCCCAGGTACCTCTGGATTGCCCAGGCCATCCTTGTAGAGGTTAAACACATGGACGCGCAGCCCGTGCTTCACCTCACACTCGCCCAGATCGTGCAGATACGGTCGCCAGTGGCGATATTCAGCCAGGTCGTCAGCCACATGCTGTGACAAAAGAATGTGCCCGGCATCGCCGCAATCCATTACTCGCTGGGCGACATTGATCCCTGTTCCGGCGATGTTCGTTTTGTCGTTCACGTCCGTGACCCGATTGACCGGCCCGCTGTGCACCCCCATCCGCAACCGGATAACCCGATGCTCCCGCAACGCTCTGCTAATATCGAGCGCACATCGCACCGGCTCTTCCGGACTGTGAAAGAAAGCGAGCGCCATCCCGTCGCCGGTCGCCACTCGGATCAGTTTGCCGCTTGCTTCCGCCCCGCGGAAACATTCGGTATTTCGGACGATTTGGTTGAGTTCCTCGAGCGCTTCGATCTGCTCGTTGACGAGCAGTTTTGAATAGCCGACCACGTCGATTAACAAGAGGTGCGCAATCTCGAGCTGGAGATCAGGCGTCGGTTCCGCAGACGTGTCTTGCGCGTTCACCCTTTGGAAACTTCAACAATATCGGCAGCGATGGTCGAGAGCAAACGACCCCATCAGAGGCGAAGCCAACTCAGCTAACCCCGAAAGCGATTGGCGATTGCAGTGCTCCTTCTCCAGACGCAGGTATCTACTCCCGCGCGGGCGTGGCGGCGAGTTTTTGGAAGCGCGGATCATTTCGGAGCGGATCGAACATCGGATCGAGCCGGAGCAGCGCTGGAGTGAGCGACACGTTTGAAGCCAGTGGGCCAACCCCCGGCACCGAGAGCAGTTTCCGTAAAGCGGCAATGGCGCGGTCGGCGTCTCCTATCTGCGCCGCCACCCGGGCGAGGACCTCGATCGCATCGGGACCGTCTATCGCGTCTTTCTGCATCGGGATCACGGCCATGGCCCGTTCGGCCAGAGTCAACGCAGCGGCTTGGTCACCAAGGCCCATGTTGGTCAGCGCGAGATCGCCAATCAGCTGATCGTTTTCCGGCTGTTCCTTGAGGAAAGATTCCAGTTCGCTGCGCGCCTGGCGCCAACTTTCCTGAGCGGCGGTATGATCGCCGGCGACTTCTTGCGCCCAGCCTAACCAAAAGCGCAGTTCGCCATTGTAAAAACCCAACGCTGGATCAGGCTTAGCAAGTATTTCCTTTAACCGAGGGATGGTTTGTACAGGGTGGCGCTCCAGGATCGCTTGGTAAACTTGTGTTTCCAACGCGCGGACGTCGACGGTCGCCGGGCGGAGCGGAGCAAGGAGCGCCGAGGCCAGCGGCAGGTCGCCTTCGGCTTGTGCGATAGCCGCCTTTTGCACGAGGGTATCCAGGTCGTCCGGTGTGATATTGAGAACCTGATCAAGCTTTTGCAGCGCTTCGGGAAAACGACGAAGACAGATATAGGAAAACGCGCGTTCGGTGAGTAGGAAAACGTTGCGCGGGTCGAGCCGCTCGGCTTCGTTGAAATACGCTTCGCTCCGGTTCCACTGGCCTCGCCTCCGCGCGACAAAGGCTAGCGATTCAGGAATCCGGCTGCTATTCGGCAGGAACTGACGTGCTTGCTCAAAGTAGCGCACTGCCGTGTCGTAATCCTTTAGGCAGGCGTAGTGGTAAAATCCCTTGGCCAGTACCGCCTCGCCAAGATTGGGCTGAAGAGTAAGCGCGGTTTCGGCTGCCTGCCGTGCCTCTTCGCGGAGGGCGACCGTTGGTTGAAGAGTCTGTGTGCGGTAGCCGACCGCATCAACGTATGACAGCAGCGCCCAACCAAGGGCGAACTTCGGATCTAAGCGCACCGCTTCCCTGAGATATTTCTGCGCGCCAAGGATGGTGGCGGGGTTGGTTGCAGCCTTGAGTGCGTAAGCCAAACCGCGCAGATAGGCATCGTAGGCCTCAGGGTTGTCTGTCGGTTTGGCGGCGATGACTTGCTCCTCCTGACCAGTGAGGTGCGCTCGCAACTGCTCGGCGATGGCTTTGGCCACCTCGCTCTCGACCGAAAAGATGTCGGTCAGTTTGCGATCAAAGGTATCGGCCCACAAATGGGAATCATTGGCTGCTTTGATTAGCTGCACATTGACGCGAACGGCGTCGCCGCTCTTCTGCACGCTTCCTTCCAGGATGTTTGCCACTCCAAGTTGCCTGGCGATCTCAGGCAAATTTTCAGGCACGCTCTTGTAATGCTGCGTGGAGGTGCGCGAGATCACCTTCAGATCGGCGATCTTAGCTAAGCGCGTCAGAATCTCGTCCTGGATGCCGTCGGCAAAGTAAGCGTTGGCTTTGTCTTCGCTGCGGTTTTCAAAGGGTAAGGCAGCGATCGATTTTTCCGGGATCACTGATGCGGGCGCAGGTAGCGTCGATCCCACGCGATGATGAGAAAACGTTGCGATCTCAGCAACGACTACCGCCAGCGCCAGCAACACTGCCGCGATTGCCGCCCAGCGCAGATGCGTCCAACGCCTGTGCACGGTCTCGAATCTCTGCGGCAGCTTCGCATTGCCGAATTGATCGTCATACAGGTTCACGACCGAGACGCGCACGCCATGCTTCACTTCGCACGAACCAAGATCGTGCAAGAGCGGTCGCCACCTCTGGTATCCTTCCAGATCTTCAGCGACGTGTTTGGAGAGAAGAATGTGCCCGGCGTCGCCGCAATCCATCACCCGTTGCGCCATGTTAAGGCCAGCGCCCGCGAGATTGGCTCCTTCGTTTACATCGACCATCCCGCCAACCGGCCCGCTGTGGATTCCCATCCGAAGTTGCAGCTGCGAATGTTCCTTGAGCGCGCAACTGATCTCCACCGCGCATTGCACAGGCGCTTCCGGACTCGTGTAAAATGCCAGCGCCATCCCGTCGCCAGTTGGAATCCTAGTCAAACGGTTCACAGCTTCGGCTCGTTGAAATTGCTCCGACGCCCGAACAATCTGAGTCAGCTCATCGACGGCTGCGTGTTGCTCATTAATGGAAAGCTTCGAATAGCCGACGATGTCGATGGACAGAACATGCGCGATTTCCAGCTGGACCTCTTTTTTAACTTCGGCGGCCATATTTATTTCGGTGCGGGCGAGGCAGCGAGTTTTTGGAAGCGCGGATCATTTCGGAGCGGATCGAACATCGGATCGAGCCGGAGCAGCGCAGGAGTGAGCGGCATGTATTTGTCCAGTGCGCCCGTGCCCGGTATCGAGAGCACTTGCTGTAAAGCGGCAATGGCGCGGTCTGGCTCTCCCGTCTGCGCCGCAACCCGAGCGAGGGTCTCGATCGGAGCGGCACCGGTTACCACGTCTTTCTCAATCGGCAGCGCGGCTATCCCCCGTTCCGACAGAGCCAGAGCCGCCGTTTTGTCGCCAAGGCCCATATTGGTCAGCGCGAGATCTCCGATGAGATCATAATTTTCCGGCTGCTCCTTGAGGAAAGATTCCAGTTCGCTGCGCGCTTGGCGCCAACTTTCCTGGGCGGCGGCATGATCGCCAGCGACATCTTGAGCCCAACCTAACCAAAACCGCAGTCCGCCATTAATATAACCTAACGCTGGATCAGGCTTGGCTAGTATTTCCTTTAGCCGAGAAATGATTTGTGCAGGGCGACGCTCCAAGATCGCCTGGTAAACTTGTGTTTCCAACGCACTGGTATGGTCGGCATTCGGACGCAGCGGAGCGAGTAGCGCAGCAGCACGCGGCAGATCACCCTCGGCTTGTAAGATAGCCGCCTTGAACGCGAGCGTATCCACGTCGTCCGGCGTGATGTCGAGGACCTGATCAAACTTTCGCAGCGCTTCGGGGAAACGACGAAGTGCGGAATACGAAAACGCCTGGTTAGTAAGCAGCCGAACATTGCGCGGGTCAAGCCGCTCGGCTTCGTTAAAATAGGACTCGCTCCGGCCCCATTCACCTTGCCTCCGCGTAACATAGGCTAGGGATTCAGGGATCTGGCTGCTATTCGGCAGGAACTGACGTGCCTGCTCAAAGTAACGCAGCGCGGCGTCGTAATCCTTTAGACAAGCGTAATGGTAATAGCCCTTGGCCAAGATGGCTTCGCCGAGATTGGGCTGAAGGGTAAAGGCGGTCTCGGCCGCCTGTCGCGCCTCTTCGCGGAGGGCGACCGTTGGTTGAAGACTCCCTACGAGGTAGCCGCGCGCATCAACGATTGACAGCAGCGCCCAAGCAAGCACGAACTTCGGATCTAACCGCACCGCTTCTCTAAGATATTTCTGCGCGGTAAGAGCGTTCGCGGTGTTGTTGCCAGTTTTGAGCGTATAAGCCAGGCCACGCAGATAAGCGTCGTAAGCCTCAGCGTTGTCCGTCGGTTTGGCGGCGATAACTTGCTCTTCGCGACCGGTGAGCTTGGCTTGCAACACCTCGGCGATTCTTTTGGCAATCTCGCTCTCCACGGCAAAGATGTCAGTCAGTTTGCGATCAAACGTATCGGCCCAAAGATCGGAGTCATTGGCTGCTTTGATCAGATGCACGTTCACGCGCACTGCGTCTCCGATCTTCTGCACGCTGCCTTCAAGGATGTGGGCTACTCCCAGTTGTTTTGCGATCTCAGGCAGGTTTTCCGGCGCGCTTTTGTAATGCTGTGTCGATGTGCGCGAGACGACCTTCAAATCGGCAATCTTGGATAAGCGCATCAGAATCTCGTCCTGGATGCCGTCCGCGAAGTAGGCATTGGCCTTGTCGCCGCTCAAATTCTCGAAGGGAAGAATGGCGATGCTCTTCTCGGGAATCAAAACCGTGCCGTTGCTAGCCGTCTCCTCGGGAGGAGTCGATGGGGTCATCCTCAGTGATACTCGCTGGAAAAAGGTCAAAGAACCAATCACCATAGCGAGGGCGGCGACTACTAAAGCAAGTATCAGCAGGGACCTTGGCCGCCGGGGCAGGCTAACTGGGCGAACTATGTCCGATCCTTGCTTCCACCTCCTTCTGCGCCTGAGTTTCTCAGGGACCTGTGGATTACCGAGATTCTCTTTGTAGAGATTGAAAAGGTGCAGGTGTAGTCCGTGCTTCACCTCACACTCGCCCAGGTCGTGCAGGCACGGTTGCCACTGGCGGTATTGCGCTAAATCTTCCGCGACATGCGCCGACAAGAGAATGTGTCCGGCATCACCGCAATCAAGCACTCGCTGCGCGACATTGATTCCCGATCCTGCAAAGTTCGTTTTATCATTAACGTCGGTGATTCTATTGACAGGGCCACTGTGAACCCCCATTCGCAGCCGAATATGCGGACGATTTCGCAAGGCTCCGCTTATTTGCAGCGCGCATCGCACCGGCTCCTCCGGACTGCGGAAAAAAAGGAGTGCCATCCCGTCTCCAGTCGGCACTCGGCTGACTTTGCCCGTTGTTTCTGCAGCCCGAAAACATTCGGTGCTGCGCACGATGTGATTGAGGTCTTGCAGCAATTCAATCTGCTCATTGATCGATAGCTTGGAATAACCAGCCACGTCGATTGAGAGAAGGTGCGCGATCTCGGGTTCCAGATCGGACTTCGGCTCCACGAACCTGTCTTCCTCAGTTTGGGCCGGCCCTGTCTCGAGCGATTCCAATGCGGAAATGACCGGAGTGAGTGGAGTACGAAGTTCGTTCGAAAGCATGGCCGGGAAATGGTCTTTGGTCCTGTTGGCGGTCTCCACAACTACCTTTTGTTGCTGAAGCTCTTCCTCAACGCGCCGGCGTTCGGTCATACCGGCGGAAAGCGCCATCGCCGTAATTGACAGCACGGCTGTCCACCATTGCACAGCGAGAAGCGACTGATTTTCCGTTCCCCTGACGAATGGGCCGAAGCCATGCAGCGTCCCCCACACCGCGATCGCCGACAGGATGAAAATTCCCGTGGCAGTTTCGCGTTGCGTAAAGCGGAAGGCGGTCCAAATCACAACCAGTCCGCAAATTAAAACGATTGGATAATTTCGGGCGGAAACGGCAGGCCATCCGCCAAAGACCACCCCGCTCAACAGCACCAGCAACAGGAGGAGCGCGCCGACTTCGGCGGCTTCCTTTTTATTCCAACGTCGTTTTGAGGCAACACTCCACAGGAGAACTAAGGGAGTGAAAACAAGATCGCCAACTACATCGCCGAGCCACCATGTCAGCCAAATCGCGCCGTAGTTTGCCCAATCGGCAAAGCCGGCGACTCCAAGACTCGTCACGCCGAAAGCAGAGCTAATAATGGTGCTGATCCCTGCTGCGAGCGCAAATTTGAAAACGCCTTGTGAACGATCAAAGACATTTGTGCCGCCGACGAATCGATTCACCAGCCAGGCGCCCACGAGCGCCTCGAGCGTGTTGCCGGTGGCAATGGCAAATGATGTAGCGACATTTCCCGCAGTCGTGACGTTCACCAGAAATGCACCGATAAAGATGGCCGGCCACGCGCGATAACCGAGTAAGAGTGATGCGGCAAGCGCGATTCCAGCCGGCGGCCATACCGGCGATGCACTCGCGTGCAACGACGCCAGCATCAAACCGAGTTTCCCGGCGATGAAGTAGATGACGGTCAAGATGCCGATGAGCGGCAGCCCAGAGAAACGTCGCGATTGCATCACCCAACTTGCTTTACGGTCGCCTATTTTTAGGCTCGCGTTAAACTCCGTCACTACGCTGATTCGTCTTCGGCAACGACTGCGCAATTGGGGGGATGCGCCCCTGCCGTGCCCTCTTGACGCGCGGCCAAGCTCCAAGCACCAACGCCGCGCTGGAAGGAAAACACGTCCTTCCAAACTCGTTCTACGGAAACGGCGGAACGAAGTTCCCGAAAACAGCTGAACGGCGATTGAGCCTAGGCTTAAGCAGCCCAGCTAGAACGGCAATATGGAACAAGCAACCACGCAGCGAGGATTCAAGTGCATTCACGATGCGAGCCGAGGATGCAGCCGTTCTACCCTTCAGTTCAGCAACTCGCCTTGGTTCACTGCTGCTTTTCCTCGCAGAGTTTTTGGAAGCGCGGATCATTCCGGAGCGGATCAAACATTGGATCCAGCCGGAGCAGCGCTGGAGTGAGCGGTATATTTTCAGCCAGCGCCCCCTGGCCCGGCATCGAGAGTAGTTTCCGCAAAGCGGCGATCGAGCGGTCGGGTTCCCCCATGCGGGCGCCCACTCGGGCAAGGATCTCCAGCGGTTGTGGACCAGAAAACGCGTCTTTCTCGATCGGATTCGCGGTGATGGCCCGCTCCGACAGAACCAACGCGGCGGCTTTGTCACCAAGACCCATGTTGGTCAGCGCGAGATCACCAATCAGCTGAAAATTTTCCGGTTGTTCTTTGACAAAAGATTCCAGCTCGCTGCGTGCCTGGCGCCAACTTTCCTGGGCAGCGTGCTGGTCGCCGGCCACTTCTTGCGCCCAGCCTAACCAAAAGCGCAGTTCGCCATTAAAGTAACCCAACGCTGGATCAGGTTTGGCCAATATTTCCTTTAGCCGAGGGATGATTTGTCCAGGGCGATGCTCCAGGATCGCTTGGTAAACTTGTTGTTCCAAAGCCTGATTGAGATCGGCGGCGGGGCGAGCCGGAGCGAGGAGCGCCGAGGCGCGTGGCAGATCGCCCTCGGCTTGTGCGATACCCGCCTTAAGCACGAGTGTATCGACGTCGTCTGGTGTGATATTAAGAATCTGATCGAGCTTTCGCAGAGCGTCGGGGAAACGACGAAGAGCCTTATAGGAAATCGCGTGCTGGAAGAATAGGTTAACGTTGCGGGGGTCGAGCCGCTCGGCTTCGTTGAAGTACGACTCACTCCGGTCCCACTCGCCGCGCCGCCGCGCGACATAAGCCAGCGACTCAGGAATACGGGTGCTATTGGGCAGGAACTGACGCGCTTGCTCAAAGTAACGCACCGCCGTGTCGTAATCCTTTAGACAAGCGTAGTGGTAGTATCCCTTGGCCAATATGGCTTCGCCCAGATTGGGCTGAAGAGTGAGCGCGGTTTCGGCTGCCTGCCGCACCTCTTCACGCAAGGCCACCGTTGGTTGAAGATTCGCTGTGATGTAGCCGAGAGCATCCACGTGTGACAGCAGCGCCCAGGCCAGGGCGAACTTCGGGTCCAACCTCACCGCTTCCCTGAGATGTGTCTGGGCGCCAAGATAGTTGGCTAGATGTTTCAAGCTGTAAGCCAGGCCGCGCAGGTAGGCATCGTAGGCCTCGGTATTGTCTGTCGGTTTAGCAGCGATAACTTGCTCTTCCTGACCTGTGAGTTTCGCCTGTAACCGCTCGGCGATGGCTTTGGCTATCTCGCTCTCGACCGAAAAGATGTCGATCAGTTTGCGATCAAAGGTATCGGCCCACAGATGGGAATCATTGGCCGCTTTGATCAGCCGCACGTTCACCCGCACCGAGTTGCCGCTCTTCTGCACACTTCCTTCCAGGATGTGGGCGACCCCAAGTTGCTTCGCAATCTCGCGCAGGTTCGTCGGCGCGCTTTTGTAATGCTGCGTCGAAGTGCGCGAGATGACTTTCAGATCAGCGATCTTTGATAAGCGCGTCAGAATCTCGTCCTGAATGCCATCAGCAAAGTAGGCGTTAGCTTTGTCTTCGCTGCGGTTTTCAAAGGGTAAGACAGCGATCGATTTTTCCGGGATCACTGATGTGGCCGCAGGTAGCGTCGATCCCACGCGATGATGAGAAAACGTTGCGATCTCAGCAACGACTACCGCCAGCGCCAGCAACACTGCCACGATTGCCGCCCAGCGCAGATGCGTCCGGCGTTTCTGCACGGTCTCAAATCTCTGCGGCAGCTTCGCATTGCCGAATTGATCATCATACAGGTTCACGACCGAGACGCGCACGCCATGCTTCACTTCGCACGAACCAAGGTCGTGCAAGAGCGGTCGCCACCTCTGGTATCCTTCCAGATCTTCTGCGACGTGTTTGGAGAGAAGAATGTGCCCGGCGTCGCCGCAATCCATCACGCGCTGCGCCACATTGATTCCAGCGCCAGCGAGATTGGCCCCTTCGTTTACATCGACCATCCCGCCAACCGGCCCGCTGTGGATTCCCATCCGAAGTTGCAGCCGCGGATGTTCCTTGAGCGCGCGGCTGATTTCCACCGCACACCGTACAGGCGCATCAGGACTGGTGTAAAATACCAGCGCCATCCCGTCGCCAGTTGGGATTCTAGTCAAACGGTCCACAGCTTCGGCTCGTTGAAATTGCTCGGACGCGCGAACAATCCGGTTTAATTCATCAACCGCCGCGTGCTGGTCGTTAATCGAAACCCTGGAATAGCCAACGATGTCGATGAACAAAACATGCGCGATCTCTAGCTGGATCTCCTTTTTAATTTCGGCCGGCATACGAGAAAACTATTTCCACCTTGTTGACGCGAGTTTTTGGAAGCGCGGATCGTTCCGGAGCGGATCGAACATCGGATCGAGCCGGAGCAGCGCGGGAGTGAGCGGTACGTTTTGTGTAGCCAGCGGACCAGCGTACGATATCGAGAGTAGTTTCTGTAAAGCGGCGATGGCGCGGTCTGGCTCTCCCATACGCGCCGCCACCCGCGCGAGGATCTCGATCGCCCCGGGACCAGACAAGGGGTCCTTCTCAATCGGGATGACGGCCATGGCCTGTTCCGCCAGAGCCAACGCGGCGGCTTTATCACCAAGGCCCATGTTAATCAGCGCGAGATCACCAAGCAGCTGATGATTTTCCGGCTGTTCTTTGAGAAAAAGTTCCAGTTCGCTGCGCGCTTGTCGCCAACTTTCCTGCGCGGCGGCGCGGTCGCGGGCGACTTCTTGCGCCCAGCCTAACCAAAAGCGCAGTTCCCCATTGAAATAACCCAACGCTGGATCAGGCTTGGCCAATATCTCCTTTAGCCGGAGGATGATTTGTGCAGGGCGGCGTTCCAAGATCGCTTGGTAAAATTGCGTTTCCAAGGCCTGGATGTCGTCGCCGGCGGGATGCAGCGGGGCGAGCAGCGCGGAGGCACGCGGTAGGTCGCCCTCGGCTTGTGCGATACTGGCCTTTACAGCCAGGGTATTGATGTCGTCCGGTGTGATATTGAGAACCTGGTCAAGCTTTCGCAGCGCTTCGGGAAAACGACGAAGACAGATATAGGCAAACGCGCGCTCGGTGAGTAGGAGAACGTTGCGCGGGTCGAGCCGCTCGGCTTCATTGAAATACGATTCGCTCCGGTCCCACTGGCCTCGCCTCCGTTCCAAATACGCCAGCGATTCAGGAATCCGGCTGCTATTGGGCAGGAGCTGACGTGCTTGCTCAAAGTAACGCACCGCCGTGTCGTAATCCTTTAGACAAGCGTAGTGGTAGTATCCCTTGGCCAATATGGCTTCGCCCAGATTGGGCTGGAGAGTGAGCGCGGTTTCGGCTGCCTGCCGTGCCTCTTCACGGAGGGCGACCGTTGGTTGGAGAGTCTCTGTGCGGTAGCCGACCGCATCAACGTAGGACAGCAGCGCCCAACTCAGCGCGAACTTCGGGTCCAACCGCACCGCTTCTCTGAGATATTTCTGTGCGCCAAGAGCGCTGGCGGGAGTGAAGTAAGTTTTCAGCGTGTACGCAAGACCACGCAGGTAAGCATCGTAGGCTTCCGGATCGTCCGTTGGTTTGGCGGCGATGACTTGCTCTTCCTTGCCGGTAAGTTTCGCTCGCAACTGATCGGCGATCGCTTTGGCCACCTCACTCTCAACTGAAAAGATGTCGGTGTCATTGGCTGCTTTGATCAGCTTCACGTTCACCCGCACCGAGTTGCCGCTCTTCTGCACACTTCCTTCCAGGATGTGGGCGACCCCAAGTTGCTTCGCAATCTCACGCAGGTTTTCAGGCGCGCTTTTGTAACGCTGCGTCGAAGTACGCGAGATGACTTTCAGATCGGCGATCTTTGATAAGCGCGTCAGAATCTCGTCCTGAATGCCCTCGGCAAAGTAGGCGTTCGCTTTGTCTTCGCTGCGGTTTTCGAATGGAAGCACCGCAATACTTTTTTCCGGTGCAGCCAACACTGATTGCTCGCGATCAGCCGACACTGATCGCTCGCGATAACCGAAAAACAATGTGATAACGGCGACAATTGCCGCAACAGCGAGCAACACTGCCGCGATTGTGGCCCAGTGGAGATGCGTCCAACGCCTGTGTACGGTCTCGAATTTCCGCGGCAGCTTCGCATTGCCGAATCGATCGTCATAGAGGTTGACGACCGAGACGCGCACACCATGCTTCACTTCGTACGAACCAAGGTCGTGCAAGAGCGGCCGCCACCTCTGGTATCCTTCCAGATCCTCGGCGACGTGTTTGGAAACAAGAATATGCCCGGCGTCGCCGCAATCCATCACTCGCTGCGCCACGTTGATTCCAGCGCCCGCGAGATTGGCCCGTTCGTTTACATCGACCAGCCCGCCAACTGGCCCGCTGTGGATCCCCATCCGAAGTTGAAGACGCGGATGTTCCTTGAGCGCACGACTGATCTCCACCGCGCATTGCACAGGCGCTTCCGGACTGGTATAAAATGCCAACGCCATGCCGTCGCCGGTTGGGATCCTAGTCAAGCGGTCCACAGCTTCGGCTCGTTGAAATTGCTCCGACGCGCGAACAATCCGGGTTAGTTCGTTGAGGGCCGCGTGCTGGTCGTTAATTGAAAGCTTTGAATAACCTACAACGTCGATGAACAAAACATGCGCGATCTCCAGCTGAATTTCTTTCTTAATCTCGGCAGCCATGCGAGGCAGTTTACTTCGGTGCGAGCGAGGCGACGATTTTTTCGAAGCGCGGATCGCCGCGCAGCGGGTCCCAGAATGGATGGAGCTTTAAGACGCCGTAGCTCAGCGCAAACGACGCGACTGGAGCGCGGAGTCCGAGTTCTAGTTGCTGCATGGCAAGGTCCTTCTCGCCCGTCCATGCCGCGATCAGCGCGAAATACTGGAGCATACGGCTGCCAATGAAGACGTCCTTTTCCATGGGAAGAAGCTCGATCGCGCGCCGTCCTTGCTTCAAGGCTGCCTCTTTGCGTCCTAAAGCAGCGTCGATCAAGCTCAGAACGCAGAGCGCCGGTCCGTAGTCCGGCTGCGCCTGCACGATCTTCTCCTGTTGCGCGCGCGCGGCTTCAAATGCAGCCCTTGCTCTTGGCTCGTCTTTCATCATTCGCGCGAGCAGACCTTCGCCGAAGCTGCGGCTCAGAACGATGTTGTCTTCGTCCCAGCAGGGATTGTCGCTGAGCGCGACCAGGGCCCGCTCGGCCGCAGCCGGATTGCGCTCGGCCAGCGCGCAAAGAAACCAGCCATCGGCAGCGGTGGCAATGCCGCCAGGGCCTTGCGCTAGGATTGAATCAATTGTCTGGTGGAGCGGACGAGTGTCCGCTTTCCAGAAGAGCTCAACCTGTGCACGAAAGGTCCTCGTCTCCACATTATCAGGAACGATGGTTAACGCGCGATCCAGCACCGTGATCTCCTCGGCAAAGCGGCGCAGGAACTGATAACTGATCGCGAGCTGTTGCAGCGTCTGAAAGTTGCGCGGATCAACTTCAATCGCGCGCTCCAGATTGCGCAGCCCTTCCTCCTGTTGGCCGCGGCGGCGCAAAATGTAGCCGGTCAATTCGAAGATGCGCGGATCATTCGGTAACGCGCGCCGCGCTGTCTCCAGTTCGCCGAGGGCACCGGCGTAGTCGCGCAGTCCGTAATACAGATATTCCGCCCGCGCCAAATGAGTTTCTCCAGCATCTGGCCGCAGCCGTGTCGCGGCTTGGACAGCAGCTTCGGCTCGGGCGAGTCGGGCAGGAGTATGATCCACTCCATAGACCCTTTCGTGCGCATTGGCCAGCTGGCAGTACGCGTCGAAAAATGATGGGTCGCGCTTCACTGCCTCCTCTAGAAGGTCGACTACCTGACGCACGTCTTGCTCGCCAGTGACACTGAAACCTTTTGTGAGGAGAAGAGTTTTGGCGCGGCTGTAAAGATCGAATGCCGTCACATCCGACGTGGGCGGTTTCTCGATTGCGGCCTTCTCGTTAGGCGAAAGTTTCGCCTGAAGCTGATCGGCAATCGCTTTCGCGATTTCGCTTTGGATCGCGAAAACATCCGCCAGATCACGATCGTAAGTTTGCGCCCAGAGATGCGCGTCATTGTGCGCGTCGATCAACTGCGCATTCACCCGCACGCGATTGGCGACGCGCTGAACGCTGCCCTCGACCAGTTGCGCGACCCCGAGTTGTTGCCCGATCTCGCGCAGATTGCGCGGCGCACCGCTCTTATATTGCATCACGCTCGTCCGGCTGATCACTTTCAGGTCCGCGATCTTCGCCAGGTCCGTCAGAATTTCATCCTGGATGCCGTCGGCAAAGTAGGCGTTGGCTTTTTCTTCGCTTCGATTTTCAAAGGGTAAGACAGCGATCGATTTTTCCGGAATTACTGATGCGGGCGCAGTGAGAGTCGATCCCACGCGATAACGAGGAAACGTTGTGATCTCAGCAACGACTACCGCCAGCGCCAGCAACACTGCCGCGATTGCCGCCCAGCGCAGATGCGTCCGGCGTTTCCGCACGGTCTCGAATTTCCGCGGCAGCTTCGCATTGCCGAATTGATCGTCGTAGAGGTTCACGACCGAGACGCGCACGCCATGCTTCACTTCGCACGAACCAAGGTCGTGCAAGAGCGGTCGCCACCTCTGGTATTCTTCTAGATCTTCAGCGACGTGTTTGGAGAGAAGAATGTGCCCGGCGTCGCCGCAATCCATCACCCGCTGCGCCATGTTAAGGCCAGCGCCCGCGAGATTGGTCCCTTCGTTTACATCGACCATCCCGCCAACTGGCCCGCTGTGGATTCCCATCCGAAGTTGTAGGCGAGAGTGTTCCTTGAGAGCGCGACTGATCTCCACCGCGCATTGCACAGGCGCTTCCGGACTCGTGTAAAATGCCAGCGCCATCCCGTCGCCAGTTGGGATCCTAGTCAAACGGTTCACAGCTTCGGCTCGTTGAAATTGTTCGGACGCGCGAACGATCCGGGTTAGTTCGTTGAGGGCCGCGTGCTGGTCGTTAATCGAAAGCTTTGAATAACCGACGATGTCGGTGAACAAAACATGCGCGATCTTCAGCTGAATTTCCTTTTTAATTTCAGCCGACATGTTCCAATGCAGACTTTGAATCGCCGCAAATCATCTCATTTTTCCCGGCTTCGTCGAGCAGATAAGATTGGCGAGCAACAAAAGGAGCATCGGTGCCGCCGCATGGTTACAAAATCCGGCCGGCAAGACAATATGGACCGCCATCGGATTCGTTTCGATGTTTTTGTTGGCACTCAAGCCGGTTTTTCCGTTAACAGAGAAACGCATTAAGAAAGAACGCTTGCTAATAAGCTATCGAATCCTTGAGCACGATCTCGATTGTATCGCATCGGAATCCGTGAGCGCAGTGCTTATGACGATCAGGCCAAACGTGAATTCCGAAGCGCATTGGCGCGAAAAGCAGAGCTCGTTTTGCATGGCGAGGGCACGTGCCCAAGGAGAATCCGCGCCAAATCTCAGGCGGAAGTACTTCAAGAGTTGCCGGAGTCCGATTTTTACATACCAAATTAGACATGCCGGAGGAACCAGAACGCCCTCCTTCGCCTCCTCCGCGGCCCCCGCCACCGACACGACCCGCACGGAAAAGCGAACCAAGTCCGCTAACTGAACATATTGAGCCGGACCGCCCTTGGCCTCGGCGCTAAATCGGCAAACGGGGCGCTTGCCCTACAATTTCTGATCTTTGAGCAGTGCGCGCAGTTTCAATCGTAGCGCCTTCAGCCGAACGAAGCCCGTAGCGTCACTCTGGTCGAACACGGAAGGCGTCGCCTTCCATTGTGGCGATCGTTGGATCGTAAAGATTCTTCGGACTTTTACGGCCGGCGACGATGATGTTGTCTTTCTGCTCCCCTTGCCTGAATGACTATCTCAACGAGACATCGTCTATGCGGAAGGTTGTTGAGAGCGAATAATCGGTCGTACAGCGGAATTGCAGTCGTATAGTCTGCCCCTTGTAAGCAGCAAGGCTAAACGATTTCTGTGAGTAGTTGCCAGGCGTGGTTTTGTTCTTGTTGCTGTACGTCGCGAGGGTTTGAAGCAATGTGCCACTGGTGTTGCGGACCTCGACGTACAAGAAATCGTACGCCGTTGTGGTACCCTCTTGCGAACTGCAGTTGAACCAGAAAGTCAGACTTCCCGAGGCCGTCGTGGGAATCGTGACTGTTTGGTAAGTCTGTCCAGACACATTGTTATTCACACCGAAATAAATGTAACCGGTCCCGCCGTGAGGATAGTTGCCGTTGTTGGTGTAAAAGGCGCCGGAACCAGACATAACCCAAGGCGACACGCTGCCTTCAAATCCACCATTTACGATCAATTCAGTCGGCGTTGCTGTTGGAGTGGCTGTTGGTGTTGCAGTAGCCGTGGCCGTAGCGGTGGGCGTAGCCGTAGCTGTTGGTGTAGCCGTAGGCGTCGCAGTCGGAGTCGCGGCTGATGTTGCAGTTGGTGTTGCTGTTGCTGTTGCTGTTGCGGTGGCTGTCGGTGTTGGGGTCGGAGTTGCGCTGCCGGTTGCCAGCTTGAAACTGCCAATGCGGGTGCGCCAGTTAAACGAGGTGGTCGAAGAATAGTATTCATTGGTGTACCAGAACGTCGTGTCGTCCACGGGATCGATTGACAACGCGCTGTAATCCCCCCAGCGATTGCCGCTGCCGGTTTGGCTGCCAGCGCCATCATAAAGATGGGCTTCGCCCTGGGCTAAAGTGTTCAGCGGATCTGTCGCCAATCGTCCGGCATAACGAAGCTGGGGATGAATACTCGAGCTTGAAGCGCTGAAGCCGACCGCGAGATTCCCCTGTCCGTCCATGGCCGCGCTTCCCATCCAGCGCCAGGTTGTGTCCGGCTGGTAAGTGCTCTCCTGATAGACAGTAACCGGTCCGGAAGTCACGTTGCGTAGTTCAAACCAGCGCACACCTGCGACACTGCCAGAGCTTACGGTGTAGTTTCCCACGACGGATTCGTGGTCGCCAAAATTGCGATAAGCCAGGCGAAACATCAAACGATCCCCGATCCCGTCGAGATAATTTGAGCTAGTGACTCCATTTTGAGGCACACAGGCGCGAGTCGTACGACAAAGGGCGGTGAAACCAGCCGCCGCCGGAGTGGCAAACGTCGTAAAGGTTGAATTTGCAGGAGTAACAAAATCCACATGGAAATGATATGAAGTGTAGTTTGGGCTACTGGCTTGACCGGGGAATCCTACGAAAGTGTTCGGAGCGCCAGTTGGCGGTAACGTCGGCCCATCGAGATCTGCGGGTAGAAACGGATCGACCGATCCACCGAGGGGTCCGACCGGACTGATAAAGGTAGCAGCTTGCCCGGCCAGCATCTTCGTGCGATCAAAGGCGAAAGGTTGAGGACCGAGATAGGTTGTGCCTGACGAGTTGAACACGTTCATGCTCATGTAATAGGCATCGGGCCACACGCTAAGGTGAGGATAATCAAAGAAATTCGACCCGAGGTGGAATCCGTAGCGGTAATAGCTGCCCGTGGCATCTGAAGTAGTAGAGATGGCCACGCACTCGTCAGTTGTCGTGCTGACACCAGCAAACTGACTTATGAGCCAGCGGTTCGCCAGATGATCGTAGAGCACGACCGGATCACCGCTTCCGTTGTTTTGGCAGACACCACCGAAACCACTCCAAATGGAAGAAATGCTATTGGGTCCCAGAACTGAATTGCCGGTGGCCTTATCAAAGACCTGGTAAGCTTCGTTGACGATTTGCACATACTGCGTTAGCCCGACGGCGCCGTTAGGGTCAGGCGGTGCGCAGCTACAGCCCACGCCCGGAAAGGGAATGCCGTCGAATGTGCGGATGGGAACAGGTATGTTCACCCCCTGAAATCCGAAGGCTGAGACCTGCGCGTTTTGGACCACTGGATCAAAACTGTCCACGTGGCGATAAGGTATTTTCGGGTTTTCATTCGCCTCTCGGTCAGCTCCGCGCCTAAAATCGGACTCGTTCCAGGGAGGCATCTCGCGCAGTGGTGGGGAAACATCGTTGTGATAGGAGGCGCCCACTTGGACAGAATCGGCGTCAGCCTTGCCTGCCCCCTGGGCCAGAGATTTAGTACCGAATGAGCCACTGATCGCGAGCAGCGCCAGAAAAAGGCTGATCAAACACAACAGGCAAGCGAGAAGACGCGAAAGAGAGAACGCAGATTTCCGGGGGGTTACTTTTTTCATATTATTTCCTCCATTTTGTTAGCCGACTTTTGCGGCAATGCTACGGAGGTCCGCCCGCGGTTGCCAAACTTTATTTCATTATTTTTTTGTAATGTTTCGGCACCAGACCGGGGCGTTGAGCCGGATCAACGCAGTCACATCGCTGTGGCCAGATACCAAAGCGCGGCCTCCATCGTCTCGATCCTTGCATCATAAGGGCTCCCCCCGGGCTTTTGCGGCTGGCGACGACGATGTTGCCTTTGTAGAAATTGGGCGCATAAGAAACCAGGCGAAAAATAGGAAGTTTTCAGACATCAGGAGGTGAAGATGTTTCAAGAATCTTCGAAAAACGGTTTCTCGTTCAAGGTTTACCAGGGGGCGCAGATGAGTCTGCTGACGATGGACTTTGCCCAGCAGCCCGCGGCGGGCAGCTTCGCGGGTTTCACGCTGGAGTACACCGGCCCGAACTCGCCCCGAACGCCGATCAAAAATCTGCTCAATTTCGCTGGCACCGACACGATCACGTCATCGGTCGATTCGCCATTTCAGGCATTCAAATGGGTGCACTTCCCAGGCAGCTATTCACAAAATCCAGTGCCCTTCGGCAATTGGGATTACCACGCCACGCCGCGGTTCTTCGATGTCAATCGAAAGCTCCTCCAGCTCGACGCTGGCAGGACCATCACGGTTACGATTCCGGTCGGTGATTTTTCGAAAGGCGGCCTCCAGATTGGTTTTACCCGAGCGTTTCTGAAATCCCAAGCCTACGCCACTCACTACGGCGCCGAGACAAAACTCAAACCCGCGGGCGACTGGCTTTTCGACACGATGAAGAAGGCCGGAGCAAAGAACGGTCGTGATTTCACTTACGAAGACATGTACGTTTGGCTCGGCTACACAGCTCGACGCCAGGTTTACGAAATGCTCGACCAGGCATTGAATGACAACACTGTTGAGGTCGAGATGTTCGCCTACGATTTCAACGATCCCGTCGTCGCCCAGCGATGTCTCGATCTTGCTGCCGCGGGCCGGATCAGAATGATTCTCGATAATGCCGCCCTCCACACGACGCAGGCTGGAAAGCCCACAACGGAAGAAGACGATTTCGAGGCCAGATTCAACGCTGTTGCCGCTGCGGGTGCTGAACTCTTCCGCTGCCGCTTCGGACGCTATTCGCACTGCAAGATTATCATCCTGAAAAAGAACGGCGCTGCATTTCGCGTCCTGACCGGCTCGACCAATTTTGCAATCACCGGTCTCTGCGTGAACGCAAACCATGTCCTGCTTTTCGATCGGCCAAGCGTCGCAAAGTACTACTCCGATGTTTTCAATAACATCTGGCAAGTCGGTAAAGCCGAACCTTTCCGGACCACAGATTTCTCAACCAAGACAAAAAAATTCACGGATGCTGGGTTCCCGCATACCGAGGTCAACTTCTCGCCACACGATGACGCACGCGCAGCCACGATTCTCGACCAGATTACGGAGCAGATACAGAAGCCTTCGACAAAGAGCGTCCTCTTTGCCGTGATGGAAATGGGCGATACCAGTACCGGAACGCTCATCCGGGCGCTCCGCGACCTGCACAAGAACGATTCGATCTACACATACGGCGTCACGGACAATTCGAGCGGTGACATTTCACTCTATAAACCCGGCCGCAAAAACGGCCTGTTGATCGACGCCTCGCAGGCCAAACGCGAACTTCCACCGCCTTTCAAGACTGAGGCCTCGCTGCCCGGGCACGCTATCCATCACAAATTCGTGATCACGAATTTCAATCGCTCGACGGCTCGCGTTTGGTGCGGTTCCTCTAACCTCGCCCTCGGCGGCGAAGAAGATAACGGCGACAACCTGATCTGCATAAAAGATCAGGACGTCGCCACCGCTTTCGCTATCGAAGCGATGCGTCTGACGGACCATTACAACTTCCGGTCGGTCCGTGAAGTTGATATCGGCCCGCCAAACAAAACGCCGAAGAAGCTCGACGACACCGGCACTTGGGTAAACAAATTCTTCGATCAGGACGACATCAGGTGCGTCGAAAGGAAGATATTGGCCTGAACGGATTTGTTACTCTGAGCGACCGCCACCGGTGATTGAACTCAACAAGAAGATATCAACCAGGTAGATTCGTGCCCGACGACGAGAGGCAGCAACGCGTGCTTGCAGCACCCCGCGTTCCGGCGAAAGCCAGAAGCCATTGTAAACTAACTCGCTGCATTTCCGAAATGAGCGTGTCGCTCGAACTGGATTCACAGAGCGCCGTCACAATCGCGGTGGCAGGTGAATGGTCGCGATCATGCAGCGCGCGCTCCCACCGCCAAGTTCAATGGTAGGGAGTTCAAGCGGTACGAGTCGCGAGTAGCGGCTCAATGTTTCGCGTTGGTCCTCAGCCAAGGCTCGATCGGCGCGGCTGGAAAGCACCAGCATTTTCGCTCCATCCTTATTGTGTAGTTCAATGGCATTGCCGGCGAAATTCGCGATCTGACCTGCCGATAACTCCACGATCTCCTTTCCGGTCTTCTCCAAGCGCGCTCGCACCTGTTGCCGCTCGGCTTTGTTCCGAATCATCTCCCAACCAACCATCGCGAAGGCCGTGCCGATACACATCATCACATTGGTGTGATAGACCGGCTGGCCATTAGATCCGATGCTAGTGAAAGTGACTGGCTCGTAGGCGAAATCGTCGGCAAAACGCTGGATCACCTTCGGGTTGGAGCGATTTGAGAGCGAGACGTACGCAATCTTGTTCAGGTGATCGAGCACAAGACTGCCTGTGCCTTCGAGGCAACAGCCTTCATCCTCGAACGCCGAGTAATCGATCACTTCAGTGACCCGATAGTGCTTACGCAGTTCCTCGACGATATCCTGCCGGCGCTCGCGTCGCCGCAGGGCTGAATACATCGGAAAAAGGGCGATGCGCCCATCGTGATGCGTCGAGATCCAGTTGTTGGGGAAAACCGCGTCTGGTTTTTCCGGCTCAGCTGTGTCTTCAAAGACATGCACGTTTACCCCGGCAGCGCGCAGCATCTGCACGGCTGCGTCGAATTCTTTTCTCGCCGCCAGCGTCAACGCATCTGGGCCGCGACCGGCATCACGCTGGAATGCATTGTCTGCCGCCGTTTCCGGATTGGGATAAAACCGGCCGGGGCGGATCATCAGCACCGAGTCGGTGCTTTGCGTGTGCGCGGCAGTTTGTGTCATTGAGCAGCTGCATACTAGCCCACTTGCCCGGATGTCGCATGAGCCAGCAGAGAACTTATCGATGTGTCGGGGCCCCGCCGGAATATGCGAGAACAATTTTCATTGGAGTCGGCGGTCACAGCCCGCCGCTACACAAGCTGCACGAATGATTTTCACAGATGTTTGATGGTCGATTGCAATCCCTCACGTCAATCCTCTCCCTTGGCCAAGGGAGAGGCGGATGCGTAGTCTAATGCGCGCTGGTGCGCACGTTTCCTCTCCTTCTCGAACGAGGAGAGGACGAAGGTGAGGAGTCGATGGTGGACAAGTCAGTCGCCGAAAGAAACGTCCACGTCACGCGCGGTAAACTTACCAAAATAGTTCCATTAATTTTTCTATGATTGGAGAAATCTCAGCGTCGCGGCGATTGCTCAGCACGATCACGCTCAGTTTCTTTTGCGGAAAACGTTCGACTCTTGTCGAAAATCCGCAGGTGCTGCCGTAATGCCAGATGCGTTCCGTATCGCGGAATTTTCCAACATACCAGCCATAACCATAACCGCTTCCTTCAAAGTCCGACTCGCGCGAATGCGCCGTAAACCCCTCGGCGAGCATCTTTGAGATGATCAGTTTTTCACTGTAAAGCGCCTCGTCCCATTTAAAAAGATCGGCAATCGAAGAATAAATACCGCCGTCGCCCAACACCGCGCTGGTGACACTTTGATCGCTCAATTCCCAGCCGCGTTTTCCATTAGTGTAACCATAGGCGCGATTCGGCACGAACGAGAGTCCTGCCACATACGCGACTGAGTTGGTCATGCCCAGCGGATCAAAAATCTTTTCCTTTACAAACGCTGGAAAAGTTTTCCCGGAAACATTCTCAATCACCAGCGCAAGCAAGGCATAGCCGGAATTGCTGTAATGAAATTGTGAGCCGGGCGGAAAATCAGCCTTGTTCTGCTGTCGCAAAATAAAAAGTACATCGCGATCGCTCAACGGAATCGTCGTCCCTTTGGGTATGTGATTTTCATAATCCGGGAGACCGGAAGTGTGGGTCAGCAAATGGCGGACGGTGATCGCCTTCCCGTACTTCGGAAACTCTGGAAAAAATTTCGGCAGATGATCTTCTAAAGAAAGCTTCCCCTGCTCCACCAGGATGACCACAGCCATGGCCGTGAATTGCTTCGTTAGCGAAGCGAGCCGGAAATTGGTGTTCGTCGTGCACGGGATTTTCTTTTCTAAATCGGCCATGCCATACCCTTTGGCGAAGACAGGTTTGCTCTCCTTGATCACGATGACAGCAGCACCGGGCGCATCCGCTTGGTCAAAGTCGTGAAACAATCCATCAATGATTTTTTCACTTGGCTGGATCATCTCCGGAATACGCGAGAACGATTTTCATTGGTAGGGATCCCGCAGTTGCGGGAGGCCGTCCGCTTCAAAACTTCGGCGCGCCCGGCGGTCGCGCCCTACCATCGCAAATTGCGCAATCAATCGCCAAAGGAAATGTCCACGTCACGCGCAGTCTGCACCAGCTCGCCGTTGGGCGGGACCAGCTTCAGGCGATTCACCGCTTCGGCGATCGGTACATGACGGACCTGGTAATTTTGATAACTCACCATTGATCCGAAGTGTCCTTCGTTAGCCAGCTGCACGGCTTTCACGCCGAAGCGCGTCGCCAGAATTCGATCCAGTGTGGTCGGTGCGCCGCCGCGCTGCAAATGGCCGAGTACGCAGCAACGCGTTTCTTTCCCGGTGCGTTGCCCGATCTCGCGCGCCATGATCTGGCCGATCCCACCCAAGCGAAATTCGCCGGCATCCACTTCACGTTTCACCTGTTCGCCGTGTTGTGGCCGCGCGCCTTCGGCAACCACCACCACAGTGCCGAGGTAGCCGGCTGCCTCGCGCGCTTTGATGACGCCCGCGATTTTGTCGTAATCGAACGGAATTTCTGGAATCAAAATAATATCCGCGCCGCCAGCCAGTCCTCCGTGCAATGCAATCCACCCGGCATGCCGTCCCATGACTTCGACGACCATGACGCGCCGATGACTGGTCGCGGTTGTGTGCAACCGGTCGAGCGCATCGACCACTACGTCAACGGCGGAATCAAATCCGAAGGTCGTCGCTGTGGCTTCGAGGTCGTTGTCGATTGTTTTCGGAACGCCGATGCAATTGATGCCAGCCTCCTGTAACTGCTGCGCCGTCACCATTGAGCCGTCGCCACCAACGATGATCAAGGTGTTTACCTGAAGCTCGCCCAGTATTTTTTTTGCATCTGCAATTACCCGCGCGGGCACAACGGTGCGATCGCCCGCACCGACTTTGGCGACGAAATGGCCGCGATTGGTTGTGCCGATGATCGTGCCCCCGAGCGCCATGATTCCGCTAACGGTCGGCCGATCAAGAAGGACGTGATTGCCGGGCGGAAGAAGGCCTTCAAATCCGTCGCGAAAACCAATGACTTCCCAGCCAAGTTTGTCGGCCGCCAGCACCACGCCGCGCAAGACCGCGTTGAGCCCTGGACAGTCGCCACCGCTGGTCAGCACACCAATGCGCGGCTTCATTTTCGGAATCGAGGGATCAGAGCATTTTCTTTGAATCGGCCACACGACCGCCGGCGGCCCATTGATCGTATAACTGCCAGCCACGTTGCAACAGGGCCAGACCTTCGTCGAATCGGTTCGTGCTGCCCAGGATCACCACCATTAAATGACGCGGATACACGGTTTCCATTTGACCCTGGCGAACAACTTCCGCTTCCCTGTTGGCATACAGGATCAAACAATCGCCAGCTCGCGCTGAGCGACCGGTCTTGACTCCGTCGATGCCCATTTTGCCCAGAAGTTCATTCGTATTGCGCAGCATGTAATTAAGTCGATGCCCGGCTCGGTCGAATGAAATCTGACGTTCCTTTTGTGATACATAGAAACGGAAGCTCGGTTTGTTCATGGCGTATCGAGTGAGACGCGCCATGTCTTCCGCTGTTGAGTACGGCACCGGCTTCACTTTCCAATCGATCCCGTGTGGATTAACAAAACGAGTGCGCTCCATTCTCAACTGCTTGGCCAGCGCATTCATCTGGGCGACAAACGCATCGACTGGCGTCAGCTTCGAATTCGTCTCAACGGGTAGCAGCGATTCCACTTGTGAGCCAACGTGGTGCGCCAGCGTGTAGGCCGCGATGTTGTCCGATTGCACAAGCGCGGCGTAAAGAAGATCGCGCAATGTGATGCTGTCGCCCGGTTGAAAACTGATTGGATTTTCGGTTATTCCCTGAAACGCCGATTGCGGAATAGTCACGACCTGATTCAGATCGCCGGACTTTCGCTCCGCCCAATCGAGCACAACGCTCGCCGTGGCGATCTTGGTCAGGCTGCCGACTTGCAGTTTTTTCCTGGCGTCTTGTTCATCCAAAATGTAGCCGGTTTGGGCGTCGGCAATAAGATACGCCCGCGCCGCAAACGCCGAGCGAACGACGGACGCGCTCGCAAGAAGCGTTAGAAAAACGATGAGAAATCGACATGACGAATGCATAAAATACCCTGGAACGGCAGCACCTTAATCGGCGCGACTTGATTCGCAAACGTTTCCCAACGCGTTGAGCCGCCTCCGCATCGCTACGGCGTGCCAGGGGGATAACGCGTTCCACCTCATCAGCTTTGCCGCGAAGTGCGAGCGCGACTGATCAGCACTCGCATCAGAAAGTAAATGATTATCGCGGAAGGAATCGCTAGGAAGAGCGAGCCGACAAAGGCGGGCCAAAACGTGGGCCAAACGACCCGTGAAAATACGTGCCACTGCACATAATCGCGCAATCCAAATTGGCGAAAATGCACACGCTGGGCCGGCGGGCGATGCAGAGTCCAGCACCCCAGATGGTATTCAGCAAGATAGATCGCCGGCATCGCCCAGATCACCACGTCGTGCACCGTGACCGCGATCGCGGCCGCGATCTTATTACAGCGAGAAATCCACGCCACAGCAATTGAAAGCAATGTCTTCAGCGGATACAGCGGCGTGAACCCGAAAAAAATTCCAATGGCCGACCCGAGGGCGATCGAGTGCGGTGTGTCCGCGATCGCGATCAACGTCATGTGATGTGCGACCAGCCAGCGCTTCCACCGCGCCAATGGCCCCGGCAATCGTGATTCGTAAGCCGGCTCGGCTGTCACCTGTGGGTCCTCTGCTTTCAACGTTCACCAACTTGGCAGAAAAACGCCGAACGCCCAACGTCGAACGCCCAATATTCGAATTACGGAGCTGTCTCCGGTCTGGAGCAGCAAGAATGATCCTACTTCAGCATTGGACGTTGGACGTTGAGCGTTGGACGTTTCTTTGCTGACCGCTCAGCACACGCAGTAACGAGGTTGAGACATCTAAAATAATTCCAGTGTCTCAGCCGGAGCCCTGACGATCTGGCCCAGCGCTTTGCGCAGACGAAGCGCAGCACGCGGCGCGTAATCAAGATTGTTGTTGTTGAAAATCACATGAAGCTCGCGCGCTTTCTGCGCCAGTTTCTTGCTGCGCTCCGCCACCTCTGCGATTTCGTCGTCGCTGTAATCATAATCGAAACGCGCGGCCACCGTTTTCCCGGTGATGTAAGCTTTCGCGTTGCGCCCATGCAGCCGAAGATACGCAGCCTTTGGGTTCGTCACTTCGTCTATCTCCGACGGCATCATGGTGAAATGATCCGATGCCGGCGCGTCAACGTTCACAAAAATTGCGCGCTGCTCTCCCATGAAATCAAGCGTCGATTCCAATTGATCGCCGATTGCCCAATTGCGGTTTCGAAACTCAATCGCCAGATCGTAATCGCTCAGCATCCTGATGAGCGGCTCGAGCTCGCTAAGCTCATGTTTCCGCGGTGAAAATGCCGGGGAAAGTTGCAGAAGCAATACGCCTAGCTTTCCGACGTCGGCAAAAATCGACATCGAACGCAGAAAATTTTTCAGGAGCGCTTCCTGCACAACCGGCGTCGGTTTGACCCTCCCTTTCGCGTCCGTCTCTGCGCGCCTTTGCAAATCCGGTGGCAACAATTTTGCCGGCGTGGAGTGAAACGAAAACAGTTGATGCATTTTCACATCAAACGTGAAAGCATCCGGCGTCGCTGCGCACCAGCGCTCGACCAATCGCGGTTCCGGCACGGAATAAAACGTCGAGTTTACCTCGACCAAATCGAAATGCTGCGCGTACCAACCGAGCCGCTCGCCCGCCAGCATCTTCTTCGGGTACCAACGCTCGACAAAACCAGGATCCGACCAGCTCGCCGTGCCGACAAGAATTTTTCCGCTCACACCTCAACGAAGTCGTCGCGGCGGCGAAAAGCAAACGCAGCGCGAAATAAGAGAAAGCGACGCCGAGGACGCCCGCACACGGGCGGGCAGGCTGTACGCCCTCGCAAAACTTCGCGAAACAGAAAAGCGATCTGGTGTGGATTTCGCGCGAAGTGCTTTGGAGTGCGATGCGTCTTCGCATCGCTTTCAACCGTCCTACTTTGCCACGAGTATGCGCTCGTAGGCAGGTTGGTGTGCGACGGCAGAAAATTAAACAGCGATCAACCGTGCCAAGAAGCAGAAAATTGGTTGCGGGGGCTGGATTTGAACCAGCGACCTTCAGGTTATGAGCCTGACGAGCTACCAGGCTGCTCCACCCCGCGTCTTGAGTATGTCAATAAAGATGGCGAAATCAAATCCAAAGTGCGAAGGTTGGCATTTCATTTGCCGAACATTCCCGCAAACCACCCTTTTCTCTGGGACTTCAAAGCTTTCTGGAACTCCTCCTTCACAAAATTGGGGTCCCTCGCGTGAGCCATAGCGTCCATTAGAGTGATGCGGTCAGCCAGAAGCAACTCGATAAGACTATCGTCCACAGTATGCATGCCGTCCTTAGCGCCGATTTGGATCAGTCCCGGTATCTGCGAAAGCCGTCCGGCCCGGATACACGCCTCGATTCCCGAGTTCACCGTCAATAATTCCGTGGCCAACACTAGGCCTGACTGGCCGCTCCGCGGCAGGAGATACTGACACACCACTCCTTTCAACGACCACGCAAGTTGCGCACTGACGAACTGCTGACCCTCTTTTGGAACGGCATCAACAATTCGCCCAATGGCGGTTGGCGCGTCGTTGGTGTGCA
>QHQA01000107.1:0-2680 GCA_003219695.1 Verrucomicrobiota bacterium
GACCTCTACCGTGTCAAGGTAGCGCTCTAACCAACTGAGCTACGCGCCTATTTTGTTGATGACCAACAATTTGCGCCGACTTGCCTGCGGGAGATCCAAAATTCCAATCCATTATAGCATCCATCGAATCCTACTGAACTGCTCCTGTGCTCGCCGACTTGTCAAAGATCGCGTCCAGAACCTGCTGCTGAGCCGCGATCCTGGCTTTCATCGGGCTCTTCGTGTAAGCGCCCAGCGTCATGTCCGGCTTGGCGTGGCGCAGCGTGTCCTGCACGGTCCGGACGTCGGCTTTCTTCTCGGTAATCAAGAACGAAGATAGCGAATGGCGGAGGTTGTGGAAGCCGAACCGCTTCGGCACCCCGTTCTTGAACACGCCTGATTTGGCAGCAGCCGGACGCAGGTGATCGGCGACCAGCATGTTGCCCACCCGCGGCGTCCGGCCGTTGGTCTTGATGGAAGCAAAAATCCAATCTTCTGGTTTCGAGTGCATGCTTTCGTTCCGCCAAGCCCGAAGCCATTCCGCCAGCAGAGGAGCCATCGCAACCGGGGCTTTAGAAGCCTTCGATTTTGGCTTGTCGATGTTTCCCCGGATCCAGCGGCGGCGGACATTGATTTGCGAGTTCTCATAATCAATGTCGCGCCATTGGAGCCCGAGAGCTTCGGAGATCCTGAGCGCGGTAACTGCAACGAGAAGGATCAGGGTCCTTTCCAGTGTCGGCACCAGGTTCAGGATTGTGAAGGTCTGCTCCGGAATTAAGATGAGCGCTTCGTAGTCCGAAGTGCACTTGCAGCGCGCGCCCCCTAATCCTGCGGGACGCACCGGGTTGTATTTCAGGTCTTCGGGAATCAGCCCTTGGCGCTGCGCGTGCGCGTAGATGAGGTTAATCACATTCCTCATTTTCCGCAGCGTTGGCCATTCCAAGCCGTTTTTCGCTTTCGCTTCTTTGCTGAGAGAGTTCAGCCACCGCTCCACCTCGTTCGGCTTGATCTCGACTGCATAACAGCTGCCCCACCTCGGGACCAGGTAATCATCGATGATATGGTGGTAGCAGTACTCGGTCGTGTTGGCGAGGCGGAGCAGCTCATTGTCGGCGTAGTGCCTTGCGATCTGTGCAAAGCTCGCCGTGCCCAGCCGGCCAGGTTGGTTGATTTTCTCGGCCAGATGCAGACGGTCTGCTTCAGCCCAGGCATCAGATTGAGTCGGAAAGTCAACAACGTAACCAACAAAAAGGGTACGTTGAACTTTTTTACCGTCCGCAGGCCGAATCGCGTAGTACCGAAGCATCCACAGCATCCCATTTTTGCGACTTTCTTTTCTCAGACATCCCCTCTGATATCGGTGTGCCATTAACTTTTCCTCCGTTTGTTTGGCACAACCGCTAGGGAACCGCCCGCCGTAATCATACCGCGCTTCCCTGCAGTGATATCTGGTTCTTTCGCGACAACCGCCTCCGCAAGCTCTGACAACCGGAAGCGCCATGTCTTGCGCTTACCGCCGCCAATCGCATGAGCGGGTATCCGCGCGGCCCGGGCCATTTCCAATAAGCGGCGGCGCGTTATGCAAAGGAACTCCGCAGCTTCGTCGGCACCCACAAAGCGCTCAATGTCCATAAAGAATGGGCCCCTGAGATTCGTGCTCGTGTGCATCGCGCAGAACCGCCGGCACCCAACCGTTCTGGGTGCGACAGTGGACGCAAACGCTCACGTCCTCAGCTTACTTACGAACCCATGGTTCGGTCCCAGACGCATAGGAAGAATTGAAATTCAGTCTTGTCTGCATGGAATTGCAGACACACAGCAGCGGGGAGAAAGACATTCTGTCTGGGGTTGGAGATCCAATTTGCGCTAAACTTCGCGAATGGAATATGACGCCGTCACTCGGGCCCAAAAAAAGAAGGTGATCGACTGGATCGCGTCTGGCTTTGAACGTTATGCCGCAAAGTGCACCGATCCCAGTGAGTACGATCTTTCCGGGGTAGATATTGCGCAAATTCGTACCAAAATGCATCGGTACAGCGAGGAGTTTGACCGCATCCTCCGCGCGAATGCAGACGATAATGGGCTGGACTTGCCGCAACTGCGCAAGGATCTCCTCGGACTCATCGACCAAAATTGCCCCGCAGTGGACGTTGTCGAACTTATGGTGCGGTGCACGAGCGAATTTAACGTCGCTCTCGCGCGCGGTCTGCACCGCTTCGAAATCACTCAGCAGGATCTTTCTGATTTGGAGGTTTGCCATCAGCAGACGGCGAAATTAATTTCCGAACTGCGTAGATCGGGGAACTCCGGACCATCGGTTTTTTTTCCGGACCTCCTTCCCGAAGGCGTGCGACAGGCCAGGCGTCATCTTGAGAACTTGTCGGAACGCTCTGATTTTATTGCAGAGCGACTCAGTGATTGTCGGCGGGCAAAGAATTTCCCGTGGGTTAATGCTTTTTTGAAGCATGGCGACGTAGCGTTTTTCTATAGGTTGCTGAAGTATTTCCGCGGATACCGCTGTGGATGCCCAACCCTTAGTCGGCTACTAAAAGCGATGCAGCGTGTTCGCCAGATTGTCGATGGTGATGCCAGGCGCCTTCCGCTCAATCGCAAACCTATAAAGCGTTCCACCAGCGCACGCGCGTGCAAGTCGGTGGCGCGTAAGGGTGATCAGCTCAGTGGGAGGGCACTGCAGCGGCGG
>QHQA01000107.1:2730-6677 GCA_003219695.1 Verrucomicrobiota bacterium
AGCATCGTCAAAGTGGGGAGACCCTGATGACATTTTTTGATAAATTGTGGGCACGATTCCTTCCGGAGAGTACAAATTCTCAAAGCACAACGAGTACGCAGATGATGCCGAGAGGGACACCGACTGCGGATACTTTGCCGACACCTGGGGTTCCACCATCATCCCGCGCAAACCCGAGCACGCCTCATGGAACGAGGCCGAGTTCGGGGACAACCACGACTCCTCCGCCGACGCGCCGGCACTAGCACGACCTCGAACACCAGCCAATGGCAGCAGGGTTCCACGTTCCACCGACAAACGGAACCACACCCAGCTCAACTGCCCTGCACCAGATGTGCGCCGCCGACTCCGACGATGACCACCACTCCTCCGCGAGCGGCAACAGGATTCCTAGCACTACGTTATCTGTCGAAAGGGAGCGATCATCGAGCACGTGGTGACGGTCTCGAAACTTGCGTCCTCAGCTCCCGGGAATGATCGTCGCCTAAAGTTTTATTTGCTCCCGAACACGACGGTGCAAGACAGAATCGCACCAAAAAATCTCTGCGCTGTCTCCGACAAGCCTGATCAGCCCATCGTAATCTCTCAAGATGCAGAAACTGCACCAGGTGAAGCTTGCCGTTACGCAACCCGAGCCGCAGATTCATAGCGCGGTGAGCAAGAACCCACAACTTGACCACACATCACGCGGCAATTATCACGGCACGGACTCGGGAGAACTAAGAAACAGCAGTGGCGGACCAAGGCTCGGGAAATATCCGTTACTCGAGGCTCTGCTGGACGCGCAGGGGCTGACCCTGAAGGGAGCCTACAGATACTCCGATGTCACGGAAATCTTTGATTGCTCGATCCGAGCGCTCCAAGAGCGCGTTAGGGACGGGCAGCTTACGGTGCGAGACCTGCCCGGTCGAAAAAAGTTCCTCGCCCAAGATCTCGAAAATTTCCTGAAAAACAGCGTGCGCAAACCGAAACGTCGAGTCGAGGATAAATGATCGGCCAACTGCCTTATATCGCCGGCAACAGATTCCTTCTTCGTCGTAACGATGAGTGCCGCACGGGACCGCGCGTTTCTGCGCGTTTTATACGCAAAACCTCGGGTTTTGAGCGTGCCTCGAATAGGGAGGATTTGCATATATGAATAAACCGACAACGCCAATTGGCAACCAGATTGACGCTGATCTGCGCGATTCTGCGCCTTCCGTCCGTATAGCGCCCAGGGAGCTGCGGACGCTGGCAGACCTTTTGACCGCCATTCCAGTGGCTGCGCCAAACCTGCCCCTGGCTATGCTTCGCAGCACCGCAGGCCACATCTCGAGTTTCTTGAATGTGCCAATCGAGCAACTCGCCATCGAGGCTCTCGTTGATCTGGCCCCTGCTTTTCGGAACTATTTGAGGGAGCGCCGCTTCAAGCGCAACTCGGTGCGTTCGTACGCGAACTTCCTCAGCATACTTCTGCGAACGGCCAGGGAGCTGGGCTGGGAGTCTCCGCAACTTGAGATCCCCGACATCTGGAAACCAATCCTCGCGGTGATGCAGAAGCATCGCGGAACCGGCACTCGGGGACAGTACTACGGTTGCGCCAAGATAGTGCGTTGGGCGATCCGCCAGGGGAAAACGCCTTCCGATTTCTCGGATGACGATCTCCGCGTCTGGGGTGAAGCGTTTCTAAAAGAGGGGCGGTCCTATGAGTATATGGTGAGCGTGAAAAGCAACTTCCGTCGCGCTCTTAGAGAGAATGGCCTGGCGGACAAGCTCCCAGGCATCTCTTGCAACTCCGCGGCAGATCGTCAATACGGCGTTCCGCTGCGCGAATTTCCGCCACCTTTGCGCGACGAGGTAGAAGCCCTCTTGCAGTGGAAGCAGGCCCCTTTCGCGCCGGGGCGGCCTCGGCGCGGCCGACATCGCCCCGGCACCGCCAAGCATCTCCAAGATCTCATTACGCGCCTCTACGGATTTGTCGTAAACATAAGAAAGCGCAAAAAACCCAATACACCGGTTCAGAAACCCAATACGCTGGTTCAACTGGTCAGCAAGAAATTAGTCACGGAATTTGTTGAATGGTCGTTGAATAAGCGGAAGTTGAAGGGCGAGCCGTTTGCTAATGGATTGTGGGGCCTCTGTGCGGCGATGGACCATAATCCAGAGTATAAAGCTCGGGACTTTAGTTGGTTTCGCGAGCTCCTCGCGAGCATCCAGCCGGATTCCGAATCAGAAAAACAGGAACGTAAACTAAAAAAATGTTTACCTTATGAAACCATCGCCCATATCCCAAGAATGATTCGCGACGAGCGCGAAAAAGTTGCGAATCTGGCTGGCCGAATCAGCAGCCCTCAAAATCCGGTTGCCCCACGTTTGGCCGCAAAACAGGCGTCAATGAAAAGGCAAATCGCCATTCTGGCCCACGATGAGTTGCTGCTTTCTTGGCTAGTCGAATTGGTCTGGAGGCAACGCAATATTCGGGAGTGCCAAATGGGTATGGGGAGGAATTTATTCAAGGCGGAGATCCCGGCGATGACCAATATGGCCATACCGCAGTGGGTTCAAGAGCGGATCGCGCTGAATCCGCAGGAACAGATCTGGCAAGTTCAGTTCCGCGAGAATGAAACGAAGACGGGGCACAAAGTCCATTTCATCCTGCCCCATTGCCTGGTGCCCCTACTGGAGGAATATTTGCAATATCATCGGCCCATTTTGCTGAGAGGTTCGGACCCCGGCACTCTTTTCGTGAATCGAGATGGCTGCCCACTCACAAGCTCTCAAGTTAACTACGTCGTATCGAATCTCACAATGCAATACGGACACCGACGAGTCACGCCTCACCTGTGCCGTGACATTTGGGCGTTCTGGTGGCTGAAGCAGAATCCCAAAGATTACCTCACGTTATCCAAGGTTCTCTGGCACCGCGACCTTAAAACTACCGTCCGGAAGTACGGTTCCACGTTCGACGAGTCAGAGGCACTGCTCTTGGTCGAGGAGTGGCGCGATCGCCAAGGACAGGGACCCGGGCAGCTTCCGAGCCCAACAGCCGAATCCTTTGTAAACCAGCGCGCAGAGTCATGTTCAAGCCATGGTCGGCTTCAGCCTAGAATCACGGAAGCACTCTCGAACCTTGTCTCAAGAGATCACGAATTTCAAGCGTTGCCGCCAGCGGCCAAGCAGAATGAACTGTCCGCCATTGCCGGCTTCATCGAAACGCACCCCTGGTTAGCTAAGCTGATCAGTGCTGACTCGCGGAAGGATGCTGCAGGCACGGCGCACGGATTTGGTTCAGAGGGAATCCGGCGCAAGGCAGCGTAAATGAAGACTAGGGAGGTGAAGTGTGAACCGCAAACAACGCCGCCACAAGCAATATCAATATGTCAGAACCCTTCGCCGTCACACACGTTTTAAACACCGATCACGTTCCAAGACGGTGCGGATCGAAACCGGTATGATGCGATTCTGGGGTGACTGGCCCGGTCTATTCATCCGTGGGGATGATGCGATCGGCCATATGAACAGTATCCGTGCTGTGCTCGACTTCGCAGAAAAGTCGCGGACACGGGCTTAGCTCATGGAGGTCGCGATGGACTTGCACGGGCTTTCGACCGTTGCGGATCTAATCGACCGCGAGGTCGTCGTGAGAGCAAGATAGTGACCGCAAACATGATTACGGCCCTTTCATTGCCCTAGCCCTTGATCTCGGGCAGCGAAAACGAGCTTGGACCGCGCGCCATCACCACAACCGTTTCATTCTTCTTTCCTCAATCTGCAGAACCGTTGCGACCCTTATGACCCTCTTGCTTCGCTCACCACGTGCTGCGCACACATTGGCGCGCAGCTAATTTTTATAGAGGTTTCCTCCGTAGAACTGCCGTCGCGGCTTCCCGTACAATGCCGCAGACTGTGCTATGCAAATCGAAACTAAGGAAACATGGAAACAACTGGGCCGTGGAGCGATAAGTTTC
>QHQA01000108.1:0-197 GCA_003219695.1 Verrucomicrobiota bacterium
GGTTCGCATTGCCGCTAGAGGAATCGTTTCGACGTTTGTAAATGCGTTCACGAAAATCATCATTTGTGAAATTGCGGTATTAAAGGAGAACGATTCGATGTCCTGAGTGACTTTCTTGGTCGTCGCATGCAGCATCTTCTGCTGACTCTTGTCCGGTTCGACGTTCTTGACCTTCCCGGATAATTCCCACGCGCCTG
>QHQA01000108.1:232-9520 GCA_003219695.1 Verrucomicrobiota bacterium
TTCCAAGGGTCCCATAAACATCTCGTAGCAGCGAAATGCGTCGGCGCCGTACTGGTCGATCACATCGTCCGGGTTAACGATGTTCCCGCGCGATTTGGACATTTTCTGGTTATCTTCGCCGAGGATGATTCCCTGATTCACGAGACGTTGGAACGGCTCCGGTTTCGACAGGTAGCCGAGATCGAACAACACTTTGTGCCAGAAACGCGCGTATAGCAGATGCAACACGGCGTGTTCGGTCCCGCCGACGTACAAGTCCACGCTGCCGGGCTTCTCGCTACTCATCCAGTAACGCTCTGCTTCTACGCCGACGAAACGCTCGCCGTTATGGGGGTCGCAGAAGCGCAGGTAATACCAGCAGGAGCCGGCCCACTGCGGCATGGTGTTTGTCTCGCGCACCGCTTTGTCGGAATAGCGAACCCAATCCTTCGCTTTCGCCAGCGGCGGCTCGCCGGTACCGGTCGGCTTGTAATCATCCAGCGGCGGTGGAACGACCGGCAGCTCATTTTCACTGAGCGCCTCGTGCTTTCCGTTTCTCCAAACGATGGGAATCGGCTCGCCCCAATACCGCTGACGCGAAAAGAGCCAGTCGCGCAGCTTGTAATTGATCGCCCCTTTACCAGCGTCGTGTTGCTCGAGCCAGCTGGTGATTTTCTTTTTGGCTTCCGGAGTTGGCAGGCCGTCGATTACCGGGGAGTTGATCGCAATCCCTTCGCCGATAAATCCGATCGCCTCTTCGTCGCCCGGCGGCTGCACCACTTCGCGAATCGGCAAATCGAATTTTTGAGCAAATTCCAGATCGCGCTCGTCGTGCGCGGGCACGCCCATGATTGCGCCCGTGCCGTAACCAAGCAGCACATAATCCGCGATCCAAATCGGGATCCGCTCGTTGTTCGCTGGATTGATCGCGTACGCGCCGGTGAAGACGCCGGTTTTTTCCTTCGCCAGATCCGTTCGCTCCAGGTCGCTCTTTCGAGTCGAACGCTCGCGATACTCGCGAACATCGGGCCACTGCTCTTCCGTGACGATTAGATCGACAAGCGAATGCTCGGGTGCGAGCACCATGTAAGTCGCGCCGTAGAGTGTGTCGGGCCGGGTGGTGAATACCTCGATAAATTGGGATTTGAAATTCGAAATTTGAAATTTGATCAGGGCGCCTTGGCTCCGCCCGATCCAATTGCGTTGGAGCAGTTTGATTCCTTCAGGCCAGTCCAGCCCCTCAAGTTCATTTAGCAGTCGCTCCGCATACGCGGTGATTCGCAACATCCATTGCCGCATCGGCCGGCGGACGACCGGAAATCCCCCAATCTCGCTTTTTCCATCGACAACTTCTTCGTTCGCCAAAACCGTGCCGAGCTCCGAGCACCAGTTCACCGGCACTTCGGCCACGTAAGCGAGCCGGACTTCATCCGGATTTTCACCGGGATAAGTTGAAATCGGCTCGGCTTTATCGGTCGCCGGATTAAACCAGGAATTATAGATCTGAAGAAAAATCCACTGCGTCCATTTGTAGTAGGCGGGATCGGTGGTGTTGATTTCACGCTGCCAATCGTACGAAAAACCGATTCGTTTCAGCTGTCCCTTGAATTTCGCGACGTTTTCGCGCGTCGTGGCCGCGGGATGCTGGCCGGTTTTGATCGCGTATTGCTCCGCGGGCAGACCGAATGCGTCCCAACCCATCGGATGCAACACGCTGAAGCCGCGCATCCGTTTGTACCGCGCAATGATGTCCGTGGCGGTATAACCTTCGGGATGTCCGACGTGCAAGCCAACCCCGCTCGGATAGGGAAACATGTCGAGGATATAAAATTTGCGCTTCGAAGGATCGAAACCTTGTCCGCCAGGATTGGGCGCATGAAACAGCCGCCGCTCCTCCCAGATGGCCTGCCACTTTGGCTCGATCTGGTCGAATGGATACGGTTTGCGACGCTCGCTGCTCATGCTTGATCTCGAACCTCCAGATACCAGTATTCGAGCATGCAATTGATTGTCGCAACGCGCAATGCGCACAAGACCCGCGAGATTCAGCAGATTCTCGGGTCGGACTTTGCAGTTAGTGATTTGTCCGCGCATCCCGAAATTCCCGCGACACCCGAACACGGAAAATCATTTGAAGAGAATGCGATGCTAAAAGCAGCCGGCGCGTCCAGATATTTGCCGGGGCTTATTGTTGCCGATGATTCCGGTCTGGAAGTCGATGCGCTTGGCGGCGCACCCGGAATTTTCTCGGCGCGTTACGCGGGCAAAAATTCCACCGATCAACAAAACATCGACAAGTTGCTGAGGGAACTTGCCCGGGTCACAGCCAATGGAATTCAGAGATCGGCGCGCTTTCGCTGCGTGATTGCGCTTGCTCGGGAAGGTGCATTGCTCGGGATGTTTGAAGGAGCTGTCGAAGGAATCATTGCCGATACGCCGCGTGGCCAGGGCGGATTTGGGTACGATCCCGTTTTCGTTCCGCGCGGATTAGAAGAGACTTTTGCCCAGCTGCCCGCGGAAGTGAAGAACGGGATCGGCCACCGCGCAAAGGCAATTCGCGCCCTTAGCCGGAAACTTGCGGCGTTTAAGCCGCCAGATTAGTGCCCGGGCCCAGGCGGCGGTGGAGCGCCGGGAGGCGGAGCTGCAGCGCCCGGCCCAGATGCAGCTCTGATCTGATAGCCTACTTTTGTAATTCCGACCTGACGAATCTTATCGAGCACTCCGATAACATCGCCATAAACGGCCGTCGGCGCTGCGCTGAGAGAGAGTTTGATTTCAGGGTTTGAACGGTGAAGCTCAAAAAGACGGGGAAGCACCTGGTCTTCTGGGACGTACTGGTTATTGAAGAACACAGCATTTCCTTCCAGCACCTTTATAGAGACAAAATCTACTTGCCCGCTTGGCGGAGGCCCCACCGCGGCGGGCAGATTGACCCGAATACCTTTCATGTGAGTCTGGCTCAGGCTCACCATCATGAAGCTGGCGAGCAGAAAGAACATGATGTCAATCAACGGAATGATCTCGATGCGTGCCCGTTTATGCGGAACTGGTGAAGAGAGTCTCATATATGTAATTTAGTATGAGGCGCCGGTTAAAGTGAAGGTGATAGGAACTCTGACCTTGGACACTGTCCCGGGTCTAAATTTCCATCGCCGGAAAGTACTCGTGGCGGCGTCATCCAGTATGGAACTCCCACAACTTTGCGTGACAGAAGCGTTAGTCACGTCACCACTTGCTGAGTCAACGGTCAACGTAATCACGCCACTGCCCGTAATACGCTTTGCCCGCGCTTCGTACGGGTAAGGCGGGCGCGGTGCACTAATGGCGAGCGCTTTTGCCCGAGACATTGACATCTCAGCGGCCTTAACCGGTACGAACTTTTGTTGCGCCGCTGGCGGTGGCCGCGGTGGAGGTGTCCTCTCCTCGACAAACTCCGGCTTAATGTCAGGCGGAGGAGGAGGCTCCGGCAACGGAATATCTTCCGGCGGCGGTGTCGATTCCGGTGGCGCCAACGTTGCCTCAATGACGGCGGGAGGAGGTTGAGGAGGAGCCTCCTCAGGAGCCTCGCGCCTTTGAGACAGCGCAACTGCGGTCACGTGGATCCCGATTGCAAGGCCAAACGCGGTCCAGAAATACCACCTTGGTGGCGGGCGGTATGTCAGTGGTCTTGCTCTTGCTGCTGCCATAAAATCACTTGGGCCCCGGAACTCCTTTGAGCGACTCGCTCTTAATTTCGAACGAGACTTTGTAGTAGCCAGCTGAGCGGATGACATCAAGCGCATGGGCAACGTTCAGATGGGCCGTGTCACGATCGCCCCGAAGAAACACTTTCGCGTCAGGCGCCGATTGGTGCGACATGCGCAGACGATTCAGCAGTTCGGTGTCGGGGATTTCATCCTTGTCGAAGAAGTAGTGGCCGTCCTTATCGACCGACACGCTGATGTACTCGCGCTTCGTCTGCGTCTCACCCGAGACACCTGAAGGCAGATTCACTTTGATCCCTTTCATGTGAACCTGGCTCAAGCTCACCATCATGAAACTGGCGAGTAGAAAGAACATGATGTCGATCAACGGGATGATCTCAATCCGCGCTTTTTTGTGAGGAATTGGTGAGCTTACTCTCATCAAATACCTTAAAATATCTTAAATCGACGAGCCTTTCCCAGAAGCTGGGGCTTGCGCCGCGAAATCCAAGCCGCGCTCCGCGGTTTGTGCGCCTAACATCACTTCCAGGTTTGTGGCCGCCGTCTGCAATTCGAACTCCAAGTTAGACACCCGGGAAGTGAAAAAGTTAAACGGAATCAGTGCGAAGATGGCAATGCCGAGACCGCAGGCTGTGGCAATGAGCGCCTCGGCGATACCTCCGGTGACGGCTTGCACCGCCAGCTCTTCGTTGCCCAGAAAGCTGAACGACCTAATAAGACCGGTAATCGTGCCCAACAGACCGAGCAACGGCGCCAAAGTTACGAGCGTGTCCATCACAACAAGGAATCGACCGGCGCGTTTGATCTCGATGCCCGCAGCGACCTGTAGTGCGCCCTGCAACGAGGCGTGTTGGTGATTGAGGCCATTCCACATCATGCGCAAAACCGGATCGCGCGATCCGCGGGAAAGCCGGGACGCTTCGGCGGTATCGCCATTCTCAATCGCGGTAAACACCTTCTCGATCCGTTTGGGATCACGACGAAACCAGCGGCCACTCCACCAAAAAATTCGCTCGATCACCACAGTGAGCCCGATGATCGATACAATCAAAATCGGCCACATGATTGGACCGCCTCTGTGAAACTTGTCGATCAACCAATTGCTCCCGAGCAGGCCGCCGCTGGGGGCCGTTTCAGCCGCGGCAGGCGCCGCCGGGGCCGCGGCTGCGGGGCTTACCGCAGCGCTGGCCGCTGCCGTTGCCGCGGGAGATTGACCAGGCGCCACACTCTCCGTTTGAGCCGGTGCGCCCGGACTCGTCGCGGCGCCTGGTGCGCCGGGACTGGTTGCTGCGGCGGGTGCGGCCGGACTTGTCGCAGCCGCAGGCCCTCCGGCCGGAGAAGTCTGTGGCGCTGCGGGAGCTTGCGCGAGCGAAGTCAGGGCAAGCGCGAGTGAGCATAGACAGGTGATGAGTATTGTTTTCATAGTTGAAACAGGAGTTTGGAGTGACCGGTTCGTTTCCGGCACAGGTTTCCTCTTATCGCAGATGATTTGCTGCCGAGTCGAGCAAAACTTTTCATTTTTTTCCGCGACGCTTCCTCTGTGCAAGGTCGCATCTTTAATTCGAAATATCTCTGTTGCTGGGATGTAGGCAAGTCTTTCAAATTGTCCTGGGTCCCGTCAAGCTTTGCGCTTCGTGAGCAGGATGCTGCACGATCACAACGCTATTCCGCAAGCACGGCCAATTGTCGATTGCTGCTTCCAACTGATCTCCGGGATGAATCGGGCCGACCCCGGCGGGCGTTCCACTCAAAATCACATCGCCCGGCAAAAGTGTGAGCGACTGACTCGCGAACGAAATAATTTGCGCAACCGAATAGATCATTCGGCTCGTGCAGGTGCTCTGGCGCAGCTCGCCATTCTGCCACAGCTGTAGCGAAACATCGCTCAGGTTTGCATCCGCATAAACGAACGGCCCAATCGGCGTGTAAGTATCGAATGATTTGCATCGGCCAAATTGCTTTTCCTCTTTTTGCAGGTCGCGATCGGTGATATCCAGGCCGATAGTGTAACCGAAGACACGATCGAGCGCCTCGTCCACGGTGACGTTTTTCGTCAGAGCGCCGATTACCACCGCGAGCTCCACTTCGAAATCGCTTCGATGCTCGGGAAACGCAATTTCGATTGCGCCGTTGTGCGGCAAAAGCGAGCTCGGGGCCTTAAACCAAATTAGCGGTGTGCCCAACTCCGTTCGTTTCATCTCTGCGATGTGATCGGAGTAATTCAGGCCGACCGCGATCAATTTCGACGGCGCCACGGGAAGATCGACCTGCAAATCCACCAGCTTCCGTGCCTCGCCGGTCGGCTCAATCTCGATCCAATACGGTTTTGCCAGTACGCGCACGTCGTCGCCGCACACTTCCCCGTAGAAAAATTTATTGTCTGATCTGAATCCGCCAAACGTGCGCATTTAATGAACGTCCTCCGTCATATTGAGCGAAGCGAAACATCTCTGATAACAGAACATGGCAGTTTTTATTTGGCATTACCCCCACAAAATCGCGCACCGGTTTTTCTTCGTGAATCGAAAAAGCGCTGCCATTCTCGCGCGCAAACCAAAATGCGCTCGAGGACCCGCCATCGAGATTTAGCGCGCGCTGAATTTTGAAATCATCGGCCAATCGCGCGGTGTCAAGAATCGCCGCCAATTCGGCAAGCGAAATTTCCGAGGAAACTCCGAGCAGTGCGCGATCGTTCGTTCCAGTTGCGGCGAAAGTCCGGCGCGCCGCGCGCGAATCATCCAGGCCGCGAACGCGCTCGTAATGATCGACAAGAAATGGTCCACATTGAACCGCAGTATTCACTTTCTCGCGCCGTGAAAACTCGCGGACTCGCAGGATCCGCACGCCGCCTGTTGATGCGCTGAGAATACCGCTGATCAATCGAGCATGTTGCAACGGGGCAACCAGTTTGCCATCGCTAATCAATAAACCGATCGGCCTGAAATCGGGACTGAAATATCCGCCGTTCACTCCCGCGATGCATTTGTCGCGCGACATAGCAGCGGCTAAAGGTTCGCCAGCTTGATTATTGACTACGCGCAACGTGCACGATTTGGGAGAAAAAATTGCAAGATCGATAACAGCCTGCTCGCGCGAAGAGCCATTTTCCAAAACGACGTGCCGGTGCACCACGCCGATGTGTCCGGGTTCCAATTCGGCCGAGCGAATGGCCCACTCCGCATGCGCTGTGGCCGCGACGGCAAGAAGAAGCAGTGCGGCGCTAGGCTTTGCCACTATATTTGGTCAGCAAAGCTTGAAAATTCGGATCGTCTCGCAACGGGTCCCAAACCGGATTAATTTTCAAAACCTGCACAGTCAGGGAGCTGGGTCGGCTCAATAGTCCGTCCAGGATTTCAATCGCTCGAGCGTTGTTGCCCAGAACAGCGTGAACGTGGGCCACCTCTTCCGTAATTTCCGGGCCGCCAAACGCGTCCTTGCTTTCGGGAAGCAATTCGGCTGCGCGCTGTGCCTCGGCCAGTGCGGAATCTTTTTCGCCGAGGTACGCGAGCACTTTCGCCAGTTGAATGTGGATCTCCGCGGAGTCGGGACTCCGCTTTAGATCCTCTTCGACGGCACTCTTCGCTTTTAGAAAAGCCACTCGCGCGCCGGCCTGGTCCTGCAAAGATTTTCGCGCAAAACCGATATAATAGTATTTGCCGCCCAAGGCTTCGTGGAAAGCTGTTGCGAGCTGGTCGTCCGGCAGGCTTTCCGCTGCCTGCAATCCTTCTTTGTACTTTCGTTCCAAGAGAAAGACCTCGACCCGCCCACCGGCGATCCTCAGTTTCTGCTCGTTGGTCATCGTCGTCGATTTCGCGGCCTCAAACGCTTTCTCTGCTACGCTAAAATCGCCTTTCTCAGCGATCGCCAGCTTCGACTTGACCTCGATAGGCCCAAATGCCGTTGGGTCCAAGGCGAGCGCGCGATCAATGGTCTTGTTGGCGTCGTCGAAGTTCCGCAACACCTGGTAATTCTGAGCAAGATTCTGCAGTGGCCACGGGTCTTTTGGATTTAGATTGGAAGCCTTTTCGATGTTGGCGGTCGATTCCGCCCATTTGCCCTGCCGGCGCTGGATCGCGCCAATGGCGAGACAAGCATCCGATTCGTTAGGCAATCCGCGCTGCGCGATTTCGAATTCTTCAAGCGCCGAATCGTAGTTGTTGTCGCCGTAATAATGCGAGTATCCCAGGGCCAGGTGCGCTTCCGGCAGATCAGGCTGCAATTGAAGAGCCCGCGCCGCCAGCGTACGCGCTTTCTCCCGGCGTTGCGGCGTCCGGTCAAATGTGTGCAGGAACCAGCTTTCCAACTGTGAGTAGCGCGCCATAGCGAGAGCAAAGTTCGGATCCAGCTCGATCGCGCGCGCGTAAAGCTGTTCGCCCTGTTTCAGTTTGTCGAAATCCTCAAATGCGCAGGAAAGATTGTGCGCCTGGACGAAAGCCAGATAAGCCTCGCCGTTTTCAGTCGGCCTGCGTTCGAATTGGGCTTTTTCGCTCGGCGACAATTTTGCCCGCAGTTCACTCGCAATTTTTTGTGCCAGGTCAGTTTGAATTGCGAACACGTCGGTCAAATCGCGATCGTAATCTTCCGCCCAAAGGTGTTCATCAGTGTCGGCATTGATTAACTGGACGTTCACGCGCACGCGATTGCCGATCCGGCGAACACTCCCCTCCAAAATCGTTGCCACACCCAGTGTCTTGCCGATTTCACGAACGTTGGATGCCTTTCCTCGATACGGCATGACCGATGTGCGCGAAATCACTTTCAGGTCGCCGATTTTCGACAAATTGGTGAGCACGTCGTCCTGGATGCCGTCGGCGAAATAGGCGTTCTCTCTTTCGTCGCTCAGATTTTCAAACGGCAATACTGCAATCGATTTGTCGATCTTGCGGGCAACTGCGCGCGGGAGAATGAAGAACCCAACGCCAGCTGAAATGGCTACGCCGGCAACGATCAACATGGCAATGTTGCGCCGAACTTGTTTGGGCGACGCAGCCGTCGGCGTCGTTTTGATTCCCTGGGGCGTCACGTCGAACACCCAGGCAAGAACGAGTGCGACCGGAAAACCGACCAGCATCACTGCAATCACCGTACGAATTACGGAGTTCGGAATGTCGAAAACTGGAAGGACTTGAGCCAGCCCTTGCGCCAGTGCCCAGCTTGCAACCACGTAGGCGATGGCCACGCGGTAAACTTTTCGCCGCTTCACTTCATCGAAGAAGCCGCTCATAGCCACAGATTTCGGTTGGTCTGGATTATAGCTCAACGGCAAACGTTAGACACAAACATACCGCTCCTCGTTCACTTCACGCCCGTCGCAAATACGGTTTGAAAATGCGGGCTCTGCTTTTCCCGAGAAACCACGCTGACGTCAATGTCTCGGAAACCGCCTTTTTCCAGCAACTGATGCAATTGCACTTCGCTGAATCCGAGCCAGTGATCTGCATACAATTCGCGGGCGCGCTCGAACCGGTGACTCAAAAGATCGAGAATCACCAATCGACCGCCGCGTTTTAAAATCCGGCGGGCAGCCGCGACGGCTCGCTCGGGATGGATAGCGTGATGTAAAGCCTGGCTGAGGATCGCAAGGTCGACACTGTTTTTCGCGATG
>QHQA01000011.1 GCA_003219695.1 Verrucomicrobiota bacterium
AAATCACTCGCCGGGCAAGGCGGCAACCCCGTGCCGCAAAGCGCAATCGCCGTGCTGGCAACGCCGGCAAATTTCGATCCGAGAAAAAGTTGGCCTGTCTTGATAGCTTTTTCCACGAACGATTTCAAACGTCAGAATCGGGACGATCTCGTCGAGTTTTATCGCAGGGTCGGACTCGGTGAAGGCTGGGTGTTGCTGGCGGGCGACGGCCCGCAACCCGCGCGGAACGACACGGTGGGATGGCGCGCGGCCATGACAATGGCGGCCATCGACGCGCTTCACCGCAGCTTTGCCGGTTCGGAAAAATGGCCGATCGTTTGCGCCGGGTTCTCCGGCGGAGCGAAAAGCGCGAGTTTCATCGCGCCCTTGCTCGCGAAAAACGGTTGCCGCATCATCGGAATTTACCTAACCGGCGCGAACCAAGAGCACCTGAGCGAGGGATATAAGAACTTCCAGCCCGGCGCGCATTTTCTTAGTACGCCAATTTTCATTAGTGCTGGACACGACGATAGAATCGCAACGTTAGAGCAGCAATACGCCGTCGTGGGTTCAATCAAGCGAACGGGCTTTAACCGAGTTCGAATCGCGACTTTCCGTGGCGGCCATGAAGTCAATGACGCGCAAACCTCCATTGCCTTGCGCTGGTTCCGCACGGGGGAGAAGTAAAAGCGCCTCACTGTAACTTGCCTAGGCCGCGTCGAAAGTCTTCGCGGTTCCTATACGTTTAGGAGCCGCAAGCGGAGCGCCGGTGAATCCGAAAATCCGGGTCACGCGCGCGCGAGGAAAACGCGCTGCGAGGTGGGTGAAAGTGGTCTATGGCAAAAACACCAAGTGGGTCTTCTTCAATCCAAATCAACGCCAGAAATTTAGTTAGTAAACATTCATTAATATCAAGACGGAGGCATTATAATGAACAAAGCAATTATCACTCTCGCCTACGCGCTGATAGCGCCGCTGGCATTTGCGCAGACGAGTTCGAAAGGTACACGACAAGGGGCACCAATAACGGTAACGGGAACGCTTCAAGGGATCGTCAAGGATCCCAAGGAACATCCGATAAAAGGGGCAGATATTCGGATCGAAACGAAAAATAAAGGGACGTTGCTCAAAACCGTTAAGACAGATGCAAACGGCCATTACATTTCAGATGGTCTCCCAGCAGGCACTTACCGGGTCACTTTGGTTGTGAACGGCGCCGTCAAAGCTTCGATCAACAGTACAACGATCGAATTGGGTGAGCCGACGCAACTGAATTTTGATCTGAAGTCAACATCGGTATCGCAAGCACCCGGAATCACAAAGAAAGGGAAACACATGGTTTGGGTGCCGGCGTTCACCGGAAGTCGTCTGCCTGGTTACTGGGTCGAAGTTGACGACAGTGGAAGCTGGGCGGGAGCTGCTAGCGCCAACAACGTCGTACGCATCAGCGCCGAAGAACTGCAACGGACGATTCATAGTGTAGGTATCAAAAGGGGCCAGTAACTCGAACGTCGCCTTCGATCAATTTTGCCGAATTCGGGTTGGATGCCATCCTGTTCGATGTTTGAGCAATGACTTAAACTTTACAGCTTTTTGAATGCGCCTGCGTGCTCGTGTGTCTCGATCACGTTGCCAGCTTCATCGTAAACTTGAATTACAGCATCATCTGCTACACGATGGAAAGACAAAAGTCCTTTCGTGGACCGCTTTTCTTGCGATGTCTGAAAGTGTAGGATGAATGTCATATCTGCTCTTAAGAAGATCACGCAAATTTACGAGAACATCCAAGATGATTCCAAAGCGTATTGGTTTGATAGGATTTGACGGAGCTGGGACGATTGACATGGCCGGTGCAGCAGCGGCTTTCACGTGTGCACGGATTCAAGAAGGAGACCGCGGTCCGAGGCGATGTTACCAAGTAATCATTGTCGGGTTGTCCAACGAGCCGTTCACGGTGATGTCAGGCTTGATTTTTCAACCACACAAGACTTTCAAGAACGCACCTCCGTTGGATACGCTCATTATCCCAGGCGGGCTCGCTCTGA
>QHQA01000110.1 GCA_003219695.1 Verrucomicrobiota bacterium
TCATTAATATCGAGGGGATCAAGCGGTGTGTAAATCTGCGTGAAAGTACCGCCATCATCGGTCGAGCGCCAGACGCCTCCTCCGCCGGTTAGGTCAGCCCTGGGAAACGCAGCCGCATAGAACGTGGTATTGGTCGCGTAATTCGGGTCGAATTCGATGTGGTTAACGCCACGCGACGCGCCAAAGCTCGATTGGATTCTCCCGGCATCGCCCTCCAGCAACGAGTTGATGCAGATGCCCTCGGCGTTCAACAGCGTGAAGTTCGCGCCACCGTCGGTGGATTTCCACAGCCCGAATGGCGGCAGGCCGGGAGCGAGGCTGACGGTCCCACCCGTCACGGAGCTTACTCCGCGTACGGCGCGCGTGGAACCGACGTACATGGTGCTTCCGCTAACTACGATCGAAGAAATTGCGCGCCCGTTGAAAGCGGGACCAGTGTAGGCAGGGGCATCCCCGCACGAGGTCGGCATCGCTGGGACACTGGTGTTCGCGGCGAGCTGCGTCCACGTGTGACCGCGATCAGTTGATTTGTAAATGCCAAAACCGGCTTCAGAATCACCCGAGCGTCGTAAGTCAACGTCCCGATCGCATTGGTCGCGAAGCTGCCCGAGACGAATGTCCAGGTTGGCGGGCTTGCGAGCGCCTTATTCGTGGCCCAGACACCGCCGCCGGCGGCTCCAACCCAGAGCACACAGTCGTTGGGACCGCAAGTCGGCGCGATGGCCAACGCAGTGATGCGACCGGAGGTGATGTATTCACGCCCGCTGAAAGTCAAAATATCAGGAAAATCCCCACCTTTCGGACCTATGAGCTGCCAGGTGCCAGCCGAGGGCGCCAGTGACTTTACATTCGCCCAGGCTTTCTGCGCGTTCACCGTCAGCCTGAACGGAACGTCGCTAGCCGGGTAGGCGCGATGCGCATAACGTTCTTCAGCTGCGGCGATTGGCCCGCGATCCGTTTCCAGACCAGGCAAAGCTCGCCTGTTGCCGCCAAATTGATCGCGACCTTGTCTGAATTTGTTGATGGCTTGATCCTTATTGTCTGATTTCCGCAATAAGAATGGGCCAGATGGTTTCGCCGCGACGAAGGCCATTGCCGCTGCCGCGGATATTAGTGTGACCGCGCTTGCGATCCGGAATTGTGAGATAAAACGATTTCGACTAAACCAACGAGGAGTTTTCATATATTTTAGCTGCGAATTAGGGTTAGAGTTTTCGATTAACGACTGGAATTTATGAGACTGCCAAAAAAACTTTCGAAAGGTCAAGCAAATTTTTGGCTTTTACTCAGACCAGGGACCCTAAAGCGGGTCGTCAGGGCATCCGAGCGGCGCAAACCAGGCTGCCGCTTGGGCAGAGCGCTTCCGTGCAGTCGCGTTCCTTTAGCTTGCACGGTCCGGAGATAGGCTTACGAGACGGCTTCTAGAGCGGTGGTTTGCGGCGCTGGCTCAACCCATTTGCCATGCTCGCGGATCAAATCCTTAAGCCGATCCACTGCTTCGGCTTCGGGAATGTTGAATTTCACGGCAGTCTTGCCGACGTAAAGATTCACCTTGCCGGGCGCGCCGCCGACATAACCAAAATCCGCGTCCGCCATTTCGCCAGGGCCGTTCACGATGCAGCCCATGATGGCAATTTTCACGCCTTTAAGATGCGAGGTCGCCGCTTTGATCTTGGCCGTTGTGGTCTGCAAGTTGAATAACGTCCGTCCGCACGATGGACAGGCGACATAATCCGTTTTAAAAATCCGTGATCCGGCCGCTTGAAGAATGTTGTAACTCAAGCGCAACGCTTGGCCCGGCGCTTCTTCACCCTGCACTAGAATTGCGTCGCCGATTCCGTCGCAGAGCAACGAACCGATGTTCGTGGAGGCGGTGAGAAGGGTGTTCAGGAATGACGGAGGACGAATGTCCAATGACGAAGGAACGCCTGCCAAGCCGTAGCCTTGCGAAGGCTGGACGAAGCCCGAACCCCCTTTCGGCAGACGACCATTTGGGCTCCTTTCGTCATTCGTCATTCGGATTTCGTCATTTTCCGTCGCGACGCGCCGAAGCATGTCCTTCAACAGAATCGGATGTCGCGGATGCAATCGAGTTGCCAGCAGGCGAAAGGCCGCGATGACTGGAAGATCGATGTCGTCGATTACGGTGACGAATTGCGGACTCTGCTCCGCATTAATTTTCGCAATCGCTGCTTCATCGCGCGGATCGATCTCGATCACGTTTGCGCTTTCGTAAGTAATTTCCGGTTTGTAATCGCCCATCCGGTCGATCTTGTGCGTGATCTTGTCGAAGTTCACCTGGCGCACGACCACGCGAATCAACTCGTCTCCGCCGAGTTTCAAGCCATTGCGCTCGATCTTTTCTGTCGGGCGGCGCTGGTATGAGAACGGATCAAAAGAAAGTTCGACGTTCGGCGTTGGGCGTTGAGCGTTGGACGTTTTGCTTATGTTCTCGATCAGCGCTTTCGCGACTGGAATTTCGTGCGGGCTGTCCTCGGTGAGCGACACTCGGATTGTGTCGCCAATTCCAGCCGCTAAAAGCGAGCCAATGCCAATTGCGCTTTTGATCCGCGCGTCTTCGCCTTCACCGGCTTCGGTCACGCCGAGGTGCAGAGGGTAATTCCAGTCCGGGCCAAGTTCGTTCAATCGCGCGACGAGCAACCGATACGCAGCGATCATCACCTTCGGATTGCTCGCCTTCATTGAGAAAATGGAATCGTGATAGTCGAGGTCGCGCGCGATGCGCGCGAATTCGAGCGCACTTTCCACCATGCCCAGGGGCGTGTCGCCGTAGCGATTCAGGATGCGGTCCGAGAGCGAGCCGTGATTTGTCCCGATGCGCATGGCGATCCCGCGTTCCTTGCAAAGCTTCACGAGCGGCGAAAAGCGCTCGCGAATTCGATTTAACTCCGCCGCGTATTGTTCGTCGGTGTACTCGCGGATGACGAATTTCTTCGAGTCGGCGTAGTTGCCCGGATTGATTCGCACCTTCTCCACCCATTTCGCCGCTTCCATTGCAGCTTCCGGCTTGAAATGGATGTCGGCCACGATTGGTACATTGCAGCCGCGCTCGCGCAGACCTTTGACGATGTGCTCGAGGTTGCGCGCGTCTTTCACAGTGGGTGCGGTGATGCGGACGATCTCACAACCGGCATCCGCCAGTTCCATCGTTTGCCGGATGGACGCCTCCGTGTCCATCGTGTCGCACGTGATCATCGACTGGACACGGATCGGGTTGTCCCCGCCGATACCGACGTTGCCCACCTTCACCTCACGCGTTTTGCGGCGGTGATAAATGAATGGATTTTCGCAAAATGACAATTCACGCATGTTCGGATTCAATCTGGAGCATCAAATCCGGTTCACGAAGCTTCAGCGAAACAATCAAGCTGACGTCGATCACCTCAGCGTGTGGGTGGTTGCGCATTCGGCTCCAGCTGTGCAATTCGCTGCACAACGAAAAAGGAAACGGTGGACCCTTCATAAACCGCCACAGTTTTTCCGGTTGGCGACAACGCAATGCGCCGCGGCTTTGCAACCCACACAACCCGCCCATCCTTCATAACAATGTTGAACGGACTGAACGGCTCTGTGTGCTTTAGCTCGCGAATCTCTTCAATGCTCACGATCCAATTGTACGCGTTGGACGCACTCGACGCAATGCGTGCAAGCCTACGGCGTCTCCGTATTCTTCGCTGGTGATTGTGCCTCGAGTTGGTCGAGCTTTTTGCGGACGAACGGCAGATCCTGCACGTCGAAGAACGTGATGTAGAGCATGTAACCGATGATCACGACCGCGCAGCTGGTCTGAACCACCTCCAGCACCCGCATGTTCACCGGTCTTCGCCGCACCGATTCAATTAGTGCCAGCACAATGTGTCCGCCATCGAGCACCGGAATCGGCAGCATGTTCAAAATCGCAAGGTTCACATTCAAAATGACGCTAAACCACAGCGCGAGTTTCCAACCGCCTTCGGCTTCAAAAAGCCTTACGTAAATATTCCAAATCCCGACCGGGCCGCTTAAATGCTGCAATTTTACGTCCGACTTCGGCGAAGCCACCGCGCCGATTGTCTTTAACGTGCTGGTCACGCTGTTGTAAACCTGCTCGATTGGACTGGGATGTTGGATCGACACTATTCCCGTGGTGTCCCATTGAATTCCAATTCGGGGTTTCATTTCGCCGCCCGTGGGCAGTGGTGTCGGCTTCACGCGCAGATCAAACTTGCTCCCGCCTCTCTCTACTTGGAGAACAAGCTCATTGTTTGGATGTTTGCTGATGTATTCCAGTAACGCGATAGGATTGTAGATGGGCGTTTGATTAAACCCCCGAATGATGTCTCCGGGACGCAGCCCCGCCGCCGCAGCCGGAGTATTCGGTTCAACTTTGTCGATGATCGGTGTCTCTGCCGGATAGATGAGCAGTTGGCGCACACTTTTTCTGCGCCACCTGCCCGTCTCTGCTATGTAAGGCTCTACCCAAACTGTTTGCACTTTGCCGTCTCGCTGGAATTTCACCGCGATTTTGTCGCCTTCGCTGCGCACCACATCCCAGCTCACACTGTTATTCATCCCAAGAAAACGCCTGACCGGCTTGCCGTCCACGGATAGGATTTTATCGCCCGGTCGCAACCCAGCCTTCTCCGCAGGCGAGCCGGGCATCACATACCCGATCACAGTTGTGGAATCGGCTTCGCTCACCGGATGGCCAACGGCCCAGACAATTCCGGCAAAAGTGACGGCCAGCAGCAAACTAAATAATGGCCCAGCAACGGCCACGATCATCTTGTCCAGCGCGGAAATTTTCGGCAACCTGGCCCGGTCCACATCAGCCTTGCCCTCGATAATGTCCATCGGTGCAAGCTGCGGCAGTGCGACGTAGCCTCCGAACGGCAGCGACCCGAGCGAGTATTGGACGCCATTGATCGTTTTTTTCCAAAGCGGTTTGCCAAACCAGACGCCGAATTTCTCTATGTAAAGCCCTCGCCAGCGCGCAGCCAGAAAATGTCCCAGCTCATGCACCACAATCAGCAGATTAAACAGGATGAGGACCTCGAGCAGGATGAAGATGACGCGAGCGATATGCAGAATCATGTGATTAGCGACTGATGATCAGTGATTGGTTGGACACGCCACCGTGTCTGCCGTTGTAACTCTTTAACGCCTCAACGATTTAACGTAGCCCTGCGCTTCGGCTCGCGCCCATTGGTCAGCTTGCATTATCGCATCGAGATCAGGATGCGCAATAGGCGTATGCCGGTTCATCACTTCTTCGACGACGTGCCAGATGTTCGGAAAACGCACTTGCCGATCTAAGAATGCTGCGACCGCGATCTCGTTCGCAGCATTCATCACAGCGGGCAACGTGCCGGCGGTCTCGCCTGCTCGCCGCGCAAGATTCAATGCGGGAAAATCATCATAGCGCGGTGTGAAAAATTCCAACTTCGATAGCTTCGAAAAATCGAGCGGCGGCAATGTATTCGGGACGCGATCCGGCCAGGTCACCGCGTATTGGATCGGGAAACACATGTTCGAATAACTTAGCTGCGCCAGCGTCGAGCCGTCTGCAAACTCGACCATTGAATGGACAATGCTCTGCGGATGGATGACCACCTCGACGCGCTTCATCTCAATGCCAAAAAGCCAGTGCGCCTCTATCATCTCCAAGCCCTTGTTGAACAGCGTCGCTGAATCGATGGTGATTTTTGGTCCCATGTTCCAGGTTGGATGATTCAGCGCCTGTCGTGGTGTAATCGCATCAAAATTTTTTCGCGGCGTTTCGCGGAACGGCCCGCCGGATGCGGTGAGAATGATGCGTCTGACATCAGAAACGTCCAACGTCCAACGCCCAACGCCCAACGCCGAATCTTCTGCATTGGACGTTGGGCGTTGAGCGTTGAGCGTTGAACGTTTCCCTTCCAAACATTGGAAGATCGCGTTGTGCTCCGAATCCACAGGCAAAACGTGCACCCCGTTATCGCGCGCCTCCCGCATCACAATCTCACCCGCCATGACCAATATTTCCTTGCTGGCTACGGCGAGATCTTTCCCAGCTTCAACGGCCGCAAGCGCCGGGCGCAAACCGCCCGTGCCGACGATCGCGACCAGCACCATGTCCGCATCGGTCAGGCAAGCGATCTCCCGCAGTCCCTCTTCGCCTGAAAAAATCCGCGGCTTGTAATCAAGAGCGCGCCGAAGGATATCGACCTTCGTCTCATCAACGAGACAAACAGATTCCGGGCGCATTTCGTTCGCAGCCGTCGCGAGTTTCTCGGCATTGCTGTATGCTGCCAGGCCGATGATTTCCATTCGCTCAGGAATATCCCGCGCCACTTTCAGTGCACTCTCGCCGATCGAACCAGTCGCGCCGAGAATAACGACTCGTTTACGTTTCATGAGGATTTCAACCGCGGGTTATGCGGATGGCATGGATTGGGCGACTCAAACATGAAGATCAGGATTGTCTTTTATCCGTGCAATCCGTGGTCAAATTTTCAAGCGTTATCACGATATGCGAATCACCAGCCGCAGATAGAAGAACAACAGCGGCGCGGTGAAGAGAAGACTATCCAAAAGATCGAGCGCGCCGCCAATTCCCGGGAGCAAATTTCCTGAGTCTTTTACGTCGGTGCTGCGCTTGATGATGGATTCAGCCAGGTCGCCTAGCACCGCGGCGAACCCCAAAAGCAACCCGAGCACGGTCGCGTGCGCCCAAGTGAGCGCCGGCAAATGGCCCGGCATCAGTTTAAACAGTGCAAGGCTGCACAGCAGCGCAAAAACAATCGCGCCGAAGAACCCTTCCCACGTTTTCTTGCCGCTGATATGCGGCACCATCAGATGCCGCCCGATTGCGCTGCCAGTGAGATACGCGCCCATGTCGGCAAATTTCGTGACCGCGACCAAATACAAGACATAGAACTGCCCGGTGAGCTGGCCCGAGCTCAAACGCGGAGTCAGATAAACGATTTTGGTGATGAAATTGTAAAGCCAAAGCACATATAGCAGGCCAAATAAAGTGTAAGCCATCGTTTGCAACGGCTCATCGTGTCGTAGCCGCGCGAACATTTGTCGTCCGAATACCGTTAGCAGAAAAAACAGCAGAACGGCGACTTCGAAGTCGTAGGAACCCGTCGGTCCGATTTTGGAAAAGTAATAAAAACTGCCCGCGAGCATGACAACGCCGCAGAGCATCCCGGTAATTTTGAAATTCGGCAGGCCCTTATGATCGAGCATCCGGTAAAATTCGAGCAGCCCGATCAGCCCGAACACGCTGATCAACAGCCAAAACAAGATCTCGTATCCGGAGAAGACGATGAGCAGCGCGACTGACCAAAGCGCGATAGTGCTGACGAATCGCAAGATGAAAGCGGACCGGGACGTAACGGCGTTTGTTCGGGTTTGCTCCAGGGTCACAGCCATGCAATCTGCATCATTCCCAAGGATCGCGCCCGACGCAAGAAGGGAGCGTGCGCTTTAGTCTGCCAACAGAACGGATGCTCGGTGGCGACCGTGCAATGTTCAGTGAATTGCATCTGGAAATCGGACTGGCTCATCCGTTCTGGGATGGACTCCCAGTGGTGGCGCTTTAAACTGCGCATCATGTCCAATACGCCCGTTTCGCGCTGCGAAAATTGCGGCGCGCAACTGCAGGGACATTGGTGCGCGCGATGCGGCCAGGCGACAATCGATTATCGGCGCTCGTTCCGGCATGTGATTGCCGATGTTCTGGAATCGTTTCTGAACTGGGACTCCAAATTTTTCGCCACGCTCGCCTTGATCATCGTGAAACCGTGGCGTCTGACGAACGATTTCCTCGCCGGCAAACGCGTCCGCTATGTGCATCCGTTGCGGCTCTATTTGCTAGCGAGCATTCTCTTTTTCTTTGCTGTGAATTATTGGGCAAAAGCGATTCACGTGACTCCGCATCACATCTCGCCAGAGGAGCGTGCTGCGATTGAAGCCAAACTCAAAGATAAGAATTTGCCGCCTGCGGTACGCGTCGAGGTCGAGAACGCTTTACGAAGCGAAAATGATGAACAGGCCGAGGAGTCCGCGCGAGGAACGCCGACACCAAAAGAGATGGCAACGCCGATTGTGGACTTTGGTCCGTCCGAGAATCCACAAACGTCAATCGGGACGTGGCTCGAAACGCGCGCCAAAGAAAAGATGGGCGAACACGGAACAAAGATGGATCTGTTTATCCGAACGCTGATCAGCAATCTGCCTTATATGATGCTTTTCTGTATCCCCCTCTTCGCACTTGTGCTGAAAGTTCTTTACGTTCGCCGCCGCATCTTTTACATCGACCATCTGATTTACGCGCTTCACATCCATACATTCGCTTACACCGGGATCATGCTGATCGTTCTCGCAACCATCGGACTCAACCGTGCGGTCTCAGGTCTGATCGGAGGCTGGATTATCGCGCTCCTCTGGAGCGCGTTTGTCATGCAAATTTTCCTGTCGATCCGTCGCGTTTACCGTCAGGGCTGGTTCATCAGCGTCTTCAAATTCCTCTTTGGCGGATTCGCTTATCTAATCGTCCTTGGGGTCGCGCTCGCCGCGACCTTCTTCGTTACGCTGGCAATGCCATGAGTGACGCAGACAATTCTGTGCGCGCGTTCAATGCCTCGAATTTTACTAAACCTGGCGGGCAAAATAAGATTGCCTCACCCTGAACTGAGCAGTCTTTTCGCTTCGGTTAGCGCTTCGTTGATCTTGCCGGCATCCTTGCCCGCGCCCTGCGCGCTGTCTGGGCGACCGCCGCCTTTGCCGCCCACGATCGGTGCGATCTGTTGAATCAATTTGTTTGCCTGAAATTGTCCGGTCAATTCCTTCGGGACATATGCGGCCAATGCGAGCGATATGTCTCGCGCGCCGGCGAGAAAAATGGGCGCTTTGATTTTTGTCTTGAGCGCTTCCACGACTGCTTGCAGCAGTTTTCCATCGGCATCTTTCACTTCAGCCACACAGAACTTTTCGCCGGCATGCGATCGCGCCAAATCACTTGCGATTCGTGCTGCGCGGCTGCGCAGCTGCGCTTCAGCTGCCTTCGTTTGCCGCTTCTCCCATTCGCGAATTTCCGCTTCGATCTTTTCCAAGTGCGCAGCGCGCGCGTCGATTTGTTGCAGCATTTTATCGATCTCAGCTTCGCTCTCAAAAGCAGGCAGCACTGCGATGCTAGGTTTCTTGCGGGCAAGGGCTTCAAACTGCTCCTGCTGTCGAGCAGCTTCCTGTTTCGCCCAATTGCGCGCTGCATCGCCACCGACTGCCTCGATGCGCCTAGTTCCCGCGGCGATCGCTTCTTCTCTCACGATCCGGAAAGGACCGATTTCGCCTGTAGATCTCACATGTGTGCCGCCACACAACTCCATCGAGTAACCATTGAGCGCGCGAGGGGCGCCGCCGATTTGCAAAACGCGCACGGTGTCTCCGTACTTCTCCCCGAAGAACTGAATGATGTCGTTCCGTTTCCTCGCTTCCGCGTACGGAATTTCCGTCCACGACACCGGCGCGTTTTCAGCGATTTTTTCGTTCACCAACTTTTCCACATCGCGCACCTGCTGCCTGGTCAACGCAGCGCTGGAAAAATCGAATGTCAGTTTGTCAGGGCCGACGTAGCTCCCCTTTTGCGCCGCATCGGGCGAAACGACTTGGTGCAGCGCCCAGTGCAATAGATGCGTCACGGTGTGGTGTCCTTGAATTGCGCGGCGTCGATCGGCGTCGACTGAAACGCGTACTGCTTCGCCAGGCTCCGGCGGGCGACCCTCGGCGATTACGGCGCGATGAATAAACACGTCGCCGCGTTTCTGCGTATCACTGATGCGTAATTTTCCGACCTCGGTCCAATCATGTCCCGGAACGTGGAGAAGTCCGCGATCGCCCACTTGCCCGCCCATTTCCGCATAGAAGGGCGTCCGATCGAGAACGACGTTGAGCTCATCTGGTTTTTTGCCCGGCAAAACGGTTTCAACAACCGCTTCCGCTTCAAGAAAATCGTACCCCAAGAACTTGCTCGGCTCGGCCTTGAGCTCACCTTCAACGGCGATTTCCTCCTTCTTCTGCGCTTTGCGCGCGCGCTCACGCTGTTGCTCCATTAGTTTTTCAAAGCCCGCCACATCGACCGTGAGGCCGCGCTCACGCGCCATCAGTTCCGTGAGATCAAGCGGAAAGCCTTGCTCATCATACAGGCGGAATGCAAAAGCTCCCGAAATTGTCGGCACACCGCGCGCGACCTCGCGCTCGAAGAGCTCGATGCCTTTATCGAGCGTCTTGTTAAACGCATCCTCCTCACGATGGATCGTGTCCTTGATCTTTGATTGTCTCTCGCGGACCTCAGGGAACGTGTCGCCCATCATTTTGGCGACGACCTCAGTGAGTTTGTAGAAGAATGGTTCGCGAAAGCCGAGTGTGCGCCCATAACGGACTGCGCGACGCAGGATGCGACGCAATACGTATCCGCGGCCTTCGTTTGATGGAATGATTCCGTCCGCGATTGCGAAGGAAAGCGCCCGGATGTGGTCGGCAATCACGCGGAAGGCGACGTCGATCTTTTCCTGATCCGGCTTCTCTGTAGGGCGACCGCTCCGGCTGCCTTCCGCCTCGCCTGGCAAGCGATGCGCTCGCCCTACAATTGGCAGCGTACTCGCGTACTTTTTGCCGCTTAATTTTTCGAGGTCGTCAAAGATCGGGCGAAAAATGTCGGTCTCGTAATTCGAAATAGTTCCCGAAAAGTCGGTGAGGTTCTTCGTGCCTTGAATGATGGCGGTCGCGCGCTCGAAACCCATTCCAGTATCGACGTGACGCGCCGTGAGCGGAACATATTTTGCGCCGCCGGAGTCACCGCCTCCGGCTACAGGTTCGGCGTTGAACTGAATGAAAACCAAATTCCAGATTTCGATGCAGCGCGGGTCTTCTTTGTTCACGAGTGCGCCGCGAGTGTCGCCATCGGGCGTAAGATCGACATGCACTTCGGAGCACGGTCCGCACGGGCCGGTGTCGCCCATCATCCAGAAATTGTCGGCCTTACCGCTACTGAGAACGTGAATCTTCGGATCGAGATCGGCTTCGCGAAATAAACGCGCCCAATGATCGTAGGCTTCCTGGTCAAATTCGCTCGGCTCGTCCGGGCCGGGTTTGTAAACGGTTGCGTAGAGCCGTTGTGCCGGAAATTTCCAGCGCTCGACCAGTAGTTCCCATGCCCACTCGATTGCTTCCTTCTTGAAATAGTCGCCGAAGCTCCAGTTGCCGAGCATTTCGAAAAAGGTGTGGTGATAGGTGTCGAGCCCGACGTCTTCGAGGTCGTTATGTTTTCCGCCGGCGCGAATGCACTTTTGCGTGTCGGCCACGCGCGGCGGCGTCCACAGCGGTTTTTGTTGGCCGAGAAAAATCGGCACGAACTGGTTCATGCCGGCATTGGTGAAAAGCAGATTCGGCGCTTCGGGCAGCAGTGACGATGAAGGCACAATGGTGTGCTGTTTCTCGCGAAAGAAATCGAGAAATGATTGCCGGATGTCAGCCGAGGTCATGCTTGACCACGAATAAACACGAATTTGTGGAAACTTGAAGCCAGCACTCTGGATTGGTGTAGGTCTGATTGATTGCCTTCGGCAGGCAAGATGCCCGCCGGCCGCACAGCTAGGATGGCTGCGCTACGATCCTAGCTTTTGTCTTCGTCCAGCTTCGCTTTGACCGCGGCCTCAATTTCTTCGTAGAGCGCCTTATCGTTTTTCAAAACTTCTTTGGCGGCGTCACGGCCTTGGGCAAGTTGCGTGCCTTTGTAGTTCACCCACGAGCCCCGCTTTTCGATAATTTGTTTTTCCAACGCAAGATCGAGCAGGGCTCCGACGGACGAAATTCCCTCGTTATACATAATGTCGAACTCGGCCTCGGTAAATGGCGGCGCTACCTTGTTCTTCACGACCTTGATACGGGTGCGATTGCCTGTGACCACGCCATCTGTCTGTTTGATGGCGCCGATGCGCCGAATGTCGAGGCGCATGCTGGCGTAAAATTTCAGCGCCCTTCCGCCGGGCGTCGTCTCCGGGTTTCCAAACATCACGCCGATCTTTTCCCGGATTTGATTTGTGAAAATGCAGCAGGTTCGCGCTTTTGAAATGAGCGAAGTGAGTTTGCGCAGGGCGGCGCTCATGAGTCGCGCCTGCGCGCCAACGGTGGCGTCCCCAATTTCGCCCTCGAGCTCAGCTCTGGTGACCAGCGCGGCGACGGAATCGACTACAATTACATCGAGCGCGTTGGAGCGCACCAGCGTCTCGCAAATCCGCAGCGCTTCCTCGCCGGAGCTCGGCTGAGAAACCAGCAGATCGTCAAGATCAACCCCGAGTCTTTTGGCATAAGCAGGGTCCAGTGCATGTTCGACATCGATGAACGCCGCCAAGCCGCCGCGTCTTTGAGCCTGAGCAACCACCGTCAACGCCAGTGTGGTTTTTCCGGAGGATTCAGGACCGAAAACTTCCACCACCCTGCCTCTGGGGAATCCGCCGACGCCGAGCGCGCGATCGATTAAAATGTTGCCAGTGGGAATGACATCGATATCGACAATTTTCTCGTCACCCAGGCGCATGATTGCCCCTTCCCCGTAATCCTTGGCTATCTGTTGAATCGCCAGATCGAGGTTTTTATTTCTCGCCGCAGTCAGTTTATCAGCGGCTGTCTTTTCTTCGGTCTTTGTCGCCATATCAGAATGACTCTAAGTACGACGCAGGCGACGATTAGCCAAGCAGAAAAGCAAGCGGCTCGGCTTGGAAAAAACGAAAAAGGCCGCGAACCTCAACGGTCGCGGCCTTAAATTTCGACGCAGCCGACCGTTATGAAACGGTGATCTTGCGCGGCTTGACATGCTCCGCCTTGGGCAGAGTCAACCTCACAAGGCCCTGCTCGATCTTCGCACTGATTTTGTCGGCGTCGATTGATGGATCGAGCTCGAACGTGCGCAGGAAATTTTCCGGACGCGATTCGTGATGGATCAGCGTTCCTTCCACTGGGGGAACCGAACGCCGCCCGATGACCGTCAGTTCGTTGTTCTCGACCGAAATATCAAGCCCGTCCTTGTTGACGCCTGGCATCTCGATTTCGAGCATGTAGCCCTCGGCTGACTCCGTCACGCTGGCCGGCGGCGCAATGAACTGTTCCGCATGCGCACGATCACCGTCGCGGGCTTCACGGGTTAGAGTATTCATGATTTGACAATTCCTTTCAGTTTTCTTGGAGTTAGCTGACTTGGATTTGTTTTGGTTTCGCCTCTTCAGCCTTTGGCAGTGTCACCTTCAGAATGCCATCCTGATAGGTGGCGCTTACTTTGTTGGCGTCCACGTGTGTGGGAAGCGCGATGCTTCGCCGGAACGCGCCGACGTAGCGCTCGGTGCGCTGAGCTTTCTCACCGTCGGTACTTTCGCGCTTGCGCTCGCCGCTGATCGTCAGCGTCCCGTCATGCAAGGAAATGTCGATGTCTTCCTTACGCATTCCGGGCAGCTCCACAACGGCGACCACATTGTCGCCACTCTCGTAAAGATCGAGGGCAGGCGACCAGCCGGTAAAAAGCTGGCCTGTGCGCGCCAAACTCGACCAGAACGGCATCTCAAAGAACGAGTTCAACTCGTCCCGCAGATTGCTCCAGCGATCCAAAGCCGACCAAGGCGCCAGATCGGGAGCTTGATAACGAATTAGATCCATAATTTTCAGATATCCTTTCTTGGATTAAGAATTTTGAATTCAGCGTTTTGTAATAGCTCCCGCTATGCCACAGGCTAAATTCAGCCAACGCATAGTCATAAATTTAGCAGGATCAGTCGCTTATCGGATTACGGGAGAGAAAATCTTCGCAATAGGCGCTGGTTTAATCTGACACAACGCATCAAGTGGCAATCCAAATGGCGTGACAAAATTGCACTGGAGTGAAGGATCTCGAATCAGCCTTGCGGGATATCGAGCTTCGCGGCAAATCAAGTCCGTGCCGCGCCTTGACATCTCAATCACTAAACGGCTACGGGTCGAACGATGAAGCATCTAAACGAAGGCCGCCGCGACTTGGATTCCCTGGTCGTCACTATCGAGCTTACCTTGGTTAGCATTATCCAGGGGGTTGCACTTTTTTTCCTAACGGACAGCTCCCGTGCGCTCTTGTCGATGCCGAACGCGAGTGCATTCATCTATATCGCTGCCGGCTTGTGTGTGATATTCATTTTCTGGTCGCGTTCGGTGATTCACACGCTCACGCTGATTCGGTGGCCACTCGAGTTCGGTCACAACTTTTTCTACATCGCAGCCGCGCTGGGTGAAGCCATTCTGTTCAGCCGGCTCGACAATCCCCCGGTCTGGTTCTGGCTAAGCGCCGCCTATGCGGGCGTTGTCTGGTTGCTGTTTATTTACGATATGCGGCTGATTCGCGCACGCATCGCCGAGTCACGCGACGATTCCGAACGCGCGCTTTACGCGCGCGCCATGTCCGATCAACTGCTCAATATTCGTGCACTTGCTCCCTTGCTTTTCGTTCTCAATCTTGCTTGTGCGATTGCCATTTGGAGCTGGCCCGACCTATTCATCGCTCGCGGCCGTCACATTTGGTTGATCAGCGGGCAACTTCTTTCCTTCATCGGTTACCTCTTTTATACCAGCCGTTACTTCAGCGCGATTGCGCCGCTAATCCTGGGAAGCCGGCGGACAAATTAATGGGACATGTGCTGTTTGCTGTCGAGATAAAGTACCACAAAGGCGATGCCCAGCAGCGGCTGGAGAATTCGTTCCAGGATGCCCAGGCCGAACGTGGAAACATCGAAACCATGCGCCTGCTGAGTTTCAGTGAATTGTTGCAGAAGCGCCTGCGGATTCTGCGTGGTCATTAGTTCGTTAAAATAGTGCTGTAGTGTGCCCCACTCGGGAGCGACTGTGATCGCCAGCACAAACGCGAACCAGATCGAGGCGAGGATTGCGCCGAGCCAGAGCGGACGTTGGAACCAGGGAAGGTCGCTTCCGCTGCGCGCGAGATTTCTGCTCTCGCGCAATGCATCGATGAATCCCGCGTTATCGAGGACAGCGAATTGCTGCCAAAATAGAACGTTGATGAAAAAACGACTAAACATCCAAACCTGCAGAACGAGCAGAGCCATCGCGAAAAGGATCAACAGCAATGAAGACGCCCCAGCAAGAGCGATGGCTGCGATGAGCAATCCGAAGATCATCAATAGGAAAAACACGCCATAGACAAAGATGCAGAGCGCAGCGACGCGCGGCCAAAATCTGACCGCTCTATTCACCGCAGCGACGAAACGGGGCCGTCGCCCGCCAGCAATCTCCGCCGTGAGGATTTGTATGCCCGCGATATAGATCGGCGTCATCACTATCGAGAGCACAGACATCAAAAAGGCAAAGCTTCCAACAGCGAGCATGCGCAAGTCGAACTCTGGCCGCTGCCCGGTTTGCGCGACTACCGTCGTTAACTGACTGCATATCGATGGACCCAAAACCAGCAGGGTCAGGAAGAGGAATTGAAAAAAACCTTTAAGATAAATTTGGAACGTCACGGCCAGAATCTGGCCAAAGCTGCAGCGTGTTGTCTGGGGCGGCTGTTGTACCAGCCATTCGGCGCTCAGAGGAGGCCCCTCTGCAATGAAGAGCCCAGGAATTTCCGCCGCTGTTGTCCAAAGATCGACATTTGCCTGGCGCGCTTCATTCTCCGGCAGCAATCGGCCCTCTGCTTTCCACTCGCGGAGAGTCTCGATATCAGCCGGGCCGTACTCCTTGCCATTCACGCGCACGATCCATTCCTCGGTCATGCCTTGATCATCCCGCATCATGCATCCAGAATCCAGTATCAGCCTTTGCCATGAGATTGCTGCTTATTGACGGTCACTACTACGTTTATCGCTCGTTTTTCGCTATCCCGAACCTCTCCAATTCCCGGGGCGAACGGACAAACGCCATTTTCGGTTTCACCAAGACGTTGCGCCTGATGTTGAAACATTTGCAACCGGAGCTAGGCGCGGTCGTTTGGGACGAAGGCGTGCCGCAGCGGCGAGTGGAACTGCAACCCGCCTACAAGGAAACGCGCAAAGAAATGCCCAAGCCCATGATCCCGCAGTTGGAGTTTATCCAGAAACTCACACCTTTGCTCGGCTTTAGGAATATTTCGCTCCCAGATACCGAGGCCGATGACCTGATGGGCTGTTACGCCATCGCCGCGTGCAAACGGCCGGGAATGGAAGTCATACTGGCGACCAATGACAAGGATCTATACCAACTCGTCGGGCCTTGCGTGAAAGTCTATTCCACAGCGAAAGCGGACCTCGCGTTGCCCAAAGATGGATTCGCGTTGCTAAGCGAAGATCGAGTCACGGCGAAATGGGAGGTCCCACCCAAACTCATTGCCGATGTGCTCGCGTTGACCGGCGATTCAGTCGATAACATCCCCGGAATCGGACTGGGCCGCAAAACTGCCGCAGCATTGATTCGTGAGTTCGGCGGGCTAGAATCATTGCTGAGCAACACCGATAAGGTGAAAAGCGCGCGAACCCGGGAGAAGCTCGTCAACGCTCGCGAGCAAATTTTGCAAAACCGAAAAATGGTCGATCTGGATTGTCATCTTGAATTGCCTATGCCGATCGACCAGCTTCGAATCGAACCCGATTACGCTGCCCTCATCGCAGCGCTCGAACGATGCGAGTTTAAATCGCTTCTGCAGGAGGTGCGCGACGAAGCCGCTCGGACTGGAGCTCGCAGCCAGGGTCAACTCCTGTAGTTGATCGCACAAACGATCTCGACAGCACACATCGAAAGCTGGCGCGTACCCCTTTTGCGTAATCTCCTGAATGTCAGGAATTAGCTTCAGACACGAATTTTTCGTAAAAAACTTCGAACGCCGGTTGCTGCAAACTGTCTAACTCAACAGGTTAAGGCGATTCGGGCGGTAGCACGATTTTCTTAGATTCGTTGTTTCTCCTTACCGTGCGCTGCCCGAATCTTTTCTTTGTCTAATCGGGGACAAAAACGACGCGGAGATTGTCCATTTCGGTTCGCTCCCTAGCTTCGGCATCTTTGTCCAAGATGGATTGCAGCGCGTTTGATAGACGCGTGTTGACAGATCCGTTCGCATTTCGCACTTATCATGCACATTCTCCTGCGTTCATGAAGCCGGACCATTACGACGCGATCGCTGCGGCGCTTAAAGAAGACATCGGCGACGGCGATCTTACGACTGACTTTTTTGTGCCGGAGACGTTGCGCGCCACTGGGCGCATCATTGTGCGTGAAAAAGCTGTGGTTGCCGGGACTGGTGCGGCTGCGGAGGTTTTTCGACAGGTCGATCCTTCAATGGATATCCAGATTAGCTGCCGAGACGGCGATGAGGTTGCTGCCGGTCACCTTATGATCGAAGTGCGCGGACTGGCTCGTTCAATTCTGAAGGCGGAACGCGTGGCGCTGAATTTTTTACAACGTCTCTGCGGCATCGCAACACTTACACGTCAATTTGTCGGTGCCGTGGGGAATGATTCGGCCAAGATCCTCGATACACGCAAGACCACTCCGGGGCTACGCGCGTTGGAAAAGGCTGCAGTAGTTGCCGGCGGTGGCGTGAATCATCGTTTCGGCTTGTACGACATGGTGCTCATCAAGGACAATCATCTCGCGGCCCTCGGCGGACTTTCCAGTTTTGCCGATCGAATTCGCCAGCTTCGCCACCAGCGACCAAACATCCGCATCGAAGTGGAGGCTGATGATCTGGACAAAGTGCGTGCCTTTGTCGAGATCGACGGCATAGATGTCATCCTTCTCGACAACATGACACCCGCCCAAATTCGAGAAGCTGTGGCGCTGAGAAGGAACAACATCAAGTTCGAAGCAAGCGGCGGCATCACGCTGAAGAATGTGAAGCGCGTGGCCGCCACCGGGGTCGATTACATTTCCGTCGGCGCGCTGACGAACGCTGCCCGCGCGATCGATATCGCGCTGGAAATGACGCAGGTTCCCGGCTGATCCCAAATGCTGGTAGCGGGTGGCCAATCGCTAATTGCCAGCCGACGCCGAAGCATCAACACTCCTCCATGTTTAAATTCGAAAAATTAGATGTGTGGCAGAAGGCTATTGAGTTCGTAGATCTCGTTTACTCGAAAACCAAGTCGTTTCCATCGAGCGAGCGATTTGGACTGACGAATCAGATGCGGCGTGCAGCTATTTCTATTTCTTCGAACATCGCTGAGGGCAGTGCACGAATTTCCGATGCAGATTTTGCGCGATTTGTAGAGATCGCTACGGGATCACTTTTCGAAGTAGTCTCCGAATCGACAGTCGCAAAACGCCAGGGTTATCTTAGCAACGAAAACTTCGCCGCCATTTACAAGGCAGCTGAGGAGCAGGGTCGAATGTTAAGCGGCCTGCGTCGCACGCTGGTCGGCAATTAGCCATCAGCTATCCGCTATTAGCAATTCCGTGACCTCGTTCGATCGGCTGCTTGCTGATGAACTAAGAGCCCACCTCCCCGGCTCGGTCATCGGCCAAGAGATCATCGTGCTCGAACAAACTGGCTCCACGAACGATGCGATTCTGCAAACCCCCGTTGCGGCTTCAAAAGATGGTCTGGTTCTCTTCGCAGAACATCAAACTGCCGGGCGCGGTCAACGTGGCAACCGGTGGGAATCGGCGGCGGGGAAAGGCCTGTGGTTTTCAATCCTTTTGCGACCTGAAATCAACGTTAGCGAGTCCGGGCGGCTCACGATTTGGGCTATCGAGGCCATTTCCGACGTGATTCGCACCGAGTTTTCGATCGAGCCGACAATCAAGTTACCCAACGACGTTCAGGTTCACGGGCGTAAAGTAGCCGGCGTGTTGGTGGAGATGCGCGCACAAGAGAAATCGCCGCACCTGGCGATCGTTGGAATCGGAATCAACGTCAACCAATCCCGCGAAGACTTTCCGTTGGAGCTGCAAGACAACGCAGTTTCCCTCGCCATGGTGTTGGGCCGGCAGGTTGATCGCCCAACATTTGCCGTCGCTCTCTTACGGAACCTGGACCAGACTTATCGCGAAAAGTTCGTTCGCGGAATTATACCGATGTAAAGGTTCTCAACTTTTCGCCTGCTCTGCCCACCACTCGCGATAAACATGCGGCGAGATTTCAGATGGCTTGATCTCGCTGCGTCCGCCCCAGAACACGTTCGTGTAAGAGACTGGGATTCCGCACGAATCAAGATGCCGATCGATAGCGACTTTGTGGTCCAGCAGCAGCTGTTTGTCGGTGCCGTGCGCCACAGCCATAATGTTCACGTTCTGGAATTCTGGGCCGGCTTCGCGCCAGTAGCAATGCGTTAGAATATGGTGGCGACCTACCTCGCTGCCGGCTTCAATTTCACGGCCGGGCGGCACCGCCCAGTGGAAGAGAGCGTTGAACCGCGTGACCCGCACCCCGCCCGCTGATGGTTTAACGTGCTCGAGAAAAGTTGAAAACCGCCCAATGATTTTTCGTGCACTCAATTCTTCTGCCACGCTAAAGAATTCTTCCAGTGAGACCCCGGCTTCCTTCGCGCGCGCAACCCAAGGCGAGGGTCTTATTTCCTCCGGAGTAAATTCGCGCTTGAGCGCAAGCAGAACATTCCATTCGTGCTCGCTAAGTTCGACTGGCTGCACCGGAATCATTTTTGCCGGCTGATCCGCCTTACTCCCCGGCTCGACCGTTTTCCGGCGGACATGCCCGACCCCAAGAGTAAAAATTCCTTTTGCCGGCATTAGCCGAAAACGTTCGGCGCAGACTTTTGTGGGGAGCAATTCGCAATGCTCTTGCAATGAAAATCCCTGGGGAACCTTTAGCGTGGTCCAAAGTTTGTAGTCTGATCCGGCGCTGACAGTATCCGTAGAACGCAGCACCACGTGGCCCGAAAAAGGATCGCGCTGAAACATCCAATCGAACGCGGCGTCGATTTTGTGCTCGGGAACGTTCCACGCCACCAACGCGCCCTCCGCGAGATTCGTCGCAAGCAAAGTTTGACGGACGCGCCGGATCGTTCCTGCGCGTAACATGGCGGCGATGCGCGCCATCACAACATCCACACCGACACCTGAGCGGTTCGCAATCTCTTCGAACGGTTCGCGCACGAATCCTTCGATTTTGTCTTCCGAAATCGCAAGAATCCTCGCATTGATCGGATCGTTATGCTCAACCGGCAGCATATGAATTAATCCGTCTGCCCACTCCTGTTGTCCAATCACAGACTTCGCTGCATGAAAGCCGAACCGATTCCCAGCTCGCCCTTAAGTTCCGCAGCAGGAGAGAACCGCGAGGAAATGGCAGCTCGAGCCCGCCAGGACGAATAAATGCCAGATAAAATGACTGTAGCGGAGGCGGTGATTGGTGAAAAAAAACACGCCTGCTGTGTAGGCAATACCGCCCGCGATCAGCCAAAGTAATGCAGGCAACGGAATCGCCAATGTCATTGGGCGAGCCGCAATAATGGCGAGCCACCCGATGCCGAGATAAAGAGTCATTGAAAGCTTCGGGTGGCGCACGGCTCCGCGCGTGATCTTTAGGAACACGCCGAAAATCGCCAGCGCCCAAACAAGTGCCAGCATGGTCGATCCCCAGATGCCGCGAAGCGGGCCCAGGGTGAATGGCGTGTATGTTGCAGCAATGAGCAAAAAGATCGCCGAGTGGTCCACGATTTGCAGAATGGATTTCCCGCGCCTTTGCGGCCACGCATGGTAAAGCGTTGATCCAAGATAGAGGACCGACATCGCAGTCACAAAAATCACCGTGCCGAGAAAAAAGCCGGGGCTGCCGCGGCGCGCTTCCAGCAGAAGAATCGGCGCGCCGATTAACGCGGCGCAGAATCCGATTCCATGGCTGATGCTGTTCGCTAGTTCTTCACCCGCGGACTGCGTCCGCATTCGTGAAACGGATAACTTATCGCTGGTGCCGATCACGCTGCATCAATGGAAAACCGATAAACCAGTTTGCAAAGTTAAAAATAACAACGCTTCATCGCGCCGTTCGTGCGAACGCCACCGCCTATTGCGCCAGCGGCAAAGGTTGCAATCAGTCTTAAAACGACTTTCCATCGAGCTAGCGCATTCATGTCCATACAAAACGAACCGGCATCGTTAAAAGCGATCTTTTTCGATGCCGTCGGGACACTGTTTTATTTGAACGGAACGGTCGGCGAGCATTACGCCCTCGTGGGCAACGAAGTCGGCCTGGCGCTCGATGCAGACCAGCTCGATCACGCTTTTTATTCGGCTTGGAAGAAAATGCCGCAACGTGCCGCGATCGAGGGACCACGGAAAAACGACGACAAAGGCTGGTGGCGTGAACTTGTCAATCTTGTGCTCGACCAAGCCGCGCCTTCGTTAAGCGAATTCGATCGCGATAATTTTTTCGAAATCGCTTATGAACATTTTGCAGAAGCCGGGGTTTGGGAACTGTATCCAGAAGTTCCCAGCGTGTTAGAGAAATTACAGCCGCGATTCAAACTCGCAGTAGTTTCAAATTTCGACGGACGTTTGCGCCTGATTCTGCAGCACCTCGGCATCTCGAAGTATTTCAGCCACGTTTTTATTTCCAGCGAACTCGGCGCAGATAAACCCGACCCAGAAATTTTCAGGCGCGCACTGAAGTTGATCGATCTGAAGCCGAAAGAGGTTCTTCACGTTGGCGATGATTCGGAGCGCGATTGGGCAGCAGCCCACGCGGCTGGCCTATCGACCTTTGAATTGGTTCGACAACAAAATTCGCTGCGCGATTTGCTCTCGACTTTGAAACTGTAGGGCAAGCGCTTCGCTTGCTAGGTCTGCGAGTGGCAGGCGGAGCGCCTGCCCTACAACCTTGCGAGCATCTGCAATCTGGATTAGAAAACGTTTCCGGCGCGGGTCGGTAGCTCAATTGGTAGAGCAGCGCCCTTTTAAGGCGTTGGTTCCGGGTTCGAGTCCCGGCCGACCCAGACTTAAAACGGCATCACTGATTGTCGAGCACATGGCGGGCATGAAATATATTCTTCGGGTTTTGTGTGTGGTGAGCATCTCAACTACCAGGATGGCGCAGGGGACGACAGACTTCGATTTGGCCACCACTGCGACCAATCAACTCGCGGTCGAGCTTCATCGGCAGCTTGCCACAGGCGACGAGAACCTTTGCGTCTCACCGTATTCAATTGAAAGCGCGTTGGCCATGACTTTCGCCGGCGCCGACGGCGAAACGCGAACGGAAATGGCGCGGGTCTTGCATCTTCCGGAAAACAATACCGCCGTGCCGGCCGCGTTCTCCGCGCTCCAACATTCGCTGGAAGAAATGCGCGCAAAGACGGTCGAGCTGGTAAAAGAATCCAAAAAATTCGGCGGCCCAGGCGAGCCGATTACGATAAACATCGCCAATCGGCTCTTTGCGCAGAAGGGTTACGATTTTCGGCAGGATTTTCTGTCGCTGGTGAAACAAAATTACGGCGCAGCGTTTGAGCCAATCGGTTTCGTTGCCAATCCCGGAGCCGCTGCGCAACACATCAACAAATGGGTTGCCGAACAGACCCGCGACAAGATTCGTGATCTCATTCCTGCGAACGCACTGAACAAATTGACCCGGCTCGTGCTCGCGAACGCGCTTTATCTCAAGGCCCCTTGGGCGGATGCCTTTTCGGATAAGACCACTCGGCCGGAACCGTTCCATGTCCGCGGCGGCGCGGCGGTCGATGTCCCGATGATGCGGAAAACCGCACAGTTCGGCTATGCGAAACGAGAAGGCTTCACCGCCGTGAGCGTTCCGTATGCCGGCGGCGATCTTCAGTTTCTCGTTCTTCTTCCCGACGACGTGAACGGTCTGCGTGCGCTGGAATCGAAGCTCACCGCAAACGCTCTGGCAGAATCCGCAAAGCTGGAAATGCATGAGGTCGACCTGCATCTGCCAAAGTTCAAACTCGAGCCGCCGACGATTGCCTTGGCGAAAACATTTCAGGCGCTGGGAATGAAGACCGCGTTCGATATTCCGCGAGGCAGCGCAAATTTCGACAGGATCGCGCCGCGCAAGCCGAATGATTATCTCTACATCTCAAACATCTTTCATAAAACATTCATCGCCGTGGACGAAAAAGGAACTGAAGCGGCCGCGGCGACGGCCGTGGTTATGATGAGGGCAACGGCGCTTGCGCGCCCAAAACCACCGCCGATCGAAGTAAAAGTCGATCGCCCGTTCGTTTATGCTATCCAGCACGTGCCCAGCGGCGTCTGTCTTTTTCTCGGGCGCGTAACCGATTCGCGCTGAACGCAGCGCGAATCGTAGGGCGTTTGTGTCAGACGCCTGCGTTGTCGGACCGATAACTTAATTCGCCATTCACAATCCGCGCCGCGGAAGTGTACGGATGCGGCTCGATCTTTTTCGCGTCCAGAATATGCGTCACTTCAATCCCGCGCGTTTTCAGGTAATCGGAGATCAGTGAGCGATGGCAGCGCCACCAAACCGCCTCCGCGCACATGATGGCAATCGGTCCGGCTTCGCGAGCAAGGTCGAGCAGGCGCTCGACGCCTTTGTGAAACTCCGCCGTCTCCATGTGATCGGCATAACCGCGAAATGACGCGTTGCGCCACGCACTGTTGCGTGAGTCGGACTTCGGTTTTCGTTTTCCGCCCAGCTCAGGGAAACGCTCGTAGCGAATTCCGGCTGCGCCTAACGACTTTGCGAGCGTTTCCTTATTGAACTGCGGATAGCGCTTTGATCCAGGCCACGATCGCACATCAGCTAGCAATTTGATCCCGTTCTCTTTCAGCAAGGAAATGAAGATATCAATGCCGCGCGTCGAATGACCGATCGTCCAGATTTTCGAGATCTTCTCTTTTGATTGCATTCCCATCATCGGTAAGCTTCGTCAAAAATCAGGAGATACGAAAATGAACAAAATATTCTTATCGGCGATCATTGGACTCGTTACATTGGCGTTCATGCGGGCAGCGGAGACGGAGAAACAACCGGAGGTGGGGAAGCCCGCGCCGGATTTTAGTCTTACCACGAGCGATGGCTCGCAAGTGAGCTTGAAAGATTACTTCGGCAAATGGGTGGTGCTCTATTTTTATCCAAAAGATTTCACCAGCGGTTGCACGATGGAGGCGCGCAATTTCCAGCGCGACCTCGCGAAATATCAAGAAGCTGGCGCTGTCATTCTCGGCGTGAGCGTCGATACCGCGCAATCGCATAAGGATTTTTGCGCGAAGGAAGGACTCAACTTCAAGTTGCTCGCCGATCCCGATGCGAAAGTCTCGGCCGAGTATGGATCAGTGATGGATTACAAAGGACAAAAACTCGCCGCGCGTAACACCTTCATCATTAATCCGAAAGGTGAAATCGCCAAAGTGTATACCAGCGTGAAACCCGCCGAGCACAGTGAGCAAGTGCTGACCGATTTGGCTGAGTTAAAAAAGAGCTAAACACGAATTAACACGAATCGACACGAATTTTTCGCGGCAAAGCCGCAGCAAAAGTAGCGCAGATTTCCCAAGTCTGCTGTATCGCGGGTTTCCTAACCCGCAGGTTGCACCAGCTCGCTAACCCTGCCGATTTGGAAATCGGCGACACAGCAGGTTTTGAAACCTGCGCTGCAACGGCCGTGGCGAACTTGACGCCGCTTTCGAAAGAGAACCAAGAAATAGCAGGAGGCTGATATGGCGAATAGAAAATCAATCGATTGCAGAGATTATCCGAGTGAGAAAAATTGCTCGCTCAAGATGTCCGGAACAGAAGAGGAAGTGCTCGACGCGGCTGTGCAGCATGCCGTCTCGGCGCACGGACACGAGAACACGCCGGAATTGCGCGATCAGATCAAATCGATGCTCAAAGACGAGAGCGATTGACCACTTCGTTGACGAAGACCTGGCCACCGCAAGGCGGGATGCCCAAGATCATCCGGCTTGTAATTGCGCTCGCAATTTTGTTGTTCGCACTGGTGATGTTCGCGCACCTGCCGGACCAACTTATTCTCTTCCCCAGCACTCAGCCGCTGAATCCACACGGCGCGACGCGAAAAGAATTGCCATTCGAGCAGGGCAAGTTGGAGATCTGGGTAGCGCAGTCACAGCAGGCGCGTCTGAACGGCGCAGCCGATACTTATGTGCTGCGCTTTTATGGTAACGCGGATCGCGCCGAGCACTGGGCAGCGGCAGAGGCCGAGATGTGGAACGATCGCGCGGTTGAAATCTGGGGAATGAATTATCCCGGATTCGGCGGCAGCACCGGACCGGCGCGACTATCGCGGATCGGGCCGGCAGCGCTTGCGGCCTTTGATGAATTAAAACGCCACGCAGCCGATCGACCGATCGTGTCTTTCGGAGCAAGCATCGGCGCGACGGCTGCGCTTCACGTGGCGGCGCAGCGTCCCGTGGCGGGATTGATTCTGCATAATCCTGTCCCGCTGCGCGAAATGATGCTTCGCCGGTTTGGTTGGTGGAACCTGTGGCTGCTAGCAGGTCCTATTGCATGGCAGATCCCGCGAGAGCTCGACAGCATCGCAAACGCGAGAGCGAGTCGCGCGCCTGCAATTTTCATGCTCGCGCAAAGAGATGAGATAGTTCCGCCTCGTTATCACAAGCTGGTGGTTGACGCCTACGCCGGAGAAAAGCGCGTCATCGCATT
>QHQA01000015.1 GCA_003219695.1 Verrucomicrobiota bacterium
GTCACAATTTACTTATGCCCGTCTAGGGCAGGTGCAGGGATGCCGCGATTGTGCAATTCTCGATTGAGGGCTCGCGTTCCAGCTACAGCGATTCGATGCAAAACGTGAATGCGATTCTCTTCCGGAGTTTCGTGCCAGACTGGTTTGCGCATGAGTGCGAGCGTGCCCTTTGATTCCACGAGCGCGCCCCAGCCGGCTGGGATTTCCGAATCGCGAAATAACTCCTCAGGCAGAACAAGGAAAAACAAATTCGCGCAGCGGTAGCGAATTAATTTGTCGAACTTCGTGCAATCGTACAGACGATTTTGCAGTACGCGCAGCTCACGCAAGAGGCGCGCGTATCCGCGGTGACCGATAGCGGTGAAGTTCTCCGGATCGAACTCGGGGAAAAGCGAATCACCATTCCGCAGGCTCGGATAGTGGACCCGCAAGCGGGTTTCGAGAATCTGGCGACGTTCACAGATCGCTTCGAGACGTCTGCGCGCACGATCGGTGTGGCAATTATCTCGGCGCAAATCGCAGAGCGCTTGTTTGCATTCGAAGATTGCTGTCGATCCGATCTTTCTTCGCTGCGGCCGATAGGCGGCTACATCGGCACGATAGCGGCATTTTGGCAACCTCACTTCCATCGCGCACGCGCAGTATCCCTGCGTCTGCGCCCACAGGAACGCCAGCCGCTTCAATCGCGCATGCCGCGCGGTCTCACCACTAGCGCTGGTTACTCTCGGAGCCACTTCGCAAGTTCGCGTGCCCAATAGGTAATGATGATGTCCGCGCCTGCGCGTTTGAGAGCCGTCATAATTTCAAGAACGGCGGCGCGCTCATCCAACAGCCCTTTCTCGACAGCGCTTTTGACCACCGCATATTCGCCGCTCACATGATAAACAGCGGTCGGTTTGCCAAAGCGCTCATGGACACGCCATAGAATGTCGAGGTAGGGCAACGCAGGTTTCACCATCACGATGTCCGCGCCCTCATCGATGTCCAGGGCCACCTCGCGCAGCGCTTCATTCGCGTTAGCGATATCCATCTGGTAAGAATGCCGATCGCCAAACTGCGGCGGGCTTTCGGCTGCCTCGCGGAATGGCCCGTAAAACGACGACGCAAATTTGGCGGCGTAACTGATGATACCCGTTTGATCGAACCCTGCGGAATCGAGTGCTTCGCGAATCGCGGCAATGCGCCCATCCATCATGTCGCTCGGCGCTACCATGTCCGCGCCTGCAGTGGCGTGAGAAAGCGACGTCTTCACCAACAGCTCGACGGTCTCGTCATTGAGCACGTGGAAATGATCTCCGTCAATCCGAGTGACGCCGCAGTGGCCATGGCTCATGTACTCGCACAGGCAGACGTCGGTGATGGCGACCAGATCGGGGCATTTTGATTTGATCGCCCGCAGCGCTTTTTGAATAACGCCGTTTTCTGCATAAGCGCCGCTGGCCTGTTCGTCTTTCTGTTTCGGAATGCCGAAAAGTAGGACAGCTTGCAGCCCAAGATCCTGGGCTGCGCGGGCTTCATCGGCAATCTCTTTCACAGACAACTGAAAGACGCCGGGCATGCTGGCGATCGGCCGGCGGCGATCCAATTTTTCACTTACAAACAGCGGCAGAATGAAATCGTGGAGGCTCAATTGTGTCTCGCGGACGAGATTTCGCAGAGCAGGGGAACGCCGCAAGCGGCGCGGCCGATGCACCAATCTTCTCATGAGGCGGAGCGTACGCTTGGCGAAACTCCGTCGCAAGCAAGCAGCTTGCGCCGACTTCGTAAGACGAATGGGACTTATGCGACAGATGCTCACTACGGGACGGGTCCGTCCGACTGGCGGACTTGACGGCGTGGGGCATTCCGTGTCTGCATCTTGGTCGTGGCGCTCAAGTCCGATTACTTGTTGATCGATGTCAGCAATTCGTATGCGAAGTTGGCGTTTGCATCGAGGCGGCGAGTCGCGGCTCCTGTGCGTGTCGCCACCGGCGAGCTTTCGAGCAATGTAGTCGCTAGATTTCTTCGACAACGACAAGTGCGGAAGGTGGTCGTCTCGTCTGTTGTGCCGGCAAAAAACTCCGTGATCTCCAAGGCCGCACAAAAAAAAGCGCCGGTGCTCTGGCTGGACTGGAAGTTGAAGCTGGGCGTGGGAATTGATTATCCCAGGCCGCAATCGATCGGCGCGGACCGGTTGGCAAATGCTGCGGCAGTTGCGGAGCTTTATGGAGTTCCGGCGATCGTGGTGGATTTCGGCACCGCGGTAACCTTTGATATCGTTTCCGAGCGCCGCACCTACGTCGGCGGCGTGATCGCGCCGGGGCTCGAAGCGATGACTAACTTTCTTTACCAACGAACGGCCCTCCTGCCCAGGCTTTCGTTGAAAGAACCGCGACGCGCAGTGGGGAAATCGACAATCGAGGCGATGTTATCTGGCGCTGTGTTCGGATATCGCGGATTGCTTCGGGAAATCCTGGGACGAATTAAATCGGAGCAGTTTCCCCGCAGAAAGGTTTGCGTTGTAGCGACAGGCGGTTACGCGCGCCTGATTGCTGGGCGGTTGTCGGAGATTGGCGTGATTCGTCCACACCTCACTTTGGAAGGGTTGCGAATCGTGGCCAATCTCAACGGTTGACCATGGATGAGGCAATCAGGCCGGCACGCGATTTTTCCGAAGGCCGCTGAAAAATCGATTCGCAAGAGCAACTTTCCACTTGTCAGATGCCTGAAAAGGGCTTCAATCGCTACTTCATGAGAGTAAAGGGGATGGCGGTGGCCGCGCTGGTGCTGGGCTTGTTGGCAGCAAACTCATTTGCAGCGGATAATGTCGCGCCAACTAAAGCCGAGCTGGAAGAGATGTACAACGCGGCGTATCGCGCGTTCGATGCAAGGAAATTCTCGGAAGCGTTAAAAGACCTCGACGCCATCGACGCGCGCCAGCCTGATCTTGCCGCGTCCAAAAATCTGCGCGGCGTCATCCTGATGCGACAAGGCAACTACGATAAAGCGGAAACAGCGTTGCAGGAAGCGGCCCGAATCGATCCGAAGTTTTGGAATGCGCGCTTCAATCTGGCGGAGATCCCGTTTCTCAAAAAAGATTGGGCGGAGGCGCGAAAGCGCTTTGAGCAACTGCTCTCCAGCGGTGAATCTGATTTGGCAAAAGAAGCTTCGCAGCTGATCCAATACAAAATTCTTCTGACCTATCTCTTGGAGGGCAACGGGAACATGGTGGATTCGATTCTGGCCAAGCTGGAGCTTTCGCCCGATACCCCGGCCGTTGACTATGTGAAGGCAGCCGTCGCACTGCGACAGAAGAACCGAGATGAAGCGAAGGATTGGATCAGCGCAGCGGAAAAGAATTTCTCACCGCAGCTGAACAAACTTTTCGCCGAATCACTTTATGAAGTCGGATGGCTGGAAAAACCGGCCGGCGAAGGACGACCTTCGCTGCCGCTGATGACCGCCGCGGAGCGCTCGGAAAAGACGAAGGCCATCGCGCGTTCCAAATTCGAGCAATCGCAGCAAGCCCTACGGCAGCGGGATTTGGCGACGGCACTTAAATTGATTGATGAGGCGGACAAGGCGAACCCAAGTCAACCGGCGACACTTAATTTGCGTGGCGAGATTCTCATGCAGCAGCAGCAATTTGATGACGCCGAAGCAGCATTTAAGAAGGCAGCCAAGCTGGACCCGAAACTTCGCGAAGCGCAATACAACCTCGCTCAGGTTCCCTTTAAGAAGAAAGAATACGCAAAGGCGCAGGAGCGTTTCGAGACGTTATACAACCGAACTCCCGGGGGCGATAAAAATCAGGCGGCCGAGCTTATTAAATTCAAGATTTACATGACGCTTTTGCTCGAGGGAAAAGAAAGCCGCGCCCACGCGATGATGGAGGAGTTTCAATTCACCGGAGATACGCCGGCGCTTTATTACGCCCAGGCGGCGTGGGAGTATAAGCATAACAATCCGGAGAAGGCCGCCGATTGGACTAATTCGGCTAACAAGATTTATTCGCCTGCGCTCAACACTGTTTTTGCTGACGCTTTTTACGATGTCGGTTGGATTCGACGGCCGGAGGGAACCGCGCCTGCCCTGGCGTTCGACACAACGAATGCCGGTGCGTCCCAAGCGGAGGGCGGTCCGGCAGTCGAGCCTAGTCCTATCCCCGACGGAGGGTCCGCTGCAGACAAACAGGCCGAAGCGTCGAAAGGAGAAACGTTTGCTTTGGACGCGGGGGCGAATGGGCCAAATACCGGAATGGAAATTGCCGGCGCAGGCGCAACAGCTAATCAGCCTCCTCTTTCCGCTTCGAGCGAGCCGGCTGGGGAACTCAGCTCTCAGTCGGCACAGCCGGCATCTGAATCGCCTTCAGCTGGCGGCGAATCGACAACTGCGCCGAAAGCTGCCGGGCCTGAGACGCAGAATGCTTCGTCTGCTTCCAAGGATCAAAATAATCAACAGCCCATTGGTCAAACAAGTCCGGCCGAGAAATCCGCTGCAGGAACTCCGCCTGCCAAAGTCTCGGCGTCCAATGTTGCCGGCCTGGCGAGCCGAAGACTGTGGGTTGTCGGCGGATTACTGTTAATGGCCATCCTTCTGCTGGCCTTGGCGATTGTGCCCGCGTTTCGCCGTTATACCTTCACCGTACCGGGCTACTCGCGGCCGGGACCTGCTGCCGACGCTTCAGTATTCAAGCCGACAGTGGCGCCAGCGCAAAAGGATAACGCACAAGGCAACGGCTTTGTTGGTGGACCTCGCCAGATTTCAGTTCAATTAAAACCGTGGAAGCCTTCGGTGCTACACAGTGCCACGCCTTCAGGGAAATTGAGCGGCGCTGTTGATCGACTGAAAGATTTGAGAGCGAAAGCCTCGAGAACATCCACTTACCGCGAACCCGACCGCGAATTCGCGCCAGTCGCCGAGCCGGTCTTTGAATCATCAGTCGGCCCGGTGGTCGAACAAACACCGGAGAGCTTGCAACCAGCGATCTCGCAGACAACTGAAATGGTTACAGCTTCAGCAACCAGTGAGTTTGCCGAACTTTCCGAGACCGCTCCGCCAGAACCGAAGGATGCCTGGGCGGATGGAGAACAAGCCGCATTCGCCCCGCAAGAGGTGAATGAATTTTTCGGAGACGCGAAGGAAGCTGTCTCGCCCCCGGAAGAACCAGTGGAGCCGCTTGAAGACGTCGAAGTTCCATTGTCCACTGTAGAAGCATCAACGGAGTTTGCGGTTGAACCGGTCACGCAAGAGCAACCTCACGACATCGTCTCAACTGTCAGTCAATCTCCGCTGGGCGAGGCGACTACCGAGCCCGTGTCTGATTTTCCAAGTGCGATTTTCGCTGAACCTGTATTTCCGCAAATAACCACACCCGCAACCATGCCAGAAACAACTCAAACTCCACCCGTTCCAATTAGCAAAGCCCCGGCTCCGCCCGTGGCCAAACCGCAACCGCCTGCTGCCACGATGCAAACGTCCGTGCAGATTACGTTCTCTTTCGAGATCGCCGCCATGCAATTAACGCCGAGCTTTAAGATGGGCGTCTTGAAGGTGCGCCCTATATCGAAGCTTGTGACGATGCGTCTGCCGTCGCCGCAGCGCGCTCAATCTGCGTTGAATTTGCAGGTCGCATTCGAAGTCGTAAAAATTCAGCCTGTCGCCGGCGCGCTGGGCACCATTCGTGTGGTTCCTTCACAGCAACAGAGACCTCCCCTGACTGGGATGCCGTCATTCGCAGTCGCGGGATTGCAAATAGTCCCTAATTCGGAGACCGCGCCAGTCCAGCTCACCCCAGCACCGCAGGGACGCGCCTCAGTGTTCATCACGGTTCCGTTCCAGATCAGTACGCTCGAGTTTGCGCCATCACTCGAAATTGCGTCGGTCATTCTAAATTCGAATTCCAAACAGGTCGTCGTTCAGTTGCCCGGCACCGGACCGGCCCCGGTCGAAGGAACGCCGATGTTCGAAATTGCGAATCTCGAACTCAACGAGGGAGGCGAGATCGCGATGATGCAGCTAAACCTTCTCGGCGGGCCGAAACGCGCGTAACCAGGAGCGAGGAGCGAGCGCTTCGCGGCAGTGCTCGGAGAACTCGAGGACTACGAGCTGCTGGAAGAAGTCGGGCCGCCATCGGTTGTGCTCAGCAGATGTTCTGAGGACTTGCTCATTTTCCGCAGCCTAACGCCGACGTATTTGGCCTTGTAAATTTTCGGTCGTTCAAATAAAAAGCGTGGAATGCCCGCAGCATTGCAGACTACAACGCGGGATAGCTCGTTTGCTTCCACGCGGTGGACGGTTGTGCGTCAAGCGGCAGACTCAAAGACAGCATCGCAGCATGCGCTGAGTGCGCTTACAGAGCTGTGTCAAATTTATTGGCGACCAGTTTATGTTTTCTTGCGACGTCAGGGCATTCCGCAGCACGACGCGCAGGATCTGACCCAGGGATTTTTTGCTGATCTAATCGAAAGCCGAGCCTACGCTCGCGCCGATCCGACGAAGGGATCGGTTTCGCTCTTTTTTGCTTGGAACGCTAAAACATTTCGTTGCACATGCGCGCGATCGCGACCATGCGCAAAAGCGCGGCGGCGCCAGCGTGCCGGTGCAATTGGATGAGGCGGCGATTTCGGAAGCCGAAACGTACGCCTCGCGCTGCAATCACTGGAGCGCAGATGGGGTATTCGAGCGGGAATGGGCGGCATCACTCGCTCGACAAGCGCTCGATCGGCTTGCACAGGAATATGAGCTCGGCGGGAAGGGCGCGCTGTTTGAAGCGCTAAAGTCTCGCCTGACCGCGGGCGAGGCCGCAGCCATTCCGTACGAGGCATTAGCAAACCGACTCGGACGCACGCCCGGACATTTGCGCGTTGACGTGACACGTTTGCGTACGCGCTATCGTGCGATTCTGCGGGAAGAAGTCTGCGGCACAGTTGTCGATCAACGCGACGTGGATGAAGAGCTGCGGTATTTGCGCCAGGCAATGATCGCATAGCAGAGAGAATGACGAAATTCGAATGATGAATGCCAAATTAATCACGAATTCCGAAGGCTGTGGATCGCTGTCTCCGGAGCGCCGGGATATAGCCAACAAAGGCTGCGCAAAGGTGGAACGCGTTGTCCTCAACGCGTTGCAAAAAACTGCGGCGTTGCCGCCTGATATCTGTGCCTTCGGCGGGCCGACACCCATCGTCTTCAGAGAAGCCGATCCACCTTGGGTCAGGGGCCGTTATCCGCTGACGACACCCGAGGCTGCAACATTAATTCGTCATTGCTTCAGGCTTCGTCATTTGGTCATTCCTTCGTCATTAGAGATTCGTCATTCGTCATTTTACTGGCGCATGTCTGTGCCAATACCGTTGAGGAGATCGTAATGCCGCAAATAGGTAACAGCGCCCGTGTTTGCGAAACCTGCGGGTCGCCTATTGAGACGACTTCTGCGGGCGACCTGGGTTGCATTGCCTGTTTGATCGGTACCGGTTTGGATGTTGAGGCAGAGCAAAGTGATACCGCATTTACTTCGGCACCGGATCAATTGGGTGCTTATACGATCGAGCATCATGCGGATGGTAGTGCATGGGAGCTGGGTCATGGCGCGATGGGAGTCACTTATCACGCCATCGATAGGGCGCTCGATCGCCCCGTCGCGCTAAAAATCATCAACACTGATCGCGGGTCGCGCAGCGCAGAAGCGCGCGAGCGATTCATGCGCGAAGCGCGCGCAGCAGGAGCGCTGCGCCACCCGAACGTGGCGACCGTGTACCAATTCGGCGTTCGCGAGCAAACCGGTCAATTCTTTTACGCGATGGAGCTGGTCGAGGACGAAACGCTCGAGGAACGCGTCCGCCGTTTGGGACCCCTCGATGTTCTCACAACAATCGACATCGCTCTGCAAGTGACCGCGGCGCTGGAGGCAGCGGAAGAGCGCGGATTGGTACATCGCGATTTAAAGCCCGGCAACCTAATGTTGGTCAAGACGGGCGATGGCATGGTAGGGATCCCGCAGTCACGGGACGCCGCCCGGTGCGCTCGGCGAGCGCGCCCTAGCAACGTATGCGTGAAAGTGATCGATTTCGGCGTGGCCAAAGCGGTGGCGGAGAAAACGAATGCGATGGCACTCACGCACGGCGGATTCGTCGGCACTCCGGCATTTGCGAGTCCGGAGCAATTTAGCGATGCGCCCGTCGATGTGCGCTCGGACATTTACTCGTTAGGCGCAACACTTTGGTTCTTGCTGACCGGCTATCTGCTTTTCAGTGGCCGAACGATTGAGGAGATTCAAGCGGCGCGCCGATCAAAGCCATTGCCGATTGAGCAATTGAAAGCCGCGCACGTTCCGCGTCGCTTCATTTCGTTGCTGACATCAATGCTGGCGATTGAACCGGCCGCGCGTCCTGCTGGCGCGCGCGAGCTCAGCGCGAGATTGCAGGCAATTCGCGCTTCGATTATCGGCCGAGGCAAAACCGCAGGACGAGTCGCGCTTGCCGCTGCAATTGTTGCTCTGGCGACAATCGTTGCTGTCCGCGTATTCCATTCATCCGGGATGAAGGCTACGCCGTCCCTCATCCCCGAAAAAAGCATCGCCGTGCTTCCGTTTGAAAACTTAAGCCGCGACTCGGACAGCGCCTATTTCGCAGACGGCATACAGGAGGAGATCCTGACCCGCCTGGCGAAGATCGCGGATCTCAAAGTAATTTCGCGCACTTCCACGCAGCGCTACCAGAGTAAGCCTCGCAATCTCGGCGAAATCGCGAAGCAGCTTGGCGTAGCGAACATTTTGGAAGGCAGTGTTCAAAAGATAGCCGATCAAGTGCGCGTCAATGTGCAGTTGATTAACGCGCAAACTGATTCGCATCTCTGGGCCGAGACCTATGATCGGAAGCTCACTGATATATTTGGCGTTGAGAGCGAGATCGCCAAAGGGATAGCGGAGTTGTTGCAGGCGAAGCTAACCGGTCGCGAGGAGCAGGCGTTAGCAGTTAAACCAACAAACAATCCTGAGGCTTACGATGCTTATCTGCGCGGCCTGGCTTTTCAAGCACGCAACGACTCCCCCTCCCCTTCTGTCAATCTGCTAACGAGAGCCAGCGATTTTTATCAGCGGGCGGTGCAGCTTGATCCTAATTTCGCGATTGCTTGGGCGCGACTTTCTCGCGTGGACGCGCAAATCTACTGGAGCCTCACTACTTCCGCCGCTCGACGCGACGCAGCAAAACGTGCTTTGGAGAATGCACGGAAGCTGGAGCCTAACTCGCCTGAAACCCTCCTCGCCTTGGGTTATTATCAATTCTGGGCGCTGCGGGACTACGGAGCTGCCAAAACCACGTTCAGTCGTGTCAGCAAGATGCTGCCAGGCAGCAGCGACGTACCATGGGGCTTAGCCCGAATTACTGAACACGAGGGACAGTGGGACCAATGCATCGATTACATCGAGCAAGCACTCACCCTCGACCCACGGAACATAGGGTTACTCATGGATGCGGCATCGGACTACGGCGAAGTTCGACAATTTCCGACCGCGCTAAAGCTCTATGATCGAGCGCTGGACATTATGCCAAATGATCAGGGCGTGATGGCGGGCAAGGTCAGCATTTATCAGGCTCAGGGTAATCTGCAAGAGGCCGCCAGGCTCGTATCAGAAATAATCGGACCGACTTATAATGAGGACACCCTTCGCGTCAAGCTCACGCACTTGAGACTCGAACGAAATTACGGTGAGGCTGTTCGATTGCTGCAAGCCCAGCTGACTCAGTTCCAAGCCGAGTCCGAGTACGATAAGGGCTGGGAGCAAGTGGCGCTTGCTTTGATGCAGCGCTTTGCCGGCGATACGGCTGGCGCAACGGTTACGGCTGAACAGGCGCGCAATACACTTGAGCAGCTCCATAGAGATCAACCAGACAACTCCGTCTTCGCGGCATGGCTGTCTCAAGCTTATGCTGTGATAGGGGAAAGGGACTCGGCGTTAAAGCTAGCGGCGTATGCAATCATGCTTAATCCCCGTGCTAAAGATCATGTCAACGGACCTTGGTTAGAAGAGAACCAGGCTTTCATTCAGACGATGTTCGGCGAGAACAGCCGTGCGATCTCGACTCTGACCGGCCTGTTGCAAACGCCTTATGGTAGCATGATTTCCAGCATAGCTCCCATTACGGCAGCCCTTCTTAGGCTTGATCCGATCTGGGATCCGTTGCGCAGCGACCCGAGCTTCCAAGATCTTTGCAAAGATAAGCTCGAAAAAAGCATCGCTGTGCTGCCATTCGAAAACTTAAGCCGCGACCCGGACAACGCTTATTTTGCGGAAGGTATTCAGGAAGAGATCCTGACGCGGCTGGCTAAGATCGCGGATTTGAAGGTGATTTCGCGTGCATCCACGTCCCGCTATAAGAGCAAGCCAGACAACCTGTCCGAGATCGCCAGGCAGCTTGGCGTAGCGAACATTCTTGAGGGGAGTGTGCAAAAAGCAGCCGATCAGGTGCGCGTTAATGTGCAGTTGATTAACGCGCAAACTGATTCCCATCTTTGGGCAGATACCTACGACCGAAAGCTGACTGACTTCCTGGGTGTAGAGAGTGAGATCGCCAAAGGAATAGCGGAGTCGTTACAGGCAAAGCTAACCGGTCGCGAGGAGCAGGCGTTAGCCGTTAAACCGACGAACAATGCGGAGGCTTACGATGCATATCTGCGTGGCCTGGCCTTTCAGACGCGCAACCGCTTCTCCATTGATACGCAAAGGAAAGCCGCCGGCTTTTATGAGCGGGCGGTGCAGCTCGACCCTAATTTTGCGCTTGCCTGGGCGCGCCTTTCTCGCGCAGACGGCCTAATATACCTGAACCACGCCGACAATTCTTACGCTGCCCGGGCTGGTGCAGCGAAGCGAGCTTTGGAGAATGCGCAGAGACTGGAGCCGAACTCAGCTCAAACGCAGCTTGCCTTAGGTTATTACCAATGTCAGGTGCTTGTTGATTACGAGTCTGCCAAAATCACGTTCGAGCAGGTTCGCAAGATGTTACCAAGCAACAGCGAGGTACTGTTTGCCCTCGGCTCAGTTACTAAACGCGAGGGGCAATGGGATGACAGCGTTGCCTATTTGCAGCAAGCCCTTGCCCTGGACCCAGGCAACGTGAACTACCTGACGGACGTGGCAGGGACTTACGCCATGCTTCGACAATTGCCCGCGGCGCTAGAGTTCTATGATCGAACGCTGGAGGTTACGCCATACGATCCCGATGTGATGGCGAAAAAGGCAGCCATTTATCAGGCCCAAGGTAACCTGCAAGAAGCCGCCAGCCTCCTCTCTGAAATAAATCCGCTGACTCTCACTGAGCAAGGCTTCGCAATCAAGCTGTCGCAGTTGAAACTTGAACGAAATTACACTGAGGCCGTTCGATTGCTGCAAGCCCGACAAGCTCAATTTCATTTTGGTTCTCAATTTGCCAAGCTCCATGAGCAGGTGGCGCTTGCTTTGACGCAGCGCCTTGCCGGCGACACCGCCGGCGGCGCGGCTACCGCGGACCAGGCACGCCAGACATTTGAGGAACTCTACAATAACCAACCAGACAACTTCGTCTTTGCGGCAAACCTGTCTCAAGCGTATGCTGCGATGGGGGACAAGGAGTCGGCGCTTAAGGCAGCAGAGCGTGCAGTAATGCTGTTGCCTACTGATAAAGATCGAGTGAACGGACCGACGCTCGAACACAACCTGGCGTTGATCCAGACGATTTTCGGCGAGACCAGCCGGCCGATCTCAACTCTCAGGCAGCTGCTACAAACGCCATATAATGCGGCGGGTTGGCTTCACGGCCCACTGCCCGTTACGCCAGCGCTTCTTAGGCTCGATCCCTTCTGGGATCCTTTGCGCGGCGATCCCGCTTTCCAAAAACTCTGCGAGGAAAAGCAGCCGTGATTAGTGTAGTGAGAATTTGGGAAAGATGCAGGGCGGAATACCAGTCGACGCACTGGAAGAGGGTTATCCCGTTCGGCGGCCATTCTCCTCACGACTACGATCAATGAGCGAGGCCTCCATTACCATACGAAGCGCGGAGCCAACTGACGCTGAGGCAATCTACGAGATCTACAGCCAGCCGCGTGCAATCTGGGGAACCTTCCAGCTTCCGTTCCCGAGCCTTGAGCTATGGCGGAGGCGACTGAGCCAGCCTCCAGAAGGGACCTATACACTTGTGGCTGTCGCCGAGCAGGCTGTAGTCGGGACCCTTGGTATCCATACCTTTCCGTCAAAACCACGCCGACACCATGCGGCGATGATCGGGATGGGTGTTCACGACGCGTGGCACCGCAAGGGCGTGGGTACAGAATTGAAGAAGGCTGCCATCGAACTGGCCGACAACTGGTTGAACTTGCATCGGCTTGAGTTGGAAGTCTACGTTGACAACGAGGCAGCGATAGGGCTCTATCGGCGATTCGGATTTACAGTGGAGGGGACGCTTGTGGACTATGCGTTTCGAGGCGGGGAGTATGTGAATGCGTATGTGATGGGAAGGATACGTGCCGGATAACGAGACGACGCAACCCGCTTTCCAGAAATTTTGCCAGGAAAAGCAGCCCTAAACAATACAAGGACACGAATTTTCACAAATTTACACCAATTAATTGAAGAGTTGACGGTAGCCCTAACGAATCCTCACGAATTTTAAGAGCTTTAACCAATTGGTGTAAATTCGTGAAATTGGTGTCTCGTTTTCGAATCCAAAAGCAGCCGGCGCGGCTGCTGCTCGCGCTGAAGTAATGCAGCTGTAGTGGCAGGCGTGCCGCCTGCATCTAAGTAAAGCAATCGGGACGCCGGCCTCTGCTCTCATCGGTGAAATCCGGGCAATCCGTCGTCGGAAAAGCAGCGTTGCCGCCATTTTCTTTGTAACGCGGCGCAAAATTTTGGGAAGGAACAAGCGAAAGGCTAGAAATGACTTCCTCAAAATGAGAAATCAAAAGAAGGCCAAAACAATGAAAGGAAAATTTAAACTATGAATAAACCAAAGATTGTAAGACTTACCCTCGCGTCGCTCTTTGTAGTAACACTCGCTTCCGGACAGAGCACGCAGGCCGCAGTGGATGTGCCGCAGGCGTCACCGCAACTGCGATACATGGTGATTGACCTCGACGGGTATGCGGCAAACACGATAACCGACGCCGGCCAGATTGTCGGCTCGAAGTTTTTTGGAGCGGACAGACATGCTGCATTTTGGCCCAACAGCCAGAGCCCAGCGATTGATCTCGGTACGTTGCCAGGTTTCACCACAAGCACCGCGCTGGGTAGTAACCCACGCGGCGAGATTGTGGGATTGGCCGGTTTCGGCGCGGATCGGCCCATATATTGGAAGAGCAGTCAAAGCACGCCTATCGAACTGCCCGGTTTACCGGTCGGGCTTTTAGGCCAAGCGTCCGCTATTAACCCAGTCGGCCAGATTGTCGGCACGTTCTTTGCCTTGGACTTTTCAGTGCAGCAGCCGGTCTTTTGGCCAAAGAGCAACGCAGCGCCCATCTACCTTCCCGAGCTGAGCGATACGTTTCCGCACGGGCTGGCCTTCAGCATCAATGCCGTCGGCAACATCCTTGGCGACGCTTGCACCGCAGACTTCGTTGAATGTCATGTCGCGTTGTGGACTAATAGCGCGAGCACCCCGATGGCGCTAGCTTCGCCTGGAGGTGACTTCATTTACACGGATATCGGCCTTTCCTCTGGGTTTTCCGTTGCCCCTGGACTTAATAACGCGGGCAGCGTGGTCGGTTACGCGTACAACGCGGACTACTCCGAGACCCGCGCCGTGTTCTGGGCCAGTAGCGTGAGCTCCGCAGTCGTTCTGAGCACGACTGGTGAGTTCAGTAACGGCACGGCGGAAGGCATCAATGAAAAAGGCCAGATCGTAGGGACCGCGTACAACAGCGACTTTTCAGATTTTCATGCCTTTATGTGGCCGAATTCGGCCAGCCAGGGCATCGATCTGAACGCGCTCATCCCACCTGACTCAGGCTGGGAGTTAGTTGTTGCCCGCGGTATTAACAATCGCGGCGAGATCACCGGCCTGGGGCTTTTCAACGGCACTGTGCATGCCTATGCGCTGATCCCGGTGCCTGGGCTTTTAGCAGGCGACTTTAATAGCCCAACGACACACAGGCTCAATGCCCATTGACAAGAAGAGCACTTGGACTTCCAAAAACAGCCGTCACGCTCGACCAGCGTGGCGGCTCAGTGTTTTGGACGGCGAAGTTAGGCTCGGGTCGCAGCACAACCAGCAGGTTTGCCAGCGCAGAGACAAATTATGCGTGTGTTCCACCAACCCGTCTTCCAAAAACTCCCGAAGAAAAGCTGCCGCCTGCGACGTCATAGCTCGGTTTGGCCGAAGGAAGGTAAAGACACGAATTACACGAATCCTCGAGCGTGCGGCTGCGCGTTTGGCGCAACGTTAAAGAGACGCTATGATTGCGAGAATCGATCTGAGAAGTTCGCAATCGTATCAGTCTTGAAAACGATATCAAAACGAGACGATGTCGTTCGCGCCTTGCGTGAGAACGAGAAGACCATTCGGCGATTCGGCGTCCGCCGGATCGGCCTGTTCGGCTCATTCCAGCGCGATACCGCGAACGCGGAGAGCGATGTGGATTTGCTGGTCGAATTCGAACCGGGCCAGGCAACGTTCGATCACTTCATGGGGCTCAGTTTTTTCTGTGACGAGCTCTTTGGACGCAAGGTGGAGATAGTTACTCCCGGCGGTCTCAGCCCTTACATAGGTCCGCGTATTCGACAGGAGGTCGAGTATGTCCTTCGCTGACTTGGACTATGTGCGGCATATCCTGGATGAGACACGCTACTTGCAAACCGCGTCCGCCGGCTTGGAGCAAACAAAGTTCATACGGGACGAGACGTTGCGCCGCGCTTTCGTGCGCAGCATCGGGATCATTGGCGAGGCTGCTCGCCATGTTTCTGAGCAGTTTCAAAATAAATACCCAGCCATCGAGTGGCGTTCGATGGCTGGTATGCGAAACAGACTGATTCACAATTATCTCGGCGTTGATTACGACATCGTGTGGGATGTGGTTACAAACAAGGTCCCGGCGCTGCGGAACGAGCTAGAGCGGGTTTTACAGCAAGAGAGCAGAACGCAGCGCGACGGGTAGGCTTGTTCGATACCCGGGATCAGCGATCCCGGCTGCAGGTTTCGTGTTGATTCGCGCCCGCCACGCCTGAAACTACGCGTGGGCGGGTCATTCACGCTCCCTTCCGCTTCAACAGTTCAACGTTTCCCTAGCCGCTGTAGCCGGCCACTCCGACGAAGTCACCGTGGCGACCGCAGCGCGCGGCGAAGGAGGCAACTCTTTCACGATTCCCAAACTTTTTTGTAACGCAGTGCAAAATTTTCGGAAGGAACAGGTAAATGGCCAGAAATGAACGCCAGGGAGGACATGAAAATGAAAAAAGAAATTAACCCGAATATTCAAGCGCATCTGCTCCAAAGCACGTTTTACCTGCTTCTGCTACTGACGGTGTGTGCACTTCCCTTCGCGCTGGGGCAGCGAAACGCTACCGAACCGGAAGCGCCGACCAAGCTTTCGCAAAGGACACTCACCTTTGAAGAACGTGTGTCGTATCAGCGCTCGATTGAAGACGTTTACTGGCGTCACCGCATCTGGCCGAAAGAACGCCCTGATCCCAAACCGCCACTGGATGCGGTAATGACCCAGGCGCAGCTGGAAAAGAAAGTGGCAGATTATCTGCGCAAGTCACAGGCGCTGGAGAATTACTTGCAACAGCCGATTACCGCCGAGCAGTTGCAGGCTGAGATGGAGCGCATGGCGCAGCACACCAAACAGCCTGAGGTGCTGCGCGAGCTTTTTGAAGCGCTCGGGAGCGATCCGTCTGTGATCGCTGAATGTCTGGCCAGGCCGGCGTTAGCAGAGCGTTGCGTTGCCGATTTGCCTGCGCAAGACATCACAATGCGCTGTGAGTTTACGCCCATCGCAGGGCTATCGGGTATGTCAATGGCAGCTATCTTGCCGGAGGGGACCTACACTCTTCCAAACATTTCCGATCAATGCATCGATGATACCTGGACAGCTACCAGCACGACAAACGCGCCGTCTGCCCGATATCTTCACACAGCGGTGTGGACTGGCAGTGAAATGATTGTCTGGGGTGGAGTGGATAATAACGGAAACCTTCTCGACACAGGCGGGAAATACGATCCCAGCACAGACAGTTGGACGGCTACCAGCACGACAAACGCGCCGTCTGCCCGATATTTTCACACTGCTGTGTGGACTGGAAGTGAAATGATCGTTTGGGGCGGAACCACTGGCTTCCCCAACCTTTTGAACACCGGCGGGCGATATAATCCCAGCACGGACAGTTGGACAGCTACTAGCATCACCAACGCGGCCGATGGCCGGTTCTATCACACGGCAGTGTGGACCGGGAGCGAAATGATCGTCTGGGGCGGAGGTAATAGTAATAACTATTTGAACAGCGGCGGCAGATACATCCCCACGACCGATAGTTGGACAACTACCAGCACCACTAACGCGCCCAATGCCCGGGAAGCCCACAGAGCAGTCTGGACTGGCAGCGAAATGATCGTCTGGGGCGGATATTATGGCGGCTTTCTTCTGAACACCGGCGGGAGGTATAATCCTGGCACCGACAGTTGGACAGCCACCAGCACGACTAATGCGCCCACTGGCCGATTCTTTCACACGGCAGTCTGGACCGGCGGTGAAATGATTGTGTGGGGCGGCACCTGCGGCCGTCAATGTGGTGTCTCCTACAACACCGGTGGGAGATACAATCCGATAACCGACAACTGGATTCCCACGAGCACGAGCAACGCGCCCTCCGCACGAAGTAGTCACACCGCTGTCTGGACCGGCGGTGAAATGATCGTCTGGGGCGGTGATTTTTTGTTGAACACCGGCGGCAGATACACTCCAAGTGCCGACAGTTGGACAGCTGTCAGCACGACTAACGCGCCGTCCGCACGAGATGATCACACTGCAGTATGGACTGGCAGTCAAATGATCGTCTGGGGTGGATCCCCTAGCACAAATACTGGCGGGAGATATTGCGCACAATCCGGTCCAACGCCAACACCTACTCCGACGGCAACGGCAACGCCGACGCTCACACCAAGGCCTTCGGGGACACCGAGGCCTCGTCCCACCCCGGCGCCTCGTCCTTAGCACCCACGACCCAGAATAGACGCAGCTGGATAGTTAACGGACAACTATAAACCCACTGATCCAATTCAAAAAGCAACTCCACTTCATCTATGAAAAAGAAATCCACTTCGCAATCCGCCCTCCTTAACCTTCGTGTTTTACTCGCTTCGGTTTTCTGCCTAGCCAGCGTCTTAATCGCGCTGACAGGCGCGGGTCTTTACTTAGGTTCTTCCACGGCCCAGGCACAACCCGGGCCGGGATCAGCGACGCCCATAGCAGAGTCGCGCGGTGGACCGGACGTCGTGCGTTTGATCGGCCCAGTTATCATGAACACAGACCTGCAACACCTGCCGTACATCCCGCCAGCTCCAGCGATTCTGCAGCGACCGCTCACGCGTTATCCGCGTCCTGAGACAGGAACGCCAGCAGGATCGCAGACCTCTGGTTTCGCGCAGTTCCAGTCGCTGTTCGAAAAAATCTTTCGACCGCTGCCGAGCATGCCACCGCCGCTGCTGACATTTGACGGCATCAATTTCATCGAGGAAGGGAACGGTCATTATGTGCCCGATACGAATGGCGACGTGGGCCCAAATCATTATGTCCAATCAGTCAACGAATCTTTCAGGGTTTTTGATAAGTCAGGCAACCCACTTACTCCGATCACCACGTTCAATTCCTTCTTCGCCCCGCTGGGCGGAGGCACTCCCTGTGGCAATAGCCAAAACCGCGGAGATCCTTTTCTTTTCTACGATCAGATTGCTGACCGCTGGGTGATAACTGACTTTGCTTTTCCGTTTCCCGCCAACTCATTTTGGGAGTGCATCGGTGTGTCACAGACCTCCGATCCCGCTGGCGCCTACTTTCTCTACGCGCTGCAGGTTGATCCGGCGAACCCAAATCGACTGGGCGATTATCCCAAGTTCGGCTTGTGGCCTGACGCGTATTACCTGACGATGAACGAGTTTACCGATTTCACCACCTTCAATGGCGTCCGCGTCTATGCTTTAGACCGAGCCAGCATGATCGCCGGTGGGCCTACCAATGCGGTCGGGTTCACGATTGGGCTGGCTGGCTTGGGCGATTCCCAGAGCCTAGTTCCAGCGAGCTTTCGCACGGGCAATCCGCCGCCTGCGGCTGAACAAGAATTTCTCCTCGCCGTCGACTCCATGTTCCCCGGCGTGGTCTTAACCCAGGTCCATGGCTGGCTCTTTCACGTCGATTTTGTCAACCCGGAAAATTCCACTTTGGGCGTTGGCCCCGACCACACTCCGAATGCCGAGATCACTGTGGCCCCGTTCGTTCAAGCATGGACGGCTGAAACATTCAATCTTGTCCCACAGCAGGGAACGAAGGACAGGCTCGATACTTTAGGGTACTGGCTCATGACGCCTGTTGTTTACCAGAACCGCAACGGCACCGAGTCCTTGTGGGCCGATCAGACCGTAATGCTGAATTATCCGGACGGTCCGACTGCTATTGACTGGTATCAATTCGATGTTACAGGCGGAAACTTTCCTACCACACCTGTTCAACAAGAAACTTGGAGCAACGGAAACGACGGCTTGTGGCGTTGGCTGCCCAGCATAGCCGTTGATCAAAATGGAAACACCGCCATCGGTTATTCCACATCCAGCCCCAGCATGTTCCCATCTATTCGTTATGCGGGGCGCCTTGCCTCTGATCCATTAAATGACCTCGGGCAGGGTGAAGCCATAATGACCAATGGCACGGGGAGCCAGACTGACACTTTCGGCCGCTGGGGCGATTATAGCATGACCACGATCGATCCCGCGGATGGCATTAGCTTCTGGCACACAAACGAATACTACGTGACAACCAGCAGTCTCAACTGGTACACCCGCGTCGGCAAATTCCAATTCCCTGCGGCGAGCCCGACTTCAACACCGACGCCTAGCGCGACGCCTACGCCTACCCCAAGGACTACTCCAACGCCGAGACCTCGTCCGACTCCGGCGCCGCGCCCGTAGAAATTTCCGCTGCAGCGAAAATTTCTCGCCATCGGTGATCATTGATCAGTTATAGCCGGGATTGCTGATGCCTGCTGGCGGGGCTGACCACTATTGCTGCTTGAGAGACGCGCAAACGATCGAGCGTAGCTGTAGTGGCAGGGGTGTTCGTTCCAACGCCGAAGCTTTCCGGGCGACCGCGGCCCGGGGTTGCACAATCACTTCCAGTTTAACGATTGCAGTTGCTTTGGAAGAAACTTTCCATCCTTCCGGATCAGTTTGCCGTCGAAGTAGATTTCGCCGCCGCCGTAATCGGGACGCTGTATGCTGACCATGTCCCAGTGAACCTGGCTACGATTACCGTTGTCTGCTTCCTCGTAGGCTTGCCCCGGGGTGAGGTGGAACGAGCCGGCGATTTTCTCGTCGAACAATATGTCGCGCATCGGTTGAAATACCCGAGGATTAAAGCCGAGCGAAAATTCGCCTGTGTAACGAGCACCGGGATCTGAGTCGAGAATCTTGTTCAGCTTTTTCGTCTCGTTGCTTGCGGCATCGACGATTTTTCCGTTCTTGAATTCGAGCCGGATTCCATCGAAAGCGGTCCCCTGATAAATACTTGGCGCATTAAACGTGACATGTCCCTCAACGGAATCTTTCACCGGACAGCTGAAAACTTCGCCATCGGGAATATTCCGGTCGCCGCCGCAGATCACAGCCGGGATTCCCTTGATACTGAAACTCAGATCGGTGCCTCGACCTTTAACTTGGACGCGGTCTGTCTTTTGCATCAATCGCTGGAGCGCTTTCATGCCGGGTTGCAGTTTGCGATAGTCCAATGTGCACACATCAAAGTAGAAGTCTTCAAAGGCCTCGGTGCTCATTCCGGCAAGCTGTGCCATGGAGGGAGTGGGCCAGCGTAAAACGACCCACTTGGTTTTTTTGACTCGCTGGTCCTGCACCGGGCGCATTTTTCGCCCAATCAATTTCATCTTCTCCGGCGGCACATCAGATAATTCGGTGACGTTGTTGCTGCCGCGGACGGCGATGTATGCGTTCATTTTTTTCATGCGCGCCAGCTCATGGCTTGACATCAGGTTTAGCTGTCGATCCGACGCTTCCAGTGCGAGCGCGCGGTTCACTCGGGTCTGATAGGTCTGTGCAAGGGGAACCCCGCCCGCTTTCCGCACCGCGCGTATCAACGCGATGGTCATTTCATCGGGAATATCGAACGCTTCGATGAGGACCGTTTCATTGCGCTTGAGACGAATAGAATATTCCACCAGGAGTTTCGCGAGTTTGTCGAACCGGTCGTCGTGCATAGGCGTTTATCATTCCACTCGACGCGGGAGATGCAACTCTAGCTGAATTGCAAAGAAAACATCCAACGCTCAACGCTCAACTCTCAATGCTCAACTGCCTGGATTGGACGTTGGATGTTGGGCATTGGGCGTTGGAATTTCCTAAACGTTTCGGACAAGCTTCGCCGCAAATGCGCCATCAAAACCGTCGCGAAAAGGCAGCGAATATCTTTCCGCTTCCAAGCGCAGGATCGGTGTCTCCGCGAGGATGCGGCGAACGACTTCTTCGTTCTCTTCCGGTTCAAGGCTACACGTGCTGTAAACGAGCGCGCCGTTCGGTTTTAATAATGGGACAAGCGCGCGAACAATCTCGATCTGGCGTTGCTGCATGCGATCGAAATCGGTTCGTCGTAATCGCCACCTGAGATCCACGCGCCTGCGCATCACTCCAGTGTTGCTGCAAGGCACGTCAACGAGAATGCGATCAAGAGGCGCCACCAAGGCGATTTCCGGCGGCACGCGATCGCATGTCCAATCGTGCCGCAAAATCTGGGCAATTACCACACGGAGGCGCGCCATGTTGCCCTTGAGGATTTGCAGCCGATCAGGGTCGCGATCGCAGGCCACGATGGTTCCCCGGTTCTGCATGAGCTGCGCCATGTAGCTGGTCTTTCCACCCGGAGCGGCACACGCATCGAGGACCTTTTCCCCAGGCTTGGGATCCAGGATGTGGCAGGCAATTGTGGTGCTCGGATCTTGAATGTAACAGTGGCCTTGCTCGAGAGCGCTGACAGGCAACGCGTCCAATTCGACAAAGTCGGAATCAGCCGTCAGTGGCCGGGACATTGGATAGAGTCGGAGAAATTCCTCGTACCCGATCTTTAGACGATTGATCCGGCCATAGACCAGCGCGGGGCGAGTATTCCATTTACAAAGCTCTTCCGCTTGTTCGGTGCCGAAGTGCTGCTGCCAGCGTTCGACCAGAAATCGCGGATGCGACGTTCGAACGAACAACGGCTGCGCATCGGCGCGGGCGAGCAACTCGCTTCGCCGCCGAGTTGCGGCCCGCAGCATTGCGTTGATGATTTCTCGCTGCCTTCGCGGTGCAAGCTCCACAGTCTCGTGCACTGCTGCGTGTTCAGGTGTTTTGAGCAGGAACAGCTGGTACAATCCGAGCTGCAGATTATCCCGAATATCGCTCTCAACCCGCGAAGCGCGGAGGCAACTGATCCAAAAATCCAGCAGCGTTAGATTGCGCAGAACACCGTAAAACAGTTCCATCGCAAACGCGCCATCGGAAGGAGTAATCTCGGCCTTTGCGAGAAGCCCCGAGATGATGGAGTCGGCGAACCGCTTTTCTTTCCGCCACAGCCGCGAGGCAGTCAGCGCGATTTGGCGAGCAGAGAGCTGCGCCATATTTCTGCAGTTACCGCGGCTTCACGCTGGCGCGTCCGATCGAGTGATAATGAAACCCCAATCGTCTCATCGTTTCAGGATCAAGCAGGTTTCGCCCGTCGAACACGATCGGCGTCCTCATTTTTTCTTTCACGACTGCGAGATCCAGGTTGGCAAATTCATTCCACTCCGTGGCAATGACCAGCGCTTCCGCATCGCTCACTGCTTCGAGAGCCGATGAAGCAAATTCTGCGTCGGCAATCGTTTTCACGGTGCGAGCTTTCTGCATTCCTTTCGGGTCGTAGGCGACCACATGCGCTCCTTCGCGCAGCAGATTAGTCACCAGTTCTATTGCCACAGACGAACGAACGTCGTCTGTATCTGGCTTGAATGTGAGGCCCCAGACTGCAATCCGCTTTTCGCGCAACACCCACAGTGTTTCCCGGATCGTCTTCAGAAAACGCTCTTTTTGAGCGTTGTTTATGCGTTGCACTTCCTTGAGCAGATTGAACGGAGTGCCAAGCCGCTCGCTGATCGTAATGAACGCAGCAATATCCTTGGGGAAACAGGAACCGCCGTATCCAATTCCAGCGTTAAGAAAATCACGGCCGATGCGATGATCCATGCCAATTCCATCTGCAACTTTTTCGACATCGGCGCCGCTGGCCTCGCAGATCGCCGAGACCGCGTTGATGTACGAAATTTTCAGTGCCAGGAATGAGTTCGCGCAATGCTTGATGAGCTCAGCGCTGTTAATATCCGTCACCAGTATTGGCGCCATAAACGGCTCATAAAGCTTCTTCATGAGATCGATGGCATGTTCGCTTTGTGCTCCGACCACAATGCGATCCGGGCGCATCAGGTCGGCTACTGCACAACCTTCCCGCAAAAATTCAGGATTACTGACTACGTCGAAGCTGGCGCCGTGGCGGTTATATCTTTTGATTGATTCCGCCACTTTTTCGCCCGTTTTCACTGGCACTGTGCTCTTGTCAACAATCACCCGATAGTCGGTCAAAACCTCTGCGATTTCCCGCGCGACTTTCTCCAGAAAACTGAGATCGACATCGCCGTCGGGCTGCTGCGGAGTGGGAACGGCGATGAAGATGATTTGCGAGTTATCCACGCCGTCCTGAATGCTGCCAGTAAAACGCAGTCGGCGCGCGGAGACATTGCGGTGGATTATTTCTTCGAGTCCCGGTTCATAAATTGGCACCTCGCCGGCTTGCAGTTGTTTGATCTTTTGCGCGTCGTTATCGACGCAAATGACGTTGTGGCCAACATCGGCGAAACAGGCGCCGGTCACGAGGCCAACGTAACCGGAGCCGATGATTGCAAGGTCCATGATTGAAGAATGGTGCGAGCGAATCAGCCGCCGCACAAGTGTCGGAAGCCGGCCAGCGATCTCTGTGTCACACGCACGTGTGGTTCATTGGCCTTCGGACGTAGGATCGAAGTTCAAATCGAATCCAAATTTTGGAAATGCCTTGAGCGTTATGGTGAAGAGAACCCCATATTCTGTGCTGGCCCCGGCATTGTCCCGTATCACGGCGCCCAGGGAGGCCACCCAACTCGATAAATCCCGGTAAATGGAATAGCGCTGCTGTTCGAGAATCCCGGTTGTCGCTTCGTATTGTTCCTGCACTCCCACACCCCAGTTGTCGTCGATGCGATAATATCCGCCTACCAGAAACAGACTGCTGTTCTGGAAAAATGGATTGTCATTCAAATAACGGTGCCCAACGCTTACTTGCAGATTCGCCAGCGGTTGAACACTGGCGATGGTATCGACTTCCGTAAACCCTTTGGCAAAGGCCGGCACTTGAGAGTTGACCGAGAACGAGACCCACGGCAAGGGGGTAAAGCGAAGATTGTTAAAGAAGTTTGAGTAATCCGTGCGGTCGTACGGATTATCGAAGTTCACATCAAAGAAAGTATCCAGCTCAAGCCAGGTAATTGTCCTGTCATCGCGTCGCGTTTCCAAGCGGTTGCGAACGCCCAGCCGCCACACCGTCCAATCGTCGATCGAGTCGATGGTCGTGAACTGCGGGAAATCAATCGCCCGGAGCTGGGTCGAAGGTTGAAACCGGTCGAACCCCAAAATTGATGTCGGGTTAGGTCCGTTTTCTTCAACATACGAAAAGTTCGTGAATGGTTGAATTACATGCAGGAGGCCGTCCAACCCAAACGCGCGGCTTTGCACATTCTCCCAGGTACGCGAGATCTTGAAGGAAGCTTCTGCGCCGGTGTTAAAAACCGTCCGGAATGTGTCTCCGTTGAATGCGACCGGGTTAGCCGAAGTTGGGGGCGGGAGAATAAAGTCAGGCTCGAGTGGGTTTGATGGCGGCACAAACACTGTCGAACCCAAGTCCCATGTCTTGCCGTAATAAGTGCCGCGAAAGCCAACCCGCGGCACAATGGAGAGCCATCCGAAGTATGTGTTTGGATAAGTTAGTTGATGAAAGGTATCCAGACGAGTGGTGCCGTAATTCTCGAAACCGGAATCTTTGGGGAATTGTAACCGCAAATCAGCAAAGCCGGTCTCTCCTTCGTAGAAAATGGGCCCACCGAAAAGTGCGTGGCGCTTAATGTCCAATACCACTTCCGGCAAACGTTCTGTTGTGGTGAAGAATTCATTGGCTTGGAAACGCGCGATGCCCGTAATGGTGTAAAAAGGATCCGTTTTCGTTAATGCGATCACATTGTCTGGAACCGGATCGATCCGAAACTCGCCCTGGTAAAAGTCCTGCATAACAAATGGATCGCTCAGCTTGGTGAGATTGGCGATACCGTAAATGTCGTCGGTAAAGTTCGTCCGATCTTCCAGGCTGAGCCGGTATCGGCCAGTGGGCACATCCTTTCGTGGTGTTGCCGTCTCATTCAGTAGCGGGTTCTGATCCTGGATGTAATATGTTCTGATCCGGGCGGTGCTGTCTTTGTCTTTCCCGTAGTCGATAGTCGAATCGAAGCCGAGCGCTACGCCGCGACGACCCCGATAATCGAGCCGGACGCGCCCCCTGATGTCGTCTGTGATCGGGAACGTCACCTGAGTGAGGATTGACGGTCCCCACGAGCTCAAATACGCCGGCGTAATTGTGAAGCTGAATGCCTCGTTAAGCGATTGGTACAGGTACGGCCACCAAAAAACCGGCACGTTTCCGACGTATGCCGTCACGTATTGCATGATCACGCGGTCTTTCTCGTAGAGTCGGATCTTTCGCGCGTGAAGATGGAAATCGGGCTTCGGGGAATCGTGAGTCGTAAAACTGCCGTCTCGTATGAGATAAGCGTTCTCGGAAATTGAGGTTACATTCTGGCCGCTCAGAAAATAAGGTTGCGACTCGGTGCGCCCAGTGATCGCCCGGATCTTTTTTGTTTCCGTGTTGTAAACACCACTTTCCGCGATGTAGAGGCTCGCATTTCGGTAAATTCGCACGTGGCCCCTCAACTCCACGTCGTGCGTGGCAGTATTGTATTGTGCGTAATCAGCATAAATGTCTGTATTGCCAATGTGAATTGCGACATTGTCGCGCGCCGTAGCCAGCCCGTTTTCATATGTCGTTTCCCCGGTGGAAGTGATCTCAATCGGTGCATTCTCTGGACCTTTGATCTCTCCGCGGATCAAACCAGCGCTCGCGAAAATGGCGGCAAACAAGAAGACCAGCGTTCGCATGGCGAACGCCAAAGTACTGAACTGAAGGCTCCCTGCAAAGCCAAAACCGCTCGATGCGAGAGGTAAAATGTGCTGCCGGGCTCCAATACGAGGTGGTTTCAAGCAAAAGTCCATCCGCGTTCTGTCTTGATTAACCTGGCGATCAACGGTTTTCTTCATGCCGGATGAGCAAGTCCATCGACCAGGTTTTCCCTAACGCCAAGCAATGGCTGCTATCGTGGCTGGCGGGGTCGCCCAGCTGGGCGATCCAGGTCGTGTCTATTCTAACAAATATTTTCGCGCTACTCGCTGTATTCCTTACGCTGTTCGCTCTCATCTCCGTGCTGGAGCGAAAAATTCTGGCACGCATACAAAATCGCTACGGCCCGAACCGCGTCGGGCCGTTCGGTCTTTTCCAACCTATTGCCGACGGAATCAAAATGCTGATCAAAGAAGACATCGTGCCGGCGCGGGCGGACAAGATTGTGCACTTTCTGGCACCGGTCCTTATCGCCGCCACGGCGATTCTCACTCTCGGCGTGATTCCCTATGGGCGAAACATGACGCCATTCACGATCGACGGCGGCATTCTCTTTTTCTTCGCTGTGGGATCGGCTACCGAACTGGCGGTGTTCATGGCAGGGTGGGGCAGCAATAATAAATTTTCGATGCTCGGTGCGATGCGCGCGATCGCCCAAATGTTCAGCTATGAGCTGCCGCTCATCATCACTGTGCTGCCCGTGGTGATGGTCGTTGGTTCGCTGACCCCCGACCGAATCGTGGCCGCGCAAGCCGAATACACCTTTGGCCTGGTGCCGCGCTGGTTTGTCTTCACACCTTGGGGCGCAGCGGCGTTCATTTTGTTCTTCGTCTCCGGTCTGGTGGAATCAAACCGCACTCCCTTCGACGTGCCCGAGGGCGAATCGGAAATCGTCGCAGGTCACATGACCGAATATTCCGGATTCAAATACGCGACGTTTTTCATGGCGGAATACATCGGGATGTTCGCGATTAGCGGGCTTGGCGTGACATTGTTCCTCGGCGGCTGGCATGCGCCTGCGCGCGTGCTGGAAATCATTCCGTCTTATGTCTGGTTTTTCGTAAAACTGAGTGTGCTGCTCTTCGTTTACATCTGGGTCCGCGGCACCCTTCCGCGCACGCGCATCGATCAAATCATGAATGTCGCCTGGAAATTCATGTTGCCGATGGCGTTCACGTGTATCATCGCCGCTGCCGTCTGGCATTATGCCGGGCGCGGCCTCCGCGGATGGCTGTGGTCGCTCTTGGTGATTGTCATTGTTTACACCGCTCTGTCGATCCTGCTCGACACGCGAAGGAAATTTGCGCAGCGCGTTTATCGCTTCGCTGAATGAACGGCGCCGCATTCATTGTCATTTCGATTTTGACGCTCGCCGCGGCACTGGCTGCTGCCACGCTGCGAAAGCTGATGCATGCCGCTCTCAGTTTTGCAGTGGCATTCGTAGGGATCGCAGCGTTCTTCTTTTTGCTCGGCGCGGAGTTCGTGGGGTTGGCCCTGGTGTTCATTTACATCGGCGCGGTCGCAGTCCTGATCGTTTTCACGATTCTTCTCACCCGACGCGATATTGAAAAAGACCGCGGGTTTAACTGGAGCGGAGTAATCATCGCCGTCGCCGTATTCTGCGGTTTGACGTGGGCGATTCTGAAAACGGCGTCGCTTTCGATCGTCGCTCCGCATATTCGTGCGCTGACAGTCAAACGAATCGGGGAAGCGTTAATGACCAGTTACGTCTGGCCATTGCAATGCATTGGGCTGCTGCTCACCGCCGCCCTGATTGGTGCGCTTGTCCTGGCGATGGAGGAAAAACGATGACGCCGACGCTGCAAATCTTTCTGATTGTTTCTGCAGCGCTGTTCTCCATCGGCCTGCTCGCTGCCCTGAGCCGTCGTCATGCCATCTTCATCCTCATTGGAATCGAGATGATGCTTGCGGCAGCGAACCTGAATTTCATTGCGTTCTGGCGTTTTGCTCCGAAGCCACATCAGCCGCCGGTGGGCGTGATGCTCGCACTCTTCTCCATCGCAATCTCCGCCGCCGAAGCCGCCGTTGGCCTGGCGATGGTGATTGTCGCTTATCGTCACTATCGCACAACTAATGTGGATCAGCTCGATCAGCTCAAAGGATGAATTCAGGGATCATCACTAACCTCTGGCTGATCCCGGCCGTCCCGTGCGCGGCGTCGCTCGCGATTCTGAGTTTGTCGAATGCACGCCGCAAAAGCGCAGCGGTTCTCGCGGTGATTGGGCAAGTGTTTGCCCTCGGGATGTCGATCTTCGCGTTCTTGCCCACGCTGCAAACGAACAGCTTCCGCGCCGTTCAGAACTTCACCTGGTTCACGTTCGGCGATCAAGCATTGCGGCTCGGATTTGTTCTCGACCCGCTTGCTGCCGCCATGCTGGTGATGATCTCGCTCGTCGGGTTGTGCATTTTCATCTTCAGCATCGGCTACATGGCCGGAGACAAAAATTTCGTTCGTTTCTTTGCGTACCTGTCGTTCTTCTCCGGCGCGATGCTCGGTCTTGTTCTCGCGAACAGTTTGCTTCTGCTTTTCATTTTTTGGGAACTGGTCGGACTCGCGTCGTATTTACTCATCGGCTTCTGGATCGAGCGACCGAGCGCGGCGGCTGCCGCAAAAAAAGCGTTCATCACCACGCGCATCGGCGACATGGGATTTTTTCTCGGGATGCTCTGGCTTTATAAGCGCAGCGGGACGCTTCTGTTTTACGATGGCGGGAGCGGCTGTCTCGAAAGTGCCGGCCTCGCTACGCTCCGGGCAAGCGCCACGTTCATCGCGCTGCTGATTTTCTGCGGGGCAATGGGGAAGTCAGGACAATTCCCGCTACACGTCTGGTTGCCGGATGCAATGGAAGGACCAACACCCGTCAGCGCGTTGATCCACGCTGCGACGATGGTCGCCGCCGGCGTGTTTCTCGTGGCACGCGTGTATCCGCTCTTTTCGTTAGGCGGGATCAACGGTGTGACCTCATCACTTACCGTCGTCGTTTGGATCGGCGTCACGACGGCGCTGATGGCGGCGCTTATCGCCATCGCGCAGGCGGACATCAAACGGATCCTCGCTTATTCGACCGTGTCGCAACTTGGCTTGATGATGGTTTCATTAGGCGTCGGCGGTGTCGCAGCAGGCATCATGCACCTGCTGGCGCACGGCTTTTTCAAGGCGCTCCTGTTCCTCGGCTCCGGGTCCGTGATTCACGGATGCCAGGGCGAACATGACATTCGCAAAATGGGCGGCCTGCGGCGACTCATGCCGGTGACGTTTGTCACATACGCCGTCGGGATGATGGCACTCAGCGGCGTCCCGTTCTTTTTTTCCGGCGCTTGGACGAAAGAAGAAATTCTTCGTGCGACAGAGCATTGGCCGCGGTCGCACGCGCCATATTTCCTGATGCTTGCGGGCGTCGTTCTCACGGCTCTCTATATGACGCGGCAAATCATCTACGTCTTTTTCGGCAACTCACGCGTCGCCTCGGAGCGTGCGCACGAGAGCCCGCGCGTGATGACGATGCCTCTGATAGCCCTCGCTGTTTGCGCAATTTTCTTCAGCGTCGTGCTCACGCCGGCATGGCCGTGGCTCCACGCGTATCTCAGAGGCGAACCTGCGCAGTTCGACGTCGCGCGCCTGATTCAGCCGATGGTGTTTGTTTCACTCGTGCTGGTCGGCGCCGGCATCGGCCTCGGCATTTGGGTGTATCGCAAAGCGGGCGCGCAAGATCGACAACGTTCGGCTGAGATCGATCCGCTCGAATACGCGCAGCCGGCGCTGTTTCGGTTCCTCGCCAACAAAATGTGGATCGACGAACTTTATGGCCGCACGGTGATTACGTTCAGTTGGGCGGCCGCGCGGTTGTCTGACTGGATGGACCGCTATTTCTGGGATGGTCTGGTGCGCGGCTTCGGCGCGGTCGGCAGGGTTTTCGCAATGCTTACGACCAGTGTTGATGAACACGGCATTAACGCAGGAGTTGATGAAACCACGGCCGGGACGCGCGGCTTGGGCCGGCTCATGTCCAAGGCGCACTCGGGTCAAATTCAAACGTATCTCGCCGCGCTGGCTGTCGGCATGCTCGCGCTGCTTCTTCTTTACGCATGGTTGGGTTGATCACGGCAATTATTTTCATTCCGCTCCTCGGCGCGCTGGCGGTCTGGATCTGGCCACAGAAGAATGCGCGCCCGCTGGCTCTGATTTGTAACGTCATCTCTGCTGCATGTGCCCTTGCGCTATGGCGAAATTTCGACGCCACCGCGAGTGGGCTGCAGTTTGTGGAACGTCATGATTGGATTCCCGCAATCGGTGCGGAATATCTCGTCGGTGTCGATGGGCTAAGTCTGCTGTTGGTATTGCTCACCTCGCTAATCGTGCCGTTTGCATTTCTGGCGCAGCCCATGCCCCGCGGTTCCTACGCGACAGTGCTCGTGATGCAGTCTGCGCTCTACGGAACGTTCACCGCGCAGAATTTCATTCTCTGGTTCCTGTTTTACGAAATGAGCCTGATCCCTGCGTTTTTGTTGATCAAAATCTGGGGCGGCGAAAACCGCGATCGCGCGGCGACCAAGTTTTTCCTATACACATTTCTCGGCAGCGTGGCGATGTTGCTTTCGTTTCTCGGGATTTATTTGGCCAGAGGGACATTCGATTTCGCAACTCTCGCGGGTCTTGGGAAAAACGGTTTGCTCACCGGCAACCTCGCCTGGCTTGCTTTTGCAGGCGTCTTTGTCGGATTGGCGGTGAAGGTGCCGCTCTTTCCGTTTCACACCTGGCTGCCTGACGCTTATCAAGCCGCGCCTACGGGGGTCTCGATGGTGCTGACCGGCCTGCTCTCCAAAATGGGCGTTTACGGTTTCGTGCGCTTGTTGCTCCCGCTTTTCCCGAACCAGATCAGGGTCGTCGGCCCCTGGCTGCTTGTGCTGGCGGTCTGCTCGATCGTGTTCGCTCCACTCGCGGCATGGGCGCAACGGGATCTGAAACGAATGGTTGCCTATTTGTCGATTAACCATCTCGGCTACTGCATGCTCGGTCTCTTCGCGCTCGCCGCTTCACCTGTAGTTGCTGCCGGGGTCGATGCGCACGCGGCGTTGAGCGGCGTGTTCATGCAAATTTTTAACCATGGCATCACTGCGGCTACGCTCTTTTATTTTGTTGGCCTGCTCGAACAACGGCGCGGGCTGCGCGGAATCGACGACTTCGGCGGCCTAATGCAGCGGACGCCGCTGCTGTGTGGCTGGATGAGCGCCGCCATGTTTTCATCGCTCGGCCTGCCGGGACTGAACGGGTTCATCGGTGAATTTTTGATTTTCAAAGGCTCATTTGCCGTCGCGGGCCCGTTTACTGCGATTGCGATAATCGGTCTCCTCGTCACAGCCATCGTTTTTGCGCGAGCGATGCAAGCGCTTTTTAGCGGACCGCTCGCACAAAGTTGCAGCGCGTTCCCCGATCTTTTGCGAACCGAAAGGCTCGTCATCGTTCCCGTGACGTTGCTCATGTTCGCCATCGGCATCGCGCCGCAATTCATGTTCAACATTTTCAACACAACCGTCGTTCACATGGCGCGGCTGTTTGCCTAACGAGGTCCAAAATGCGTAAGGACATTATTCCGATCGAGCGTATCGCTTACCTGATTTTTGTTTTCCGCGAAGAGAGAGTCATGTTGGATTCTAGCGCGACTCTACGGCGTAACGACGGGAAATTTGAACAAGGCAGTCAGCCGCAATCGAGACCGATTCCCTTCCGATTTCATGTTTCAACTTACTGCCGAAGAGGCGAAAGATTTGATATTTCAAATTGGAAGATCAAAAGGGCGGGGCGGCCGCCGTCATCGTCCCTATGCTTTTACTGAGCAAGGTATCGCGATGCTCTCGAGTGTTCTAAACAGCGAACGTGCGGTGAAAGTGAATATCGCGATCATGCGCGCGTTTGTGAAGCTGCGCCAGACGCTCGAAACGAACCGTGAGTTAGCACAAAAATTTTCGGAGCTCGAACAACGCGTTGGCAAGCATGACGAGGAAATCGCTGCGATCCTCGAAGCGATCCGGCAGTTGATGGCTCCACCAGAAAAGCCGCGACGTGAAATTGGATTTCATGTGCGCGAACGTGCGCCGCGATATCGGGTGCGTAAACGCGCATGATCGCCTGGACGATTTACATCACGGTCGCAGGCGCAGTGCTCTCACTGCTTGTGCCGCGGGTGGTTGCGCGGTGGATGGCGCTGTTGACAACCATCGCTGGCTTGGCGCTCACGCTCGTGATGTTTGTTCGCACGCCCATTGAAAATCTTGCGCACTTCACCACAATCGTGCGCGTGCCGTGGGTGCCCGCGCTGGGGATGAATTATCATCTGGCGATCGACGGCGTCAGCCTGACGATGGTTCTCGTGACGGGCATCTCAGCGGTGAGCACGGTGCTGTTTTCGTGGGACGTCGAAGATCGGCAGAACGAATTTTTCTTCTGGTTACTGCTCGTAGTAGGCGGCTGCTACGGGGTGTTCCTGAGCGCCGATTTATTTTTGTTCTTCGTGTTCTACGAGCTGGTGATCGTGCCGAAATACTTTCTCATCGCTATCTTCGGCTCGACCAACAAGGAATACGGCGCAATGAAGTTGACGCTGTACTCCTTTTTTGGCGGCATGTTTGTGTTCGTGGGGATTCTCGTCGCCTACGTAACTGCTGGCTCGCTGGATCTGGGTCAGCTGTCGGAATTCCAGTTCCCGCCGCATCTGCAGACGTGGGCATTTCCTGTGTTGTTTCTCGGATTTGCCGTGCTCGCCGGCATCTGGCCGCTGCACACGTGGGCGCCCACTGGCCACGTCGCTGCGCCTACAGCCGGCTCGATGTTGCTCGCGGGCATCGTCATGAAACTCGGCTCTTACGCCGGGCTCCGCGTGGCGATGAACCTTTTCCCGCAGGGATTTCAGATGTGGAGCAAATGGATCGTCGTTCTGGCGGTGATTGGGATTATCTATGCCGCGGCGGTGGCGCTTCGCCAAGGTGATCTGAAATTTGTGATCGGTTATTCGAGCGTAAGCCACATGGGCTTTGTGTTGCTCGGGCTTGCGGCAGCAACATCGCTCAGTGTTTCAGGCGCGGTGCTGCAAATGTTTTCTCATGGCGTTATCGCGGCCCTGCTTTTCGCCGTTGCTGGACGCATGATCTACCGGCGTACGCACACGCGCGAGCTCGACGCGCTTGCCGGGATGAATCTGAGCCGCATACTCCCGTTTGCGGCATTTGCCTTCGTGATCGCCTCGGCTGCGTCGATGGGCATTCCAGGGTTTAGCGGTTTCGCAGCGGAGATCACGATTCTCATCGGCGCATGGAAAACTTATCCGGTTGCGGTCTGGATCACCGGTGCGGGCATGGTGCTCGTTGCTGCATTCACATTGCGCGCGCTAAAGCAATCGTTCTTTGCCGACAAACCTGAAGGCGTCCGCGCGCAGGAAGGCCGCGTAGCGCTCGACCCGGATTGGAACGAGCAGGACAGCATCACGGTCGCGGAAAAATGCGGCGCTTGCCTGCTCATGTTCGCAACTCTCGCCGTGGGAATTTATCCGAAACTGTTGCTCGATCGCATCATGCCGGCGGTGGAGACGATGAGATTTTTGAAATGAAATGTCCGGTTCAACTCCGAAACTTCGCGAGCAGGCGATTTAACGCTTCCTTGGCCGCCGTAGCCTTGGCGAAGGAGGCAAAGATTTAGCCATGTCTTACCTCGAGCTTCTCAAGTTGGTTTCGCCCGAAGCGATGGTGGTCATCACGGCTCTGCTGGTGCTCGCGATTGGCCTAACTAGCAGGCGCGCGACTGCAGTGACCGGCGTGTCCTCTGTAAGACCGCCGACGAGGGCGGCCGAGAACACTGCTGTTGCAGGGCTGTGCTCGTTTATGGCTGCGGCTGGGCTCGTCATCGCAGCTATCGCGGTGTTCATGCTACCGCGGAACGCGACGCTTTTTGGCGGCATGCTTGTGATCACGCCACTGAACTCGCTTTTCAAAATCATCTGCATCGCGCTCGCGTTTTCCACGGTTCTCCTTGCCGCATCAAAAAATGCGCCGCGTCACGCCGGCGAATATCTGGCCATTGTTCTTCTGGCGACGGTCGGGCTCATGCTGCTGGTCGGCAGCGAAGAGTTGCTCATGATTTTCATCGGGCTCGAACTGCTCGGCTTGTCGCTTTACGTCATGGCAGCATTTGATAAAAGTGACATCCGCTCAGCCGAAGCGGGTCTGAAATATTTCTTGTTCGGCAGCACCTCGAGCGCGTTCACGCTTTTCGGAATCAGCTTGATCTATGGCATGTCGGGAACGACTGGTCTCGTGGCGATTTCACAAAAACTGGCGACGACATCCGTGCAGCCGTTGCTTGCCGTCGGAATCGTGATGACGCTCGTCGGCTTTGCGTTCAAAATCGCTGCCGCGCCATTTCATCTTTGGGCGCCGGACGCGTATCAGGGCGCGCCTGTTCCCAGCGCAGCGTTCATTGCTTCAGGATCAAAGGTCGCCTCGTTTGTCGTGCTAGGAAAAATTGTGCTGATCGGATTTGCGCCTGTGCAGGGCAGCGCAAACTGGCACGCGCTGATCGCGGGCTGGTCACCGGTGCTCGCCGCATTGGCAGCATTGTCAATCGTCGTCGGCAATCTCGTCGCGCTGGCGCAGACGAACGTGCGAAGACTGCTCGCCTATTCCGCAGTCGCACACGGCGGTTACACGTTGATCGGACTCGTCGCAGGTGGTCGCGACGGATTTTCCGCGGCGTTGTTTTACACCACCATCTACGCTATCACGCTCGTCGGCGCATTCGGCGTGGTTGGTTTGGTGCGGCGCGAAACCGGCGGCGACGATTACTCAAACTTTTATGGATTGGCTTCCCGTTCTCCCTTGCTCGCGGGATGCATGGCGATCTTTATGCTCTCTCTTGCAGGCATACCGCCGCTCGCCGGTTTTTTTGGGAAATTCTACCTGTTTAGCGTCGCACTGCACGCCAGCGCGAACCACGGGTTGCTCTGGCTCGTGGGAGTGGCGCTTCTTGGCAGTTTCATCTCGCTCTACTATTACCTGATGGTGTTAAGAGCCATTTTCGTCGAGAAAAGCGCACCTGAAACTGATCGCCGATCACTGAGCACCGATCGCTTTCTCCAGAAACTTACCGTCTCTGTCCTCGCCGCGGCGGTTCTCATCCTCGGCGTGATGCCGGACATATTAGCAGCGCGGATCCTTGCCACCGTGCCGTAAAAATTTTCCGCAAAAAAGCGTGATTAACGCTTGACTCCGGCGCTATAAGTTTTGCATCAAAAGCAGTACCAGCCATTGCAAAAGTTGGTGAGTAAAAATGGGCAGCATCAGCCAGTTCATTGATCGCCACTACCGGCACTTCAACGCTGCGGTCTTGAAAGACGCTGCCGATGCCTACGTCGCGCATCTGGATCGCGGCGGGAAAATGATGATCACGCTCGCGGGCGCCATGAGCACCGCGGAACTGGGCGTTTCTTTGGCGGAAATGATTCGCCGCGACAAAGTCCATGCCATCGCCTGCACCGGAGCGAATCTGGAGGAGGACCTTTTCAATCTGGTCGCACGCAGCAATTACGTCCGTCTTCCGAATTATCGCGAGTTGAGTCCGCAACAGGAAGAAGAACTGCTCCGCCGCCATTTAAATCGGGTCACCGACACGTGCATTCCAGAAGAGGAAGCCATCCGCCGAATCGAGCGAGTGGTGATCGACGAATGGGTCTCCGCTGCGCAGAAAAAAGAGCACGCTTTCCCGCACGAATTTCTTTTCAAGATTTTGAAAGAATGTCGGCTCAAGAAATTTTACGAGATCGATCCCGGAGACAGTTGGATGATCGCCGCCGCGCACAAGGACCTGCCGGTTTTTGTGCCCGGCTGGGAAGATTCCACGTTGGGAAATATTTATGCCGCCCGCTGCATCACTGGAGCGATCACCGATGTGCATACGGTTCGCTCCGGGATTGAGTACATGATCGCGCTCGCGGACTGGTATCGCCGGGTGTCGCAGGAATCCTCCATTGGCTTTTTCCAAATCGGCGGTGGCATCGCAGGCGATTTCCCCATTTGCGTCGTGCCGATGCTAAATCAGGACGTGGTCAGCATGGCGGTGCCGGAGTGGGGGTATTTTTGCCAGATCAGTGATTCCACAACCAGCTTCGGTTCGTACTCCGGCGCAGTGCCTAACGAGAAGATCACATGGGGAAAACTCAACGTCGATACGCCGCGATTTGTCATCGAATCCGACGCAACCATTGTTGCGCCATTGATCTTTGCCAAGATTCTGGGCTGGTGAGGCGCAGTGTTGCGGCCATTATCGGTTATCTGTTCCGATAATCTCTCGCTGCTGATGGATAACTAATTTGCCTCCTGTTTATCGCCAGTGGCCTGGAATATATGTCCAGCCGCGAGGACGACGCACCCAATGTCCTTGCACCCAAACTGCGGTTGGGGCTGGGCGGACTACCCAGGTCCCCGGCACCCACACATAATTGGCCCCGGTCCATCGCCAATAGCCGCTTGTCCAGATGTATCCTGGTCCAGGTGCCACCGTCTGGGCTTCAACGCGAACTGGTGGTGGCGGTTGGGTTACTACCACCTCCCCAGCTGGCCCGGTTGTTGTTACTTGTTGTGTCGTTGTAGTCGTAGTCACAGTCGTCGGTTCCTCGGCGCAGCCTGCCAACATGAGCGCTGCCACCGCCGGTAGATAAATGCTTCTTCTCATGGCGCCTCCTTCCTCTCTTTGGATTCGCTTTGTGAGGCAGTTTCGGCTTTGTGGAAGGTGCGGACAACGATCTTTCTATTGCCTCATCACTGAGAGAATTTCGTTGGCAGCTTTGCCGATGACGCTGATGTGGTCAGCTCCAGCGACGGGATGGAATTTAACGATGCTGGGAAAAGTCTCTGCCAGTTCCCGGCTCATTCGGATTGGAATGATGTCGTCATCTGTTCCATGGAAAATTTCAATCTTCGGCGGCGGCGCACGCTGCGCCAGCTTGTGCAAAGCGGCGCGGTTATCGTAGTTCTCGATCAACAGGTAGGAAAGCGGGTTGCCCACCATCGTAGCAGCTTCTTCGCGCAGCGTGGTAAAGACGGAAATGAGAATGATGTGTTGCACCGGATGCCGCATGGCAAAATCCAGCGCAACAGCGGTTCCCCACGAATGCCCAATAAGGTTCAATCGAGATTCGATTTCGCTTTCATCTATGCGCAAATGATTCGCGAGCGCGTCGAGCGCTCGGTCCGCCGCCGCGCGTGTACTTGCGATGGTCGCATAACCTTCGCTCTTCCCGTAACCGGGATAATCGATCAAAAGAAATGCGTCGCCGTTCTGTCGATCTTGCGCGATGAGCCAGGTCCAATCGAGCGCCAGCGAACCGTTACCGCAAAACGCAACCCAAATACGCTTTGGCAGACGGGCGTCCGTTTCTTGGGCCAAATAAAACGCGACCTGCTTGCCAGCAAATGTCGTGAAGTGCAGCTCGACGCCGTGCTGCGGCAAAGCATGAGCGTAGACAGCATCGTACGGCCGCGGGTGGTAGAGCATTGAATGTTGCCGAAAATATGAAAAGAGAGAGATCGCGACGAGGGCGAGGCAAACAAAAACAGGCGGCAGCCAAACCCACCAACGCCTATGACGCAATATTTCCATTCAGAATTGCGGCCTCACCTCATTCGCCTATAAGCAACGGCTGCCAATCGAGCAAATCGATTGCGGACAACTGAGTTAGCTTTCTCGCTGTGGCGTGAGTTCAGTTCCTATCGCATGGTGCGCCATGCTGTACGTCGTCGCCACGCCGATTGGTAACCTGGGCGATATCACGTTGCGCGCACTCGACGTATTAAAAGAAGTCGATCTGATCGCTGCCGAAGACACGCGGCATTCCGGAATGTTACTGAAACATTTCGGACTCAAAAAGCCATTCATTAGTTATCACGAGCACAATGAAGCGATGCGTACGGCGGAGCTCGTCGAGCGCCTCGCACGCGGCGAAAAGGTTGCGCTGATTACAGATGCCGGAACGCCCGGACTGTCGGATCCGGGGGCGCGCCTCATTCGCGAATGCATCAAACGCAAACTCCTATTTACAATCATTCCCGGACCATCATCGATGCTGACCGCTCTTGTCGGCTCCGGATTTTCAACTGAGAAATTTTCTTTCCGCGGATTTCTCCCCGTCAAAAGTGGGCAACGCGAACGCGAGTTGCGAGCGGCTGCCGAATGGGACGAAACAGCAATCTTTTTCGAGTCGCCGTATCGATTAACCAAAACGCTCGCCGCCTGCGCCGATATCATGCCGGAGCGGCAACTTTGCGTCGCGCGAGAACTGACAAAGAAATTCGAGGAATTCCGCCGCGGCACTGCCGGCGAGCTCCTTGCACATTACGAGGCGCATCCGCCGAAAGGCGAGATCGTGCTGGTGATCTCCGGGTCGTAGGGAATCTCAGAGAACAGAGTGGCAACGCTTTCTCGCGAATAAACGAAGCATGGCTGCCGTCAAACTCTGCCACTCAAATCAGCGTAACACCGACTGTAAACAATGCGATCCGAGATTGCCTCTGCCGAAAGTCACACAAGTTCTTGCAATCTCGCCGGATTTCCTCTCTCCGGCGCGCTTCCTACTGGCAGGGCTATTCCGGAGCCAAAAGCTAGCTACAGGGCGAGTCCATCCGAATGGCGGACTTTCGCGAGCAATCGAGCTACCTTCTGCGATTATGATGTGATGACCCGCTTGCGGTGGTTGCTCAAGCCTGTGCTCGCGGGATTAACGGTGACGCTGCTGCAGCTTGCAATGGCAGTGGGCCTGCTTGCGCCGGAGGGACCTGTGTCGGATCGCTACTCGGCGCTCATCCAGCACGATAGCTATTGGTTCATGAACATCATCAATCGCGGGTACCAGACCATTGTCCCGCCTATCGATCACAAGGTGATGGAAGTGTCAAATGTCGCGTTTTTCCCGGCTTATCCTGCGATTGCCGCGCTGTTTCGCTATGGACTCAACATCGACACTGGCATTGCGCTCCTGATTACCGCCCAACTCGCTGCCTGGGGATTCTGGATTTATTTTTTCCTGTTGTGCAAACGCTGGAACATTTCGCTGGCGCTCCAGACTTGCGGCGCATCACTAATCGCCGCGCATCCGGCAGCGTTCTTTTTAGTCGCCGGCTATTCAGAATCGCTGTTTCTAATGGCGCTGCTGGGATTCATTTACTGGAGCAGTGCGGACGGGCGCGCTGCGAAAGTCTTAGGGGCGATGCACGGGATCCTTATGTCCGCAGCGCGAATCGTGGGCATCGTATGCGCCGCTTTTCCTTTGGTGTGTGCGGTTTTTCAAACTGGATGGCGCAGCTTACTCAAGCCACGAAGGTGGGTTCGAGAGCACAGGCCGGCGATCGGTGTGACAATTGCGGCGATGTGCGGTGCTATCGTGTTTTTCGCTTATTGTCAGCTCCGCTGGGGTCATTGGGACTTGTACATGCTCACGCAGGCAGCCGGCTGGGGCATCGTTGCCGATTATCTGGCGGTGTTTAAGCCCTCTAGTTATCGCTGGCTCCTCCCCGCGCTAAATAATCCGACCGAGGTGAGCCAAATGGCGATGACGCTGGGTGCATTGCTCTTTGTCGCTATTGCGCTTTGCGAGTTGGTCGTGGGGTTCCAGCGCGCCCCCGCCGCGGCGGGTAAACTGTGGTCGCGCCCTACCACACTCTGGGATCGAACTAACTGGGGGATGCGCGCTGGCATCTATTTCTGCGCAGCCGTCATCTATTATCTTTCGGTCAGCGGCGTGGCCTGCGTGGATATGGAAAGCATGCTCCGCTACGAATTTTCCGTGCACGCGTTGATCGTGCTGGCGCTTTTGAATTTCCTGCGTCAATTTCGTACGCCGCCGATGCTCATGCGGGCATTCGGCATCGCGGCAGTGGCGTTCCTGAGCGCTGCTGGGTTGTGCGTACAGGGCTGGTACGTCTGGAATTTCACCCGGGGCAATTGGGTTGCGTAGAGGAAGATGAAAACAAAAGTCGCCATTATCGGTGCCGGACCAGCGGGTTTGACCGCCGGCTATCTTCTTTCGAAGGAGGACGCGGACGTCATCGTTCTCGAGGCCGATCCGGTTTACGTCGGCGGCATTTCCCGCACCGTCACCTACAACGGTTTTCACTTCGACATCGGCGGGCACCGTTTCTTCTCCAAATCCAAAGCGGTCGAAGATCTCTGGACGGAGATTTTGCCTGACCACATGCTGGTGCGCGCGCGCTCGTCGCGCATTTTTTACGGCGGCAAATTTTTCTCGTATCCGCTGAAGCCGGTCGAAGCGCTGCTCAAGCTCGGCGTATTCAGGTCCACGCTTTGCATCCTTTCGTGGCTGAAAGCGCGCCTGTTTCCGGTGCGAAACCCGCGCAACTTCGAAGAGTGGGTGAGCAATCAATTCGGCAAACGGCTCTTTAACACGTTCTTCAAGAGCTATACCGAAAAAGTCTGGGGAATGAGCTGCAAGGAAATCTCCGCTGATTGGGCCGCGCAGCGCATCAAAGGCCTGTCGTTAGGCAGCGCCATCAAGAACGCGCTGATTCCGCAGCGCTACAATGGCGACCGGAGCAAAGTCATCAAGACGCTCATCCATTCGTTCCGTTATCCGAGGCGAGGTCCCGGCATGATGTGGGAATCATGCGCGGAAAAAATGCAGGCGCTGGGCGGCAAACTCGAAATGGGCTGCAGAGTAGCTCGGTGTTCCTACTATGAAACGTCCGGCACCTGGACGGTCGAATACAAAGATCGAAAAGGCGACATGCAAGCGATCGAGGCAGAGCACGTGATTTCATCCGCACCGATGCGCGAACTCGTTTGCGGTTTATCGCCCGCTGTGAGCGAGCGAGCGAAACGGGCAGCCGAAAGTCTCAAGTATCGCGACTTCCTCACAGTGATGTTGATCCTGAAAGACCGACAGATGTTCGATGACAACTGGATTTACATTCATGATCCGAGCGTGAAAGTGGGCCGTGTCCAGAACTTTCGTTCCTGGTCGCCGGAGATGGTGCCCGAGCAAGACAAGGTTTGCTACGGCCTCGAATATTTCTGCTTTGAGCACGACGGCCTCTGGGACTCCAGCGACAGCGACTTGATCGAGCTCGCCAGGCGCGAATTGATTCAGATTGGTCTGGCCAAGCAACGCGATTTCATCGATGGCTGTGTCGTTCGCCAAAAAAAAGCGTATCCGGTTTACGACGACGATTACGCGCGCCACGTCGCGACGATCCGCCATGAGCTGGAGACGCGTTATCCAAACCTGCACTTGGTTGGCCGCAACGGCATGCACAAATACAACAACCAGGACCACGCCATGATGACGGCGATGTTGTGCGTGGAGAATATTCTGGCCGAAGCCAAACTCTACGACCTCTGGCAGGTCAACAGTGACGCCGAATACCACGAACAAGGCCCTGCCGTGGCTGAAGAAACAAGCGGCTCCGCATTACGCCTGGTGCCGACCCGCGTAGTCGCCGCCCCTGAGCTCGCCCCGGAAGCTTAGCGCGTTTTGGTTTTTTGCGTCCCAGATTTCCAGAAGGCGTTTATTGCCATGCCTATTCGCTGGAATCGGCCAAGACCAGGAAACTTTAATCGAGACGCTCACCTGCTGTTTCAATTGTGCTCGAAAATTTCGAGATCACTATCAGTCACTTCGTAGCGCGTCCCGTAGCGCAGACTTCCAAGTCTGCCGTAGCGCGGGTTTCCAAACCCGCAGAGGGTTCAAGGTCGCACACCCTGCCGATTTGGAAATCGGCGATACAGGAGGTCCGCCACGGCGGATTCGTCCTGTGACGAATTGAGAAACCTGCGCTACGGAAACAAAACAGCCGCCGCGCGGTTTCGCGCGGCGGCTGAGCTTGTATTTCAGGAGGCGCTGACTTCTCTACAGCGCTCCCTGCACAGTTTTATCGATTCTCTACCACTCGGGGCGCCGGCTTGACCATTTCAAGCTGGGCACTCACTTTTTGGATTTGGGTGGCCTGCTCCTTGAGCTGGGCTGTGAAAGTCTCTGCCTGCTCTTTGAGCTGGGCTGTGAGAGTCTCTATTTGTTTCTGTTGCTGCGCGACCGTTGCTTGCAACTTCTCAACTTTGTCATAGAGCATGGCTTGGTGCTGAAGACCGGGGCGCGCGGCAGGTTGCGGTGCGCTACGACGTTGAGGTGCGCTACGAGGCGCAGGCATGCTACGAGGCTGGGTGCTCGGGCCAAAATCCCAGCCAAGGTGGTCGTCCAAAAGGTTCAGAGTAACTTGAACAACATTGACGCCGTCAACAGGCTGGAAGTTATTGAAGATACCACCGATGTAGCACTCTAAGGACCCGCCGTTCCCGTTCGAGAGGTCGTTGATGCGGATCGTACTGCTTTCGTCGCCGACGGTGAAACCAACGAAGTTGCCGATGTAAGTGTTATTGAAGCCAGCGACCAAGTTTTGTCCTGTCGAATCACCCACAGCTGTGTTGTCACTGCCATCACCGTTGTTGAGGAGCGTCGCAAAGCCAACTGCCGTGTTGCCGTTGCCAAGGCCGAGTCCGGAGGAGTCATTACTCACGAGCGCCTCATCACCAATGGCAGTGTTTGCAACGCCGATAATATTTGCAAAAAGCGCCGAATTGCCCAAAGCGTTGTTGCTGTATCCGCCTGCGACGCTGGATGCGTTGCCGTCGTTGTTAAACAGCGCGAAGGCGCCGACCGCGTTGTTGAAGCTTCCGCTAAACTCGCCTGCGCCGCCGGCATTAAAGACCAGCGCGTCTGTTCCAACCGCCACGTTTTGAGTGCCGGTCGTCAACCCAGTGCCGGCGGTGTTGAGCAAGAGCGCTACAGTGCCAACTGCGGTATTGGAATCCGCATTGTTGAGGATCAGCGCTCCGGCGCCGACGCCGACGTTGTAGTTGGCGGTCGTATCCGAGAAGAGCGAATACCAACCGAGTCCTGTGTTCCCCAAGCCAGTGCTGAGGAAACTAAGGGCGCCGCAGCCTTCCGCTGTGGTGAAGTTGGAATAGCACCCGTCGGGTGCCGGACTGACTGCCTGCATTTGCGGCAAAACCGCAAATGACACCAGAACAAGCGGGATGAGAAGGAACCCGCGCCGTAACGGCAGCGGGCGAGCCGGTTCTCGTCCGCATGAAACTAACGTTTTAAGTTGAGTGAGTGAATCCATGGGATGTGTTCTTTCTCTTTCCCGGTGGTGTTTGTTTGTTTTTTTGGTTTTCACTGGGCTTCGAACAGACAAAGAACCCTACCGGGCAAAAGTCCTTTTTCTGTTTTGGAGCCAGTCGCCGTGATACTGAATTTCAATCATGAATGTCAATACTTTTTTTAAAAATTCTTTTATTGGGCGGCTCCCGCGCAGTTGGGAAGGCTGGCGAACTGGTACGGCACCACACTGTCGTACAGATTGCTGTTTGCGTTGATAAGTCTGTTCCGGTAGCCTCAGACGCATGGCACGCACTGGTTTGGGTAAAGGTCTTGGCGCGCTGATCGGCGCGCCTGCGATCGCCCCGCGCACGGATGAGGCCGAGTCGGGCGAAAGAGTCCACCAGATTGATCTGGCGAGCGTAGTGCCGAGCGCGTTGCAGCCGCGCAAGGATTTTGGGCGCGAACCGTTGCAAGAACTGATCGATTCGATTCGCCAGCATGGCATCATTCAACCGCTCATCGTGCGGCCCGCCACGGCGGGTTCGTCCAGCGGCGGACAGGTCGGCACACGCTTTGAACTCATTGCTGGCGAACGCCGATGGCGCGCCGCGCAGGAACTCGGGCTTACGACCGTGCCCGTGATCATTCGAAGCGCGAACGATTTGGAAGTGCTCGAGTTGTCGTTGATCGAAAATTTGCAACGCGCCGATCTCAATCCGATCGAGGAAGCCCAGGGCTACGCGAGGTTGGCTAACGAATTTGGAATGCGGCAGGAAGACATCGCGCTCAAGGTGGGGCGCAGCCGGGCGGCTGTGGCGAACGCGCTGCGGCTTCTGGATCTGCATCCGCAGGTGCAAGTCTGGCTAGCGCAGAATTTGATTTCCGTTGGTCACGCGAAAGTGCTGCTGGCATTGAAAGCGCCCGAGGAACAATTGCTGGCTGCGGAAACGGTTTTGCGGCGCAATGCCACTGTCCGTTCCACGGAGCGCATGGTCGCCCGTTTGCTGGGGATTGGACGTCCACGCCGGAAATCCCGCCGTGCATCTGCCGACATGACTACCACGGCAACGGCCGTGGAAGATTTACAGAATCGCTTGCAACAACATCTGGCCACGCACGTCGCTATTCATCATGGAGAGAAACGCGGGCGGATTGAGATCGAGTACTATGGAACCGACGATCTACAGCGGGTCGTCACTGCACTGGGGCTGCCGAGCGAAGGAAGCTGATTTCGTTGCGCTCCGTCGCGTCGTTGAACCGACCTTGTCATTCTGAGCGGAGCGAAGAATCTCAGATCATCTCTTCGTGCTTCCACAGGTGGTCAAACAATTTTGGCCGCTGTTCCCAGTCGTCGCTTAGGTCGAGCCACTGTGGATTAGTCTGTTCGATTAGCGCGATTTTCCTGCTGGGGCGCCAACCTTTGAGCCTCTTCTCGCACGCGATCGCGTCGTTCACGTTGCGGAAATGCTCAAGCCAAACCAGCCGGTTCAAATGGTAGCGTTTCGTGAAGCCCTTTACTTCTCCATATCTATGCTGGTACAAACGGCGTGTGATGTTATTGGTGATCCCGATGTACAATGTAGTGCAACGTTTGTTGGTGAGGATGTACACCCAATAGTCGTGGTTGCGCATGGCATAAGGTAATCAGAGATGTTTCGCTCCGCTCAACATGACACGGGTTCGTTTGCGGTGAAGCGAGCATTCGTCACCCTGCTCTCGCTTGTTTGCGCAGGGACATCCCTACGAGCCGCTCCAGCGAACATTTGGGAGGAATTTTCTGGCGAGAAAGCCTTTGCTCAGGTTCAGCGGCTTGTCGATTTCGGGCCCCGCCCGGGTGGGTCCAAGGCGCTTGAGAAATCCAGAGATTACATCGAGGAGCAACTTCACGCTTCGGGCTGGGAGGTAATGCGCCAAGCGTTCAGTGACGACACGCCGCGGGGCAAAACTCAGTTTGTAAATTTAATTGCCCGATTTTCCGGTGAAAAGCCCGCGGCGTTTCCCTCGTTTTTGCTGTGCTCGCATTACGACACAAAATTGTTCGACACCATCCAGTTTGTCGGAGCCAACGACGGCGGCTCCAGCACGGGTCTGCTGCTGGAATTGGCGCGCGTAATCGGGCAACACCCCAGTCTGGCCAGGAAAATCGAGCTGGTGTTCTTCGATGGAGAGGAAGCGTACGACCATTTTTCAGACACAGACGGTTTGTTCGGCAGCCGCCATTTTGCCAAACAACTTCAAAGCGACCGCGTGAAGCAATTTCGAGGAGGGATGTTGTTCGACATGGTCGGCGATCATTCGCTCGGCATTACGCTGCCGGCAAATTCACCTGCCGCGATGGCGCGCGATATTTTTGCCGCGGCGGAAGCGCTGAAACTGCGAAATTATTTTAGCTATTTCGACCGGGAGTTGATCGATGACCACGTGCCGCTGAACGCGATCGGTATTTCGACGATCGACATTATCGATTTCGACTATCCGTGGTGGCACACCGCCGGTGACACCATCGACAAAATCAGCGCGCAGAGTCTTCAAATCGTCGGCTCAGTGGCGTTGTACTACCTTTCCCAGTTTGCGTTGAAATGATGAGCGCGATGTACGAGCGACGAAGTCTAAACGAGCACCATAGACGCGGCATCTATGGCGCTGTGGATTCGAACTCGATCAAGGAGCGGCATTTTCTGAGATTTCTGCATTGCCTCTGAGCGTTTTTACCTGCACTCTGACCGTAAGTCGCAGCCTCGATGGAACGCCTGGCATCTAAATCACATCCAGCGCACCCAAACATTGGCGTGATCGGTCTTGGCATTATCGGTCGCGCAATCGCGGGAAATCTCCGCCGCAAAGGATTTCCAGTTTTCGTTTGGAACCGGTCGCCGCGGCCTGTGCCAAATTTTGTCGGTTCGCCCGGGGAACTGGCGGAGATGTGCAATTACATCCAGATTTTTGTCTCTGACGACGAAGCGCTCCTGCAAACTGTCGAGCAGTTAAGCGAAAAGCTCACGCCGGGTCACGTTGTTCTTGCGCATTCGACAGTCGCTCCGGATTCTATGCGCGCCGCGGCGGAGATAGTCGAGCGGCGAGGCGCGCTGTTTGTGGAAGCATCGTTTACTGGCAGCAAACTTGCGGCCGAAAAGGGCGAACTGGTTTATTACGTGGGCGGAACGGATGCAGCGTTACGTGTGGCGCGTCCAATTCTTGAGGCGAGCAGCAAAGAGATTATCACGATCGGCGCGGTCGGCCAGGCGAGCGCGATCAAGGTTGCAACCAACATGGTCACTGCCGCAACCGTGCAAGCGGCAGCGGAGGCCCTGGCGCTTGTCAAGGCGCTGGGTTTGCCACTTGAGAAATTCATCGAGGCGATGCGCGCCAATGCGAGTTATTCCGCCACGCTGGCGATGAAACTGCCCAAAATACTCGACCGCGATTTTGAGCCGCACTTTTCTGTCAAACACATGCTGAAAGACATGCAGATCGCCAATCAGATTGCCTTGTCGCATTATCTGGACTTGGGAGTGACCGCTGCGGCCCGCGACCAGTTGCTCGAGCAAATGCAATGGGGTCATGGCGATGACGATTATTCCGCCGTCGCGCGCAAATATTTGCACGAGCCCGCGACGGAATTTTTCGAAGAGCCGCAACTGGAACAGCAGCCCGAGCAAATCTTCGTTGATGAACCGATTGGTAGCTCGGCAGAAGCGCAGGCGCAAAATCTCGAACCGCAGGAAGCCGGCGCAGCGGACGCGCAGCAGCCTTTGCTCAGTTTCGGTGCCGGAGCCGAGACAGCCGCTCCTGCATCGGCGCCATTGCGCCGTGGCTTTCTCAAACAGCTGCTCAGCAGGTTCGCGTCCGGACAAGAATGACGCAGCCGTTCCAAGTCGGGCAAGCCACGTTTCTCGATCTCTCGGCGCGGGCAAAATTTCGTGTTGCCGGGACGGACCGGTTTCGATTTCTCAATGGGCAAATCACAAATGATTTGCGCAAGACAAGCGAAACGGTCGCTATCGAGGCGTGCGTGCTCAACGCGAAAGGCAAAATGAACGGGTACATTTTCATCTGCGCACTGGGCGAATCATTTTTAGTTGATGCCGAGGCGAATCTCCGAGAAACGCTGGGCACTAGGCTGGAGCGTTACGTGATCGCCGACGACGTCCAAATCGAGGATGTCACAGATCAATTCGCGCTTTTTCACGTCCTCTCACCAAAGGCACCGACACCGGAGCATGGCGGGATTGTTTCCGCGCTGCGTTTCGCTGAGCCAGGTTGGGACATCTGGAGTGACCCGGCGCATCACGCTGCCGTGCGGGAACAATTCTCTTCGGCATTTCATTTTCTCGATCCTGCTGTTGCGGAAGTGATGCGCATCGAGCGGGGTATGCCCCGCTGGGGCAGCGAACTGACGGAGGAAATTATCCCGATCGAAGCGAATCTCGAGCAACGCACGATCGATTACGAAAAAGGTTGTTACATTGGCCAGGAAGTGATCTCGCGAATGAAAATGTCGGGGCAAACAAACAAGCGATTATGCGGATTGATTTCGCTGGATGACGTCCCACTTCAGCCGGGAATGAAACTTGCCGCCTCTTCAGCGGCAGGGAAAGAAACCGGCTGGATCACAAGCGCAACGCGCAGCGAACGACTCGGAAAAGAAATCGCGCTAGGCTATGTGAAACGCGGCTTCAACGGCATCGGTACGAGATTGGATGCGCACGCGGCGAATATCCCCAGCGCCATCCCGGTCGAAGTGGCTCCGCTTCCGTTTGTCTAACTATTCCGGGATCTAAGGTTTCGCCGTGGCAAGCATCTCTCGGGCACGAGCGCTGCCCATCAATGCGTTCCGGCGATTGGGATTCATTTCGAGAGCGCGCTCAAACTCTTTGAGGGCTTGGTGCGGATGATTTGTCTCCAGCAAGAGATCACCAAGTTGTTCCCGCGCGGGAACGATCGCACCGGGCGTGACGGGAAGTTTTTCGATTGCATCCTCTTCATCGGCGGCGGCACGCATCAGTTTAATCGCCTCGTCAGGTTTTCCCTCGGCGCGCGCGGTCCAGGCCAGCGCTTCATTCAACTGCGCATGGACCAGTGTTGCCCAGTAGTCCTCACCCGCCGCGCTCAGTTTTTCGTGTGCGCTTTTTAATTTCTCGATCTCCTGCTGGGCGGCGTCCGGTTTTGCGTCGCGCGCAAAGGCGACGCTCCGCGTCCAAAGCGTGATCGCCAAGACTTGCGGAAGCGCCCGATCGAGCGGGACGAGTTGCGCTGCATCACGCCACTGACGGCGCTCAATCGCATAGCGCGCCGGCATTGCGCTGGCTGCGTATCCAATTTTGAAATAACTGCCGCCGAGCCCTGGGATTGCGCGCAGTTCATCCAGCACGCGCGCGGCGTCGACATCGCGGCCAAGCTGGAGATACGCATAAACGAGATAATCCATGGCGTGTAATTCCTCGCCTTTATCGCCTTGTGCGCGTGCCGCTTTTTCCGCCGCCAGATTGGAAGCGATCGATTCCTCCCACATTCCCAAGCGCGTATAGATGTGCGAGGGCATGTGCAACGCGTGCGGCGCAGATGGCGCGATTTGGGAATATCTGCGCGCTGCCTCCAGACCGCGCGTCGCCATTTCCGCATTGTCGCACGCGTGAATGAGATAATGCGGAACGCCCGGATGCTGGGGATATTTTCGAAACAACGGCTCAAGAATGGCGACGGCTTTCTTTTCGTTCGCGTGCGTTTTGTCGGCTGGCGACGCAGTAGCGAGTAACGCCAACGTGTAAAACACCTGGCACTCGACATCTTCGGGGTTGCGCTCGGCGAGTTTGCCCATGGCGCGTGTGTAAGCGTTCGCTCGCTCGTGGTACGGCACAGAATCCGCGTTTGCGTAGATGATGCTCAGCGCCTCAATAAATCCTCGTTCCCGTTCCGAGCCGCCAACGCGTTTGGCGTCATCCATCTCCTGCGAGCCGTGCGCGACGTCTTCCAGCGCAATGTGCGGCTCCCACAGTTGATGAAAATAAGTCATGGCCACGCCCCAATGCGCCATGGCGCAGTTGGGATCCTTCGCTATCACGTCGCGAAACGCCTTTTCCGCCGCCGAGTAGGCAAACGAATGCAAGAGCGCGACAGCTCGCTCGAATTCTTGCTGCACATCCGCAGAGCAGGAGGTCTGGAATTTCACCGCACCAAGTTTCTCCGGGACCGGGTGGTCATGTTCTGCGACGGCCAGCGATTCATACGCACGGCACGCCAACCAGACGAGGCAAACAGCCACGGCCGCGCGTACGGAAAAAATGCGACGGCGCTGCTTTTGTATCGACATTATCAAATTGGACAGTGAAATTTTATTTTGCCCTCTCGCCTCGGATTTATAGAATCCTCGTTGCCCCTCGGACGAGCAATTAACCTTAACCATTTGCAGCGTCTGAACAAAGCCCATCTTCAACACAGCTTTCATCCATCGGTAGCTCGGCGACTACGCTGCGTCAGCAGGGAGGCCGCCTAGCGCCATGGCGAATTTCTTCCCACGCTGGACGAACTGGGTGCCGCTCAAGCTCGTGGTGTGCGCCATCGTGATCGCCTGCGGATTGTCCGGCGCCACGTGGTATTACGCCACGCCAAGATATACCAAAATCGGTTATCGGCCGATCCAGCCGGTGCCGTTCCCGCACGATATTCACGTCACGCAACTGGGGATGGATTGCCGCTATTGTCACAGCTTTGTGGACGTCGCCGCGCACTCGAATGTGCCGAACACGCAGACTTGTATGAACTGCCACACCCAGGTGGCAAAAGATAATCCGAAGCTGGAGCCGGTGCGCGAAAGCTGGAAGACCGGCAAACCGATCGAGTGGGTGTGGATCCATCGCACGGTCGATTACGTTTTTTACAATCACGCCGCGCATGTGAACCGCGGCATCAGTTGCTTCAGTTGTCATGGTTCAGTCAATCACATGCCGGTGGTTTATATGGCCAAACCCCACAGCATGGGCTGGTGCCTGGAGTGTCATCGACACCCCGAAAATTTTCTGCGGCCCGAAGACCAGGTTTTCAATCTGGATTGGAAACCGGAGGACGTGCAGCCGGCAGAGTTTGTGGCGAAATACGGTCAGCCACACGACGCGCGTGACGATTTTTCGAAGAAGAAAAAGCTCACCCAAACCGAAATCGGCGAGACTTTGAAAGAGCGTTGGAATATTAATCCGCCGACAAATTGCCAGGGGTGCCACCGATGAAACGCGTTTTCCATCATCCGCCGGAGCCGCCTACGGGAAAGGCTTACTGGCGAAGCCTCGGCGAGTTGAGCGATACGCCGGAATTTCGCCAGTGGTTGGAGCGGGAATTTCCTCCGGGCATAGCGGAACTCAACGGCGACGAATGGTCGCGACGCGACTTCCTGAAATTGATGGGCGCGTCAATGGCGCTGGCGGGGATTGGCCTAACGAGTTGTCGCCGGCCGGAAATGCATCTGGTTCCTTTTACCAAGAACGTCGAATGGACTATCCCCGGAAAATTCCTCTACTACGCGACCGCAATGCCGCGGCGCACGGGCGGCATTCCCCTTGTCGCCACGACCGTGGACGGGCGGCCGATCAAGCTCGAGGGCAATCCGTTGCATCCCGCCTCGGCGGGCGCCACGGACACTTTCGTTCAGGCGTCGGTTCTCGATCTGTATGACCCTACCCGCTCGAAGCGGTTTGTTCAAAAAGGAAAACGAAGTAAGCGCGAAGATTTTGAGAATTACGTCAGCGAACTTCGCAAGGCACTCCTGAGCGATCACGGCGAGGGCCTCGCGTTTTTGGTGGAGGAAACCAATTCGCCTACGCGTGAGCGTCTCCGGGCAGAATTAGAGAAAAATTTCCCGAGCATGCGCTGGTGTGTCTATGAACCGCGCCTGGGCGCGGAAGCGAACGTCGCCATGCAAACCGCTTTCGGCGCGAACGCGCGGGCATTGCCGAAACTCGATCGCGCCGATGTCATTCTCGCGCTGGACAGCGATTTTCTCGATAGCGGCCAGGGCGATCTCGAATCGGTGCGCGCGTTCACTGCGCGCCGGCGCGTGAGCGCGCCGAAGGACAGCATGAACCGGCTTTACGTGGTCGAGAATCGTTTCACCCTCACCGGCGCTATGGCCGACCATCGGCTGCGCTGTCCGGCCAGCCAGATTGCTGTGTTCGCGCACGCGCTGGCCAGCAAAATTCTCGCGGCGACGAATGATTCCAATCTTGGGTCTTTGTTGGGAAGTTTGCAGGCTCCGCCAAACGCCTTTAGCAGCAGCTTCGAGCAGCAATGGATCGACGGGCTTGTGGGTGACCTGACGGCAAAGCCGGGAGCGAGTTTGGTGCTTGCAGGCCCAACCCAGCCCGTGGCAGTGCAATTGCTCGTTTACGCGATCAATGTTGCGCTCAAAAATCTCGGACAGACGCTGGTGATGCGTCAGATTCCGCGCAACCCGCGAACGATCGACATCGTGCAGCTTGCGACGGAGATCAACGAGGGGCGCATCAAGCAGTTATTCATTTTCGGTGGTGACCCTGTCTATAACGCGCCGCGCGGACTGGTAGAAGATCCGCAAAAAAAGCTGCCGCTGGATTGGAGCGAACTGCAAAAGAAAGTGCCGAGTATCGTTCGACTGGGCTACCACGAAGACGCCACGTCCGCGCTCAGTCAGTGGCACGTCCCGCTGGCGCATTATCTCGAATCGTGGGGCGACGCGCTCACAGCCGGCGGTGATTATTTGTCGATTCAACCGATGATTCTGCCGCTCTTCGGCGGGCTCAGTGAAATTGAATTGATGAACATGCTGCTCGGTGGGCCGAAGCTGCAGGGGCCCGAGTTGATGCAGGAAACTTTTCGCCTGACAAATCCGCCAGGCGATTTCCAAACAGCTTGGACGCGCTTTCTCCACGACGGTTTTGCAGCTCACGTTCAAGTTCGCGATCAGCCGGGCTTATTTAATCCCGGCGCAGCCGCAACTCCTGCGCGAGATTCCTGGGCGCCACTGCCGCCGCCCACGCCGGATTCACCGGAGATTGTTTTAACCGGCAGCTACGAAATGGACGACGGCCGCTATGCCAATAACGGCTGGCTCCAGGAATTGCCCGACCCGATCACAAAGCTCACCTGGGACAACGCGGCGTTAATCAGTCCTGCGTATGCGAAGAAGCTCGGTGTGGAGACCTGCGACCTGCTGCGCGTTGTCATTAACGAAAAAAGTTCCGGCGGAGAGGCAGTCAAACGCGAGCTTGTCATCGCGGCGCTCGTGTCGCCCGGTCACGCCGATAATTCGATTACCATCCCGCTGGGTTACGGCCGAAAAATGCCGGAGTTCTATGAGTTGCCGTACGCGGGTGGCGACCTGAGAGAAAGACCCGGCATCGCGCAGCAGTCCGGTTTCAACGGGTACTTTCTCTGCACGGCAGCAAATCCGCATTTTGCTGTCGCCGGCGGGAAGGGGATTGAGAGCGTGCAGGTGACCAAGGTTGGGCGCACCTATCCATTGTCGATTCCGCAGGAGCATTTCAGCATCGAAGGCCGTGGTCTTGTCCGTGAAGCGACGCTGGAAGGCTATCGCGCGAATAACGAGTTCGCCAAAAAAATTCCCGGCGAAGAAGAACTGCCGCATCCGCCGCCGACTCTCTATACGCATCCGCCGCTAAACGCGCCGCAGCAGTGGGGGATGAGCATCGATTTGAATGTCTGCACCGGATGCAACGCCTGTGTGATCGCCTGCCAGGCGGAAAACAACGTTCCCGTCGTCGGCAAACTACAGGTGGCGCATGGCCGGATCATGCATTGGCTGCGCATTGATCGCTACTACGCCAGCCGGAAATCATTTAACCAGGACCACGGCGAATGGCCGGAGCACCCCGAGATCGTGTATCAGCCCATGCCGTGCCAGCATTGCGAAAACGCGCCGTGCGAAACGGTTTGCCCGGTCAACGCGACCATTCACAGTGAGGACGGTCTCAACGTCATGGCTTACAATCGCTGTGTCGGCACGCGATTCTGCTCGAACAACTGCCCGTACAAGGTCCGGCGGTTTAATTATTTCGATTACAATCAGCGACCCGTCGGTAAGAGAAAGGTCATCGGCGCATTGAACATCTATGAAGAATATTTCGCGCCGCTGACAACAAAGGGAGCGCCGGACACGATCAAGATGCAGAAAAATCCCAACGTGACGGTACGCATGCGCGGAGTGATGGAGAAATGCACCTTCTGCGTGCAACGCATCGAGGAAGCAAAGATCGCGGCGCACGCGCGCGTAGGCGCCAGCGCAGACACGCGCATTCCTCGCGATTCGTTTACCACCGCATGTGCGCAGGCCTGCCCCACCGAAGCGATTGTGTTTGGCGATATCAAAGATCCGGAGAGCCGCGTCTCAAAACTGAAACAGCAGGACCGCAATTACCGAATCCTGGAATATTTGAACGTCGTCCCGCGAGTCAGTTACCTGGCGCGCATTCGCAATCCAAATCCGAAAATGCCTGACGCGGAAAACATCGGGGTCGCAAGCCTGGCGGAGAAACCAGCATGAGCGAATCCGCAATGTGAGTTATGGACGGAGCACCAGTAGCAGCCCCAGAGAAGATTCAAAAAGCGGAGCGGCGAATTGCGCATGTGCCGTTGGTTCTGAACCGACGGAATTTCAGCTGGCTGACCGAGCGCATTTCCGGTGTCGTCGAACAACCGGCGCCGCGCTGGTGGTGGGTGGCGTTCACCATCACCGCAAGTGCCGCGACGTTTGGGCTTTTTTGTATCGGCTACCTGATTTCCACTGGCGTCGGCACATGGGGAAATCAAATCCCGGTGGGCTGGGCTTGGGACATTACGAATTTCGTTTTCTGGATCGGTATCGGACACGCCGGCACACTGATCTCGGCGATCTTGTTTTTGCTTCGCCAAAAATGGCGTACTTCGATCAACCGCTCGGCGGAAGCGATGACGCTTTTTGCGGTGATCTGTGCCGCGATTTTCCCAGGCATTCACGTCGGCCGGTTCTGGATGGCCTGGTATCTGGCGCCGGTGCCCAATAACTGGGCGATCTGGCAAAATTTCCGCAGCGCGCTGATGTGGGACGTGTTTGCG
>QHQA01000111.1 GCA_003219695.1 Verrucomicrobiota bacterium
GAGGCAGTCAGTCCAGACGCCGAACTTGGGATAGTCGTTTATCGTGTTAGCCGGCGGCTGGCCAACAGCACCCGTATCTGTGCGAATGGCATACAGGTACCAGCCTCCGGTCACGGGATCGCTGGTCTGCGACGCCGCGACGCACTGGTAAAACGCGCCGGTTGTTGCCCCCGGCGAGTAGGCAAGGTGCGTCAGAATCCAGCGGTCTGCCAGCGCGTCGTAGATCACCACCGGGTCGCCACCGCCATTCCCGTCGCAGAAGGTTCCAGTCCCAGCCCATAGCGCGTTCTCTGTGAAAGAGGCCAGCAACGTTCCAGTCTTGTTATAGATGCCATACGCGGAGTTGACCGCTTGAATATAGTGGTTAGGACCCACCGCGCCATTTGTGTCGGGCGGCGTGCCCGCGCCACACTGTCCACCAACGCATGTATCGGTCCGTTTTATTCCGGGAAAGTTCTGAATGGGCGCAGGCATCGGCGCCAGTGGAATATTTGGTTCCAGTTTTTGACCAGTGATTGCTTCAGGCAAAAGCTGTTTGTAATTGAACGGCGGCTCCAATTCTGGGCGTGTCAGTTCTTGCTGGGGGACCTGAGGCAGGTTGCGCACGTCTCCGTTAAATACCCTGGGTACCACTTTCGCGATGGCAATCGCTGAAATTGAGCCATCGGGTTCTGCCGCGCCTTGGCCGGGGCCAGCCCCGCTTAATGGCGCGAAACTAGAAGCGAATAAAATCGCCGAGATCGATGTCAGGGCGAGAGCGAGTGTGATTCGAAGCGCAAAAGCGCGTGTAGAGTTGTTCTGTTTCTTTTTCATGTTGTTCGTTGGATGGAGTCCCTGGAATCAAATGGCGAGTTTAGCCGGACTGGCTCCGGCGACTCAGGAACTTTCTAGATGTGTTTCGGGGGGATATGCCTTCAGAGCTATCTCGGGGTGGAGCGCGCTTTTAGCTGAAACGCGACAATGTGTCAACACATTTGTTTTGGAAAATTCTTTAAGCGGTATTCGAACCGCTGGATTTCACAGACAACACGGATAGCCGCCACGTTGTGTACCGATGTTAAAACGTTAACGCTTTCACGAAGTTAGAAAGCTACAATGTCCTGACTCACAATGTTGAAGCGGAGTTCGCGACCGACTCCGCCTCATCCCGTCGTCACGGATGAATCGTGCATCGCTCCAAAACGATCGCATCGACTATTTCGTGTCGAATTTGATGCCCGTCTTCTGCACTTCGCGGTACGGTAAAAGCCAGATGAGCGATTCGTCGTGAAGATCGACAACCTGGATGTGATTGCCCCACGGATCGCGAAAATCGCAGCGGAACGGCGGCTGCAATTTAAGTTTATATTTTTCTTTCAGTTTTTTCCGGACTTCCTCCAGCTGCGCTTCGTCGCGAACCATGATCCCGAAATGGCGCACGTTTGCGCGCTGCAGCTTTTCCACTTCGAAAATCGCGAGGAACTGGTGCTCACCCAATTTGAAAAACGCATCGCCCTCGCCGCCGCTCATCTGTTCGAGGTTGAAAACATCCTTGTAAAACGCTACCGCCTTCTCGACGTCGTCCACCTCGATGGCGACGTGATTACATCCATAAACTTGCACGCTCATGTCTCAGTTTAGCCGAAAATCGAGCCGTGCGCGCGATCGTTTTGCCGGAAGGCGCGGCAGCCAAGCCGCCCCTTTTTTCGGGAGCGCCGCCTGCCGGCTCCCACGGAACGTGATTACAGGCAAAGGCGCTGCCGGCTAATCTAGCGCCAAAGGCGCGTCATATTCAATGAGAGCCTAGGGCAACGCCCCAGGATTAGCGACCCAAAAGCGCGAGCGCTGAAGGCGCGATTCGCCGCAAGCAAAGAATTCGATCGACCTACTTGAGGCGCGCTTTCAGCGCTTGTTAGTCCGCAATTCGAACCCCTGGGGCGCTGCCCCAGGCTTCGCATGACAAAGCGCCCTTGGCGCGAAATAGATACCACCGCTGCGGCTTTGTGTGTTCCTTCATGTTACCCGCGAACGGTCTTCACCCCGAGCCGAAGGATCCGCTCGATCAACTGCGAATACGCCAGGCCTGCCTTTGCTGCTGAGAGGGCGAAGTCTTCGTCGTCGGCGAGGATCGGATTCGGGTTCGCCTCGATGAAGTAGAGTTTGTTCGCCGGCGTGAGACGCAGATCGATGCGGGCGTAGCCGTCGATGGTCAGCAATCGGTAAATGTCTTTGCAGCTCCCTTCGATGCCGGCGACGAGCGCTGGATCGAGGTCCTCGGCGAACCGGTTCTCCAAGCCCCAGCGTTTGCGATATTCTTCGTCCCATTTTGCCTTGTAGGTGGCGATCTTCGGTTCGTTAGGCGGCACTTCGCGAAACAGAAGTTCGCGAATGGGAAAAATGGTCAACCGCACATTGCCCATGATGCTCACGTAAAGCTCGCGACCGTCGATGTATTCCTCTGCAATCGCGTCGCTGTTGTGTTTCTCATGAATAAAAGCCACGCGCTCGCGAAACTGCTCCTCGTTTTGCACGAACGACGCCTGCGAGATGCCATAGGACGCTTCTTCCTTCACCGGTTTCACCAGAACCGGAAACTTGAGCTGCCGCGGCCGCCCGATCCGCTGCCCGCGTGGGATCACCAGGAAATTCGGCACGTGGATGCCGTGATAGTGCAGGATCTTTTTTGAAATGCCCTTGTGCTTGCATAGCGTCAGGCCGGTCGAGCCGCAGCCGGTAAAAGGAAGCTCCTGCATTTCCAGGAATGAGACGATGTACTGATCGAACCCCGGTTTGTTCTTGAATTGCTCGACCAGATTGAAAAGAACGTCGGGCGCGAACGTTTCCAGCTTTTGCCTAACGAGATCGACATCGTCGTAGATGGCCAGATGTTCCGCGATGTGACCAAGCGCACCGAGCGCGTGCATGACGTCCGCTTCGGTCTTCCAATCCTTTGTCTTCAGCTCTTGGCTGAAATCTTGATCAAGCCTGGTAGGACTTGTGCCATCGAAGAGCACCAGCACTTTGAGTTTCTTTTTCATGCTTTTTCAATCTCTGTCATTCCGACCGAAGTGGAGGAATCTCTAATCTATCCCAGAGATGTCTCCAGCCTTCGCATAAAGCTACGGCTTGGCACGTGACTCCGCTCGACATGACAGCGCGTGCAGGTCATTTGGTGCGCTTGAATTTCCCGGTGAAAAGATAATTCATCACCAGTGTGGTGATGAAAGCGGAGACGCGAAAATCCTGTTGCGGATCGTCGTTGAGCACATGAAGCCCAAGCTCGTCGCAGCGGCGCGTGAGGCGCGAGAGCAGCTGGTTGACGCTAAACTTTTTCTCGTTCGTCCATTGGCAAACCGCGTTCAGTAGGCGGCGTCTCCGCCTGCGCAGGTACGCGCTTGCTTTGATGCCAGCCGGCGCAGCGAAAAGCTGTCGCAGATCGGCATCGTAAAAATCCGGATAAGTGTCTTCGTTGAGCTTGCGCTTGCGCGCATAATAAGTTTTCAGCTTAACGTTCAGGCAATCGTAATCGGCGGCGCGATATTCTGGCATATGCACCGGCGGCGTGCCCGCCAGCGATCGCATGAGCTCATCTAGGTATTCGAGTTTTCTCAGTGCCGGCCAGCCCGCGTAACGTTTGCGCCAATCTAGGCCCGGTGTGAGCCAGACGGCGAACGTCTCGGCAAAATCTTCGTCAGGATGGCTCTGCGCGTACCAGTCCTCGAGGTGAACAACATAACTGCGGCTGAATGGACGAGGCCGATAGGTGCTCGGCGTTTCCTCGTGCGATGTCGGCCCGAAACAACGCTGCCATTTTTTCTTTCGTTGCAGCTGATAAGCATAGCTGTAGGCGTGTCCCGCTTCGTGTCGCATCAGTTTCATGAACCATTCCGGCGTACCGCCTTCCACTTCGAGCATCATGGTGCGCTCCAGCGCGCGCAGCCGGTCATGCACGAGGAAGAACGGAATAAAAATCGCCGGAGTGCCGATCGGCACGAACCATTCATCGCCGATGTGGCATGGCGGATGAAACACGAGGCCTTTCGCCGAAAGCTCGTCATACAGTTGCTGAATGAGGGGTTCGATCGCTGTGCCCTCAAGCTTCAACCCAAGCGTCGAAATGCGGCGTTCCACGAGCTCCTCGTCGCTCAGTAACGCCCAATCGGGAGCTTCCATCTCGCGCACGGAAATCAAGGCGTCCAAAGAGGTGCTGCACCGAGCAATTCTAGATTTTTGAAGAAAACCCGGTCAACATGCGAGATGAATCTCTGCGCACTGCGCAGCTTGGATCGGATATCTCCGGGTGTCAGGCCAGGAGGGATCCCTTCATGAGCAAGTTCAGTCCGCACGTCATTGAATGAATCGAGTAACAATCCTAAGTCGCTTTTGGCAGACTTGGCTAACTCATCAAAAATTTTAGCTATTCCAAACCTATTAAAAAGGATCTTCAGATTTTTGCCAGATGGATACTTTCTATCTTTCCACAATTTTTCCGCCTGTAGCTCGGGGCAATGTTGTCCATTAATAGCAAAATAATTACTAGGGTTGTTCAAACGACCGGCTAACCTTTCAAGAAGATCAACCTCGCTGCCAAAAGCTAGGAATTGGGCATATGCTCCTGCTAGCGCCTGTTCGTTAAAACCGTACGCTCGCAACGAGAGCGGAAGGTCGTCAGTTTGGAGAGCGGACGCGTTAGCGCGATCGACCCAGTCAGAGATAAGACTGGTTAGATAGAATTCCATCTTTGCGCTTCCCTGAAGCATCACGCTAGCAAGAACGTGTTCTCGTACATTTGGCAGTTTGCACTTTGAGGAAAACGCGTCCCGTACGGCACGAATCAGCCGATCGACATCCGCATCGAATTCTTTACGAGCGCGACTCTTAACGTATTTCGGCATCAGACCAGATCGGCGATAAGCTTTTGCAGTTTTTCGACTCGAGCTTTGACTTGTTTCTCGTCGCTTGTCGCGCGCGTAATCGCCTTTTGAAACGTTTCATCGTGAAACAGCTTAGGGAAAAGGCTTCGAATCCTGCTCTGTAATTTCGAATTTATGACTGCGCCGTCGAGAGACTTCGTCGACATAACCTCGGCATCAAAGAGCGCCGCGTTGAATTCACTCAGAACCTCACCGCGATCAGTGAAGATCTTGAAGGCGAAGTGAGCGTAAAGGTCATTCAACCGCGAGACTACAGTATCAAATGCTTTCTCTAGTTCTTTCTCCTGAATGTCTGTGAGATCCCGATATTTCTCGCAGAACCGGTTCAAAAACGCGGACATGGGCTTTGAGTAGTCCGAATAATTCGTATAGAAGGCGAGAAGTCGAATTACGAACTCCTCTGCGCGCATTCGTCTATCTTGCGTTAGTGCAAGCATCTTTTTCCAATTCTTACGTTTGGCGAGCCGGTCTACGAAATCCATCAGCTTGCCATGATAGATGCCATGCCTGAGTTCTTGGGCGGTGAGCTTCACAGCGCCCGTATTGAGTCGCTCGAACACATCAAACTTAACCTGCGGATGCGTGTCCTTCATAATCACAATACAGCGCAAAGTTCGATTTTTTATGTGTCGTTGAATCCTTGAATCCAACTGGTGGTAGTACAAACCTTCGAGTTCTGGATACGCAGTTAGCCCTTTTAGCTCAAATTCATTGCTGACGTACTTTCTAAGGGACTGAATCCGCTGATTACCATCGATCACCGATAATCGTTCATCCGTTTCCTGGTTCAGATAAACAACAGGAATGGGACATTGAATAATCAGTGATTCGACGAGACGTGATGCTTGAACCTGTGTCCATACGTAGCCACGTTGGAAGTGCGGAATGAAGAGATGCCCCTTCTCTAGATAATCGATTACGGTAGATATCGAGAGATCATATGTATCCGTATGAAGCCGCCGCTGTTCTGGCGCGATCGACAGGATTGAGTCGCTTGGGTCTTCGTACTCGAAGCGTGGGAACAGTTTATCGGCAAGTTCTTCTCCTTGTTTAGCCATGCATGCAGCTTACAAGTTTCGCCGGATATTTGCAGCAATTTACTTCATAGCGCGTATCGGCGTACCCTACAATCATGTCTCTTTCCACGGCAGTAAGCGTTGGGATCGCTTGGGCGTTTGATTACTTAAGTCGATTGGGTGCACTTTTCTCGGTTGCGCCGGTGGTACTCATCGCTTTGCAAAATAAATTATGAATCGCTTCCCGCAGTCGGAGAGTGACTTACAGCTGAAATCGCTGGCCGGCACTGGACAGAAACGAAAACGCCTGTACATGAAGAGGGATGAAATTGATCAACGCGCCGATTCGCGCTGCCCGCAGGGGCGGGCGGGCGGCATAAAGGCTCGTTAGATTTCGCCAAGTTGGAGCCCGCAATTCGCGGCACCCCAGTGGTCGAATCTCAACCACGCGCACTCTTTTTTGCGCCGGTATCCCGAACCGCAATCGGGAAGAACTACACACTATGAAACCAACACCTCAAATTAATCAGAACCAGCGCGGCTCGCGTCGCGTCAACCGCGCACGCCGCAAGCACCCGAGTTCTCCGTTAGCGGAGTACAACTATCGTCCAACGGCGGAAACGCAGTTGAGTTCCTCCACCGGTCAGCCGGTCGCTAAGTCGCCCGCATTTCACAAATTAAGCAGTGAATTCTTCGGCGCAGAAACAAGCCGACGTTATCTCGCTGAGCTCTTGTCCTTCATTCTGATCACTGGCATCGCCGCTTGGCCGGTCGTCTCGATGCTCATCGCAGTGACTCGCCTGATCAGGAATTATTGAGAACGGCAAAAAGATCTTTAAGAAGGCAGACAAGATGCCAGCCTGCCCGGTCAGGCTGGAAGCCTAAGTTCCGATCGAACTTGCCGAGGAAATTACAGCTTCGCGTATACGCCGAGCAGAGGACGGTGCGATGGAGTCTTCGATCGGAAATCGCTGACAAAACCCTCCCGGGTGCGGAGTTCCACATGCCCAACGCTTCGGGCAGTGCCATACACGAGCACCGAGCCGACAGGCGCGGCGAAGGGATCGTTCACAGGCAGTTTTTTGAATCCGTAATTGCTGACGAGTTCTTGAGCGGCGTCCCTGGCGAGTTCGCTTTTCGGTCGGGAATCGATAACGCCGGAAGCAAGCAATGCGTCTTTTACATAATGCCAGCACCTCGAGCGCGAGTGCGCGTGCGCGCGTTCCTCCGCGATCGTTGCCGCTTGCATCAGCCTCCCATCGATGTGCCGATCAATCCTGCCGGGATAATATTGCGTAATAACGGGGACTGACTCTTTCTTGCCCTCCGGAGTTTTGAAGCTGAAACGGCTAAAAGGCCATTTCGTTTTACTTGCGTTTTGTCTCTCAACGGGTTTGTCGATCGGTCGCACCGGCTCTGCTACAAATGTTTGTGTCGAATTTTTGGCAACTACTGGCACTGGCTCCTTCTTGATCGGCGGCGCCGGCTTTCTCGCGATCACGGACGCTCGCTTTTTGGTGATCGCTTTCACTGGCTTATCCGTAGTTTTCTGTGCGGACTTCTGCGTGATTACCTGAACCATGTCGTCAGCGGACTTTTGATCGCCGTGGCTCGCAAGGTCCAACGTTGACGGAGCCAATGCCTGCGCGCGAGCGGCTCCGCTGGAAATGACCAGGAGCGAAGTGGTTGCCAATGCGAAGCATACCGGTCGCCACATGGAGGCGAGGTTATGCCGGGAACTACAGCAGTAGGCAAGCTTTTTTTTGAAAAAATTTCTGGCGGGGGAGCGTCGCCTTTACCTGCTCTGCCCGTTGGTTAATTGGGGCGTGTCTGCTCCGCTGCTAATCGTAAGGGGAATAATCCGGCTGAAACCGAGGCTGTGGAGCGAACATTTCATCGCGATCGATGACAGCGCGCCGGTGGCGCCGTGGGGCGAATTCGTCTTCATCAGAGTCCGGCGCGACGATTGCAGTGCGACCGGATGGCAACCGTAAAATCAGTCTTCCATCCGAGGTGATACCGACGACTCGACTGCGCACCGAACCGACGCGCCTTTGTGGCCAGTCTTCGGAGAATTTTTTGCCGCCATGCGCGGGTTTGGATCCCGAGGCGACAGCTTTTTTCTTGCCGTTCGGACTTGGCTGGCTCCATGCGATCGGCTGCCCTGCATCTTCAGGTTTCGAGGATGCCTTGCTCGCAGAAGAGGAAGAGCTCTCCGCAATTGCTCCTGGCGAACTCTGCTGGGAAGCAGTTGGACCAGCGGCCTGCGATTGAGAGTACGTTATTTGAGGCTGCTGAAGGTCCGGCGATGCAACCTGTGGAGAATTCGATGCCGTCGCCGCATTCGACGGCTGGTTCCCAGACGCTACGACTGCAGGGACATCTTGCGATGGCAGAGCCGGGCGAGTAGGCGCACTCGACGCATCTTGCGTCGCTGATGCGGGCGAAGATTCCGGGATGCCAATTAGGACGCCGATCGACTTTGTGTCGCGAGTCCGGCGCAGAATCTTGCCAGCAGGCTCCGGAAACAGAACGCCCGTAATCAACGCTGCGGCTAACAACACCGCGCCAACTGCCAACGCTCGTCGCAGCAGATGTCCCGGCTGTGGCTCAACCCGCCGTGGAACAGTTGTCCTGAGAGGGATGCCGTATCTTTCGGCGAGCGTGCGTCGTCGTTCGATTTTCGCCAGGCATTGGCGGATCATCTCCGCGAGCACGACCAGGTCCCTGGGGCGTTGGTCGGGATCGCGATGCAACATTTGGGCAACCAAGCTCCGTAACGGCTTGGGGAACCCGGAAAATTTTCGCCTCTGCTGGAGCGCATCAGCGGAAGGCACGATACCTGTCAAAAGAAAATAAAGCGTCGCGCCGAGCGAAAATATCTCAGAACGGATGTCGCCGGTTCCATGCGCCAACGGGTGAGAGTTTGCAGGCTGCTGGACAGAAGCTGGTTGTTCGAGCGACTTTGAATGCAGCGCGGGCAAGCCGAAGTTAGTCACCTTCACAAGTGGCCAACTGCCTTCGGGCGTTTGCCCCGGGACGACGATAATATCGGAGGGCTGAATGGAGGCATACGGGAGCCTGTGAAAGCTCGCTGATGACAGAACGCTCACGATCTGCTCCGCCACCCGCAGCGCTGCGTCAGCCGGCATAGGGCCGTGCCCGCACACCCACGCCGCGAGTGTTTCGCCCGGCAAATGCTCCGAGACATAGACGTAGTCGTCGCCCTCGCGTCCAAAATCGAAGACCTTGGCGATGTTAACGTGCCGCAACTTCTGCGCCGCGGATGCCTGCTCTTCGAATTGTTCGCGTACAGCTGGATCAACGCTCTCGGTCGGGATCAACTTTAGCGTAACGGGCTCACCGGTCCTGTCGTCAACGGCTTCGTAGGTAGTCGCTGCACCATTCCGGTCGAGTTCGTACGGCGTGCCGTCAGACCTGAGTCGAATGCGGTAATGTTGAAGAAATCTCGTGCGCTCCATAACCTTGCCTATCCCTCGCGGCGACAATCATACTCGCGGCGATGCCACTGATTCAACCTCGATTTAGCGGCTAAGTTGCTGGCGGTACTGGCTACCCCGCTTGGATTCGAACCAAGAATAACGCCTCCAAAGGGCGCTGTGTTACCGTTACACCACGGGGTAACGAGAATCGCGATTTAGATTCGCGATTTTCGACTAAAGCGCAATCGCCAAAATGCTAGCGAAAGTTGAGCCCGCTATTCGCAATCCTTCCGAACCGGCGTATAGTTTAGGTTCCCACTTATGAAGGAACTAAGAGTAGAAAACCTGCGCGTGGCCGTTGGCGATCAGGAAATTGTGCGCGGACTGAGTCTGCGCGTTCCGCGAGGGGAAGTGCACGCCTTAATGGGGCCAAACGGCTCCGGTAAAAGCACGCTGGCCAAGGTTCTGGCCGGTCATCCCGATTACCACGTGATCGCCGGGAAGGTCTTCATGGACGGCGAAAACCTTCTGGAACTAGAGCCGGATGAACGGGCGCGACGCGGGCTTTTCATGGCCTTCCAGTACCCAAGCGAAATCCCGGGCGTAACGATTGCCAATTTTTTACGCGCAGCGTTGCAATCGCGTTTGCCGGAAGGCGAAGAGCTGGAGGCCACCGACTATTACGCAAAGCTGTATGAGAAGATGGAGCTGCTCGGCATGGATCGATCGTTTACGTCGCGCTCGGTCAATGAGGGTTTCTCGGGTGGCGAAAAAAAGCGCACCGAAATTCTGCAACTGGCGGTGCTCGAACCAAAATATGGCGTTCTGGATGAGACCGATAGCGGCCTGGACATCGACGCGCTCAAGACCGTTGCGCACGGAGTCAATTCATTGCGCGGCCCTGATCTTGGGATATTGTTAATTACGCACTATCAGCGTCTCCTGAACTATATCATTCCCGACTACGTCCACGTGATGGTAGCAGGGCGAATCGTTAGGAGTGGGCGAAAAGAGCTCGCTCTCGAGCTCGAAGAACGGGGCTACGATTGGGCGCGTGAGGGAGCCGCTGAACCGGCGTTTACGAGGTAACAATCATGAAAACCGAAACACCAGCCATTGATATCGACCGAGGTAAGGGAGATTTCTTTTATCCTGAAGCTCACGTGCGCGACGCGGGCGTCGGACTAAGTGAAAAAACCATCCATTATATCGCGGAGGTGAAAGAGGACCCGGATTGGGTGCGCGAGTACCGTCTGCGGGGCCTGAAGACATTCTTGGAAAAACCGCTCCCGACGCATTGGGCGAGCAAGGATCTGGAAGCAATCGACTTCGATAAAATCCGCTACTATCTCTCCCCGGGCACTGAACCGAAGCGCAGCTGGGAAGAAGTGCCGGACGACATCAAGCGCACGTTCGAGCGGCTCGGTATTCCCGAGCAGGAACGTAAATTCCTCGCAGGCGTTGAAGCGCAGTTCGATAGCGAAGCCGTCTATTCAAACATCAAGAAAGCCGTCGGCGAACAGGGAGTTATTTTTGTCGGTTCGCGAGAGGGACTGAAGAATTATCCGGAAATCTTCCGGAAATGGTTCGGTAAAGTCATCCCAATCGCCGACAACAAATTTAGCGCGCTGAACTCAGCTGTGTTCAGTGGCGGCTCGTTTATTTACGTCCCGCCCGGAGTGAAAGTGAAGCACCCGCTTCAGGCGTATTTCAGGATCAACGCAGAAAACTTCGGGCAATTCGAGCGCACCCTCATCATTGCCGATGAAGGCTCGGAAGTGACTTACATGGAGGGCTGCACCGCGCCGAAATTCAATACTCCCACATTGCACAGCGCTGTCGTGGAACTCATCGCCCTCAAAGGCGCCAAGATTCAGTACATCACGGTGCAGAACTGGGCTTCCAATGTTTTCAACCTTGTGACAAAACGCGGTCTCGCGCAGGAAAACGCCGAGGTAAAATGGATCGACTGCAACATCGGCTCGCGTCTCACGATGAAATATCCCAGCGTGATCATGAAAGGTCGCAAAGCGCGCGGCGAAGTTCTCTCCATCGCGCTCGCCAATGACGGCCAACACCAGGACACCGGCGCGAAAATGATTCATGCTGCCGACGAAACGACCAGTAACATCGTTTCCAAATCGATCTCGATTGGCAAAGGACGCGCCACTTACCGCGGCTTGGTTCATGTGCCGAAACATCTCAAGCACTGCAAGAACAACACCGAGTGCGACGCGCTCCTGATCAACGCGACTTCGCGCACGGACACGTATCCGGCCATCACCGTGCGCGGCACTGGAAACGCCGTGCAACATGAAGCGAGCGTGAGTCAGGTGAGCGCGGAGCAAATCTTCTACATGCAACAGCGCGGCCTCAGCGAGGCGCAGGCCATGAGCTTGAGCGTTAACGGTTTTGTCAACGATCTCGTGCGCCAGTTCCCAATGGAGTACAGCGTCGAGCTAAAGCGACTGATCGAGCTGGAGATGGAAGGCTCGGTCGGATAAAGTAGCGCGAGCCTCTGGCTTGCATCGTAGCCGGCTGCAAGCGAGGACGCATGCGCTACTCTTAACCCGGCGATCACCCAAAGATCGGTATGTCGTTAGCCACACACGAAAAGCAGGCCGCACCGATTCTCTCCGGTCGGGTCGAGTTACGCGAGTTTCCGGACTGGTTCAGTGATCAGCAGCGCGCGGCTTGGAAACAATTTCAGTCGTTGCCGAACCCGACCCGAAAGGATCAAGCGTGGCGATTCGCCAATGTTAACCTTCTCGATCTCACGCGATTCAAATACGGCGGAACATTGACCGCTGAAGAGCGCGCTGCGATTCTCGAGCAATCTCGTGGGCTCGATGACATCGCAGGCCGGATGATTTTCGCAGGGGACGAACTCATCGAGCGCGACGTGATTTCTGATCAACTGAAAAAGCGCGGTGTGATCTTTCAATCACTTGAGCGCGCCATGGTCGAACACACCGATTTGTTTCGGAAACATTTCATGTCGCAACCGGCAATCCTCGGCTCGGCGAAGTTTGCCGCGTTACATCAGGCGCTGGTTTCCTCCGGCACGTTTCTGTACGTCCCGCGCGGCGTCGAGATCGAGTTGCCAATTGAGATTTTTCATTGGCTCAATGGCGAAAACGCTTCGGTGTTTCCACATTTGCTCCTGGTTACGGACGAGTTGGCGAAAGTCACTGTGATCGAGCATTTCCGCTCGCTGGAGGTGAAATCGCCAGGGTTTGCTTGTGGCGTGAACGATCTCGTCGCAGGGCCGGGCGCGAAGGTGACCTACGTGTGCGCGCAAAATTGGGCTGACAATGTTGTGGCGCTGCAAATGAACACGACCACAGTTGATCACGACGCATCTGCCATGAGTTTGAATTTGAACATCGGCTCGCGCTACTCGCGCTTTGAAAGTTTGAGCCGACTCATCGGTGAAGGTGGGCGCAGCGATTTGCTCGCGGTCGCCGTGGCGAAACACCAACAGGAATTCGATGCGCGCACATTGCAGGACCACATCTCGCCGCACACGGCGAGTGATCTTCTTTACAAAAACGCGCTCGACGATCGCGCCCGTACCATTTTCGGCGGCTTGATCCGGGTCGAGCGACACGCTCATTTTGCTGACGCCTACCAAAAGGTTCGCAACCTTCTCTTGAGCGACGACGCCGAAGCAAACTCGATGCCCGGTCTGGAAATTCTCGCCGACAACGTCCGTTGCACCCACGGCGCCACATCAGGCCAAATTGAAGAAGACCAGCTATTTTACCTACGCAGTCGCGGCATTCCCACAAAAATGGCGCAACGCCTCCTCGTCACCGGGTTTCTCGACGAAGTAATCCAGCGTGTCGATCATCCAGCTATTGCTGAGCATTTGCACGGCCTGATTGAAGAGAAATTCGCTCGGCAGGTTAGGTAGCGCAATCGACACCAGCGCCGACTCCACCCGCGTCAATTCGCGTGATTCGCAGGCGTTGTATCGGTACTTAGCTCGAAATTGATTTTCACATCGTAGTGATCCCCTCTGATCAGCCCCGTCGGCGGCGGATCGACTTCTGTGACTTGTTTCGCGACCGCCGCTACCGATTCATTTACGACGGGGTTTTCGGACGGCTTGATGATCTCGAATTTGGAAACGCGCCCGTCCTTTTCGATGCGGACTTTGACCAGTGTCGAAATCTTGGCGCCTGAAGGGACATTGGTCGTCGGCTGTATCCATGCGCTGTAAAAACGATCGTGAAGCATGTTGCCATACCAGCCGAACTCCGATGTGTTGCTTCCACCCGCCTTCGCCGAGGCTACGGCGGACAGGCCGGCCGAACCGCCACTTTTGCCGGCCGAACTTTTTTCCTTGGTTCCGCCCTGAGGCGCAGATCCAGTTCTTGCCAATACGTTCTTTTCCTTCCTCCCCAACTTCTCGGTCGATCTCGCCGGGCTCGGCTTCTCTTTCACCGATGGTTTTGCGGAAGCTTTTGCTACCAGAACCTTCTTCGGAGCTGGTCTGGGGACGGGTTTGGGGGTCGGCTTGGGTTTTGGAGTGGAACTCGCCGTTGGTTTTGGAGACGGCGTAGGCTTTGGAGTCGGTGAGGGCAATTCAATTTCGCTTTTCGTTGTACTTGCTAAAGGTTTTTCCTCTTCCACTTCGTTGTTTTTTAACGGACTCGATTCAGCCGCAGGAATCGAAGGCTTTGGCGCTGGCGATTCTTGTTTGTCCGATTCTCCAGTTGCGAGGTCTTCGGCGCCACCCAACCAAACGATGTTCTCCGGGTTTGATGACGCCCTGGCAGCGAGACTCCAGCGAATCAGTCCCGCGATTAGCGCAACGTGCGCGAGCGCGATGAGGACGACGTTTCGCCAAAACCGGGCAGGGGCACGACACGAATTATACGAATTGCCACGAATCTCCTCAGCCATAGTTAAGGGTTCGTAAAAATTCGCGTCTCATAACAAGGCTGATGGCACACAGCAGGCGGCCGACCGCAGCGGAAAAGCGGCGTCGAGCCGCCGCACTCCAAAGGTCGCCGCGGCGACCGAAAACATTCGTGAAAATTCGTGAAATTCGTGTCTTCCTTTTGTGCGGATTCGTGAACCGAGCCGATGGGGATTGGCGAGATAGAAGGCAAAGCCGCGAGGGCATGCAGCGAGCGACTCGGGAAAGGAGCGAGTTTCAAATTCGTGTCTCACTTTGATTCTGCTCTGGTGGCGATGCCGACCTTTGTGATTCCCGCTCGTTGCAGCGCGTCCATTACTCCAATCAATTTTTGCACGGGCAAATCGCGATCGGGCCGAATCACAATGGCGACGTCCGGATTTGTCCGTTTCAGCTCAGCCAACTGGGCGGTGACCGTTTCCAAATCCACCACTTGATTATTAAACCGGATCGTGTTGCTTCGGTCTATCGACACGGTTTGCACTTGCGATGTGTTGATCGGCGGATTTTTCGTGCCACTGGATGGGATCACCAGGTTCATGCTGCTTTCAAGCAACGGTGTGGTGATCATGAAGATGATGAGCAGCACAAACGCCAGATCGAGCAGCGGCGTGACATTGATCTCGCTCAGCGTGGAGAGACTTTGGCGTTGCGAGTAGCGTCTCATCTGCTCCCAATTGGATGTTGGACGTTGGACGTTGGACGTTGGACGTTGAAAAACACTTTCGGAAAACGCCAAACGCCCAACGCCGAACGCTCAATGTCGAATGAAAGATGGGCACTCATTATTTACGAAACGCCCCCTCGCGCGCGCCGTGATCGACGTATTTGTGCTCGAACTCGGACGCGAGCTCGCCGGCGAAATTGTCCATTTCAACTATGATCCCTCGAATATTGGTGACGAGAAAGTTGTAACCGAACATGGCCGGAATAGCGACACACAGCGCGGTAACCGTAGTAATGAGTGCGCCGGACACTCCGGGCGCCATGGCCACGAGATTAGGCGAGCCGGCCTCGGCGACGCCCGTGAACGCATCCATCACACCCCAAACTGTGCCGAGCAATCCGAGAAATGGCGAACCGCTCACCGCGGTGGCGAGCAAGATCATTTGCGATTCGAGCGACAGTGCGGTCTCGCCCACGGCGCGTTCCATCGCCGCGTTCACCGCGCCCATTTGCGCAGGTGAAATTTTATCCGCGATGTCCAGTCGCGCGCGAAACGTCTCATCCACCTCCGGCGAACCGAGCAGGTGGAATGTCATCTCCTCGCAGCCGGCGCGATACACGTTGAAAACCGGTGAACCCGGAAACCGGGCGTTCTTTTCAAACAAGCGCAGCGGTTGTCGGTCCTGCCGAAAAGCGGCCAGGAAGCGCGCATTCTGTTTTCGCGCGAAACGGATCACGCGCAGTTTGGTCATCATAATTGACCAACTGAAAATCGAAGCGACGGCCAGAAGAGTGAGGACAATTTTTCCTGCGATCGTCGCATGATCGAACGCAAAAAGGAGACCGCCGGTCGCTAGCAGCGTTGCACAGAGCATTTCCGCGTCACCGGAACTAGTAATAACGCGGTTTTGGAAAAGCGAAAGCGAAAGTGAGCACCAAGTTCGAAGCTGCAACATCCAAAGAAATTCTAATCATCAAATTCGAAACGCGGCCGCGACCAGTTTGACTATTGAACATTGGAGCTTCTATGGAGGTTGGATGTTGTTTCTTGGCGCTTCGGAAACGTCGGGTGCATCTTTGCCACGGCAATGAACGCGATTCCGATTGCTATCAAAAAGAATGAAAAAAATTGGCCGCGAGTGAAAGGGCCGATCAGCTCTGCGTCGGGTTCGCGAAAATTTTCGATCACGATGCGAAAGATCGCGTAGCAAATGAAGAAGAGTCCGGTTAAGACGCCGTTCGGCTGGCGGGTGCGCGTCCGCACAAACCATAAAATGGCGAACAGCACGATTCCTTCGAAAAACGCTTCGTAAAGCTGTGACGGATGACGCGGAGACAGAATGGAGCGCAACGCCGTCGCCACTCTTGGCTGATTGCGGACCGCACCGGCAATTGCTTCTGGCGTGGTCAGCGCGGGATTGATTTGCGCGCTCGCTGCGACTGCGCGCTCGGCTTCCTGGGGATGATCGAGCAGTTCTTTTGGGAATTGCATTGCCCACGGAACATTTGTGATGCGCCCATAAAGTTCGCCGTTGATGAAATTGGCGCAGCGACCGAAGAACAAACCGATCGGCGCGGTAACGACCAGATTATCGCCGAGATTAGTCCACGAGATTTTGTGACGGTGAGCGTAATATAAGGTGAACAGCAACAACCCAAGCATTCCGCCGTGGCTCGACATGCCGCCTTCCCAGACGCGCAAGATTGATAACGGCTCGCGCAGCATCTCCAGCTTGTAGAAAAAAACGTAGCCGAGGCGTCCTCCGATGATGACGCCGAAAAGCGCGCAGCCGGTAATGAAATCGCCCACGCGTTGCGGAGGCAGGTCGGCGTAGCCGCGTTTGGCCAGCCAGAGAAAAAGAAGATAACTGACGACAAATGCCAGCACGTACGCGAGCCCGTACCATCGCGGCCCGACCTTGTCGTAGATCCGAAAAATGATCGGATCGAGATTGTGCAGGTAGTAGGCGAGCATTTGCGGCGATTTTCGCTGTCATTCCGAGCGAAGTCGAGCTGCAACGCAGCCGCCGGAGGCGGCGAGGCCAGGCTTTCAAATCCCGTGGCAGAACTTACAGCTAATTTCACGGGATCCTTCGACTCCGCGGAGTTTACTCTGAGCGAGCGAAGCGAGTCGAACGGGCTTCGCTCAGGATGACGGCGTGGTTTTCGCGCGCGAGCTGTTCAAAACTTTTCGCAAAAATGGCGCGGTGCGGCTCACTCGATTCTTTACAATTTGTTCGGGTGTTCCGGTAGCGACTACTTTGCCGCCCGCGTCACCAGCTTCCGGGCCGAGATCGACAATGTAATCGGCTTCCGCAATCACACTGAGATTGTGTTCGATCACGATCACGGTGTTGCCTTCATCCACGAGCCGATGAAGCACATTGAGAAGCAGTTCAATGTCGGCCATATGCAGGCCGATGGTCGGTTCCTCCAGCAAATACAATGTCGAGCCGCGCGCGCGCATTTTTCGGATCCGCTCGTCGGCCGCGCGGCTCACCCCGCGTTTCAGTTGCGTCACCAGCTTGAGCCGCTGCGCTTCGCCGCCGCTCAAGGTGGGGCTCGGTTGTCCGAGCTTGAGATAGCCAAGTCCAGTATCGACCAACAGTGAAAGCGGGCGCGCAATTTTCGGATGCGCCGAAAAAAAATGCGCCGCTTCTTCGATAGTCATTTCCATCACGTCGCCGATGGATTTTTCGTTATAAAGGACTTCCAGTGTTTGCGTATTGTAACGACGGCCGTGACAATCTTCACAAGGCACGTAACTGCGCGGTAAAAAATTCATCTCCAGTTTGATCACGCCCTGGCCTTTGCACGTTTCGCAGCGACCGCCTTCGGCGTTGAATGAGAATCGGCTGGCCGAATAACCGCGCACACGCGAGACGGGCAGTTGCGCGTAAAGAATTCGAACCTCGTCGAATACTTTCACATACGTGCCCGGCGTCGAGCGCGACGTTTTACCGATCGGCGATTGATCAACTTCATAAACGGCTTGGATCTGGGGTGCGCACGCGCCCCGCGTGCTGGCAATGGCGCCCTCGCCATTGCGAACTTTTTCTTCAAACAATCCCATTTGCCCGCTGGAAGATCGCGGCGAGGCGCCGCGATCGGCACGCGAGGCGCGTGCGCTCCCCAGACTCGCGCGAACCATCGGAAGAATTACATCGTGCATCAGCGTCGATTTTCCCGAACCGGAAATTCCAGTGATCACCGAAAGCCTGCCGATGGGGAAACGAACATTGATGTCTTTCAAATTGTTCGCGCGCGCGCGGTGGACTTCGATCCAGTTTTCCACATCGCGCAGCGATCGGCGCGAGCCCCGGACGGGGTAGCGCAGCGGCGTTTTCAAGCAGCGGGCTGTCTCGGACTTTGGATTCTTCTCGATGTCGCGTAACGTTCCGGTTGCGACGACTTCGCCGCCGTGAATTCCGGCGCGCGGCCCGAGATCAACAATGTGATCGGCCCGCCGCATGGTTTCTTCATCGTGCTCCACTACGATTAGCGAATTGCCTTTGTTCCGAAGCGCGGTGAGCGTTTCGAGCAAGCGCATGTTATCGCGCGCATGCAGACCGATCGTCGGTTCGTCCAGCACGTAAAGAACGCCGCGCAAATTTGAGCCAAGCTGCGCGGCCAGACGAATTCGTTGGGACTCGCCGCCGCTCAACGTTTTCGCGGAGCGCCCCAGCGCGAGATAACCGAGTCCGACCGTTTCCATGAAACGCAGTCGCTGCTGAATTTCCGGGATGAGACCGGCAGCGATTGTTTCGTGCGCGCCTTTGAATTTCAACCTTCCGATCGCCCGCGCTGCTTGGCTGGCTGAAAGATTCGTGAACTGGTCGATGGTGTAGCCGTGCACGCGCACGTGACGCGCCACCGCGTTCAGGCGCGAGCCGTGACAGCTCGGGCATTCGCGCGCTTCGCCTTCCTCGATCCATTCCGATTCGCGCTCCGCCGCGAGTTCGTTTTCCAGGACCGATTCACCGTCGCGGTCTGCGCCCGTTTGCAAATCCGCGTCCCAAATTTCACCGAACCCGCCGCATTCTTCGCACATGCCATGCGGCGAATTGAATGAAAACAACCGCGGATCGAGTTCCTCAAACGCGCGGCCGCAATTTGGACAGCTCATCTCCGTGCTCACCACTGTTAAGCGATTTTTTGAATCGAGCAGACGCGCTGTGCCGCGGCCGATGTCCAGCGCGCGCCGAACAATGTCGCGCGCGTTCGCGATTCGCTTGCGATCGATCGCGCCGACAACCACGTCAATGGTGTGCTCTTTGAAACGCTCCAGTTTCCGAAAATGCGCGACGGGAACCAATCGGCCATCGATATACAGCGCGTCGAAGCCCTGGCGCGCAGCCCAGTGCACCACATCGGTATGAAAACCTTTGCGCGCTTTCACCAGCGGCGCGAGGAGCCTCAGCGGTCCGCGCTTCGCCGCAGCTTCGACTTGTTTCACGATTGCGGCCACGCTCTGTTTTTCCACGGGCAAATCGCAATCGGGACAAAATTGTGTTCCGATTTTCGCAAACAGGAGCCGAAGGAAATGATAGACCTCGGTGACCGTCGCAACAGTTGATTTGCCGCCGCCGCGCGTGACACGTTGTTCGATCGCTACACTCGGCGGCAAGCCGCTGACGAGATCGACATCAGGCTTTTCGAGTTGCTCGACAAATTGCCGCGCATACGGCGACATACTATCGAGAAAACGGCGCTGTCCTTCGGCGAACAAGATGTCGAACGCGAGCGTTGATTTGCCAGAGCCGCTTAAACCAGTGATCACTACGAGCTGCTCCCGCGGGATTGCAACATCGATGTTTTTCAGGTTGTGCTCCCGCGCGCCATGAACGTGGATTGCGCCATTCTTCTGCGGATTGGGGACCGCACGCGCCTCGCGTGCTCCGTTCGCTGCCTCGGCGAACGGTTCTTCCGCAGCTCGAAGCGCAAGATTCTCTCCCTCGTCAGTGTAGCTGCCACGCTTTCGGAGGGTTTTCGGCGGGGCGCCGAAAACGGCACGCGAGGCGCGTGCGCTCCCCAGAATTTCGCGAAGAAATTTGCCGGTATGCGAATGCTCAATGCGCGCGATTTCTTCTGGTGTTCCAGTCGCCACTACTTCACCGCCCGCGTCGCCAGCTTCCGGACCCAGATCGATGATCCAATCTGCGCACTTGATCACTTCGAGGTTGTGCTCGATCACAACGATGGAATGTCCACGATCGACGAGCCGCTGAAATAACCGCAGCAGCATCGCCACGTCGTCGAAATGCAGTCCCGTGGTCGGCTCGTCGAAGATGAAGAGATTGCCTCGTGGTATCGGCATCTTGCCGACGGATTGGCTGGAAGCCAATGCCACAGCGGGCGTCGCGCTTCCTTCCGTCTCCGCCAAGTGTCCAACCAATTTCAGCCGCTGCGACTCACCGCCAGAAAGCGTGTTGAGAGGTTGACCTAACCGCAAATAACCCAGTCCGACTTCTTCGAGCACTTTGAGCTCGTTCGAAATCTGCATACCCGGATCGACCCTCACCTGGCGCTTCCCGTCCGCCTCATGGAATTCTTGTTTGCCGATCCGCGCAAAAAACTGAATCGCTTCGCTCACCGTCAAGTCGAGCATATCGTGAATCGATTTTCCGCTGAGTTGAACTTTTAGAACATGCGGCTGGAAACGTTTGCCTTCGCACTCGGCACAGCGCACAAAAAGATCGCTCAAAAATTGCATCTCGATCTTTTCGTAGCCGGTGCCTGAGCAACGCTCGCAGCGACCATTGCCGGAATTAAACGAAAATGCGGCGGCGGTGAGTCCTTGCGCCATCGCGTCCGGCTGCGCAGCGAACAGTTCGCGGACGCGATCAAACAAACCGAGATAAAGGATCGGCGTCGAACGCGGCGTGCGCGCCAAGGGCGACTGATCGACCATCACCACGTCGCCGATGCGATGCGCGCCAGCGACCGACTTGCATGTGCCCGGCTCCCCTGTCAAGCCGTAGGTCGCCGCGGCGACCGAAGGCTGATGATCAGAGGATTGGCCCTTTGCACGCAAGAGATTCCGGTAAAGCACATCGTGAATGAGAGTGGATTTGCCGGAACCGGATACGCCGGTCACGCACGCGAAAACGCCAAGTGGCAGCTCGACGTCAATGTTTTTCAGATTGTGCTGGCGCGCACCAATGATCTTGATCGATGAGGTCGATCTTCGCCGCCATTTCGGCACTGGGATTGATTTGCGATTCGTCAGATAATCGCGCGTTAAGGATTGGGGAGCGCCATCTCGTGCGAGAAAATCCTCCGGCGAACCATTCCAAACCAATTCGCCGCCGTGCTCGCCGCGGCCGGGCCCGAGATCGATCAAATTATCGGCGGCGCGGATGATTTGTTCCTCGTGCTCGACGACCAGCAAGGTGTTGCCCTTCTCGCGTAGATTGTGCATCAGGCGCACGAGCTGGCCGACATCGCGCGGGTGCAATCCGATGCTTGGTTCGTCCATGACAAACAGCGTGTTCACCAGCGATGCGCCGAGACATGTCGTCAGGTTTACGCGCTGGACTTCGCCCCCGCTCAACGTGCGAGTGGACCGATCCAGCGTGAGATAACCCACGCCGACTTCGCAGAGATAGTTCAGGCGTGCGCAAATTTCGTCGCGCAGCATTGCTGCAGTTTTGTCGGCAGGTGAAATTCCGAGATTGCGGAGAACATCGCGCGCTTCGCAGATCGAAAGCGCCTGGAATTCCGGAAGCGTTAAGGTAGCGCATGCCTCCGGTCCGCCAGTCGGACGGACTCGTCCCGCGGCGAGCTTGCCCCTCAAACTCGCAACCGGAACGGTCGCGCTACATTTGTAGTTCAAGGCTTCGGGTTGATAGCGGCCGCCATTGCATTTGGGACAAGTAATGTAAGCGCGATAGCGGCTGAGCAGGACGCGCACATGCATTTTGTACGTCTTGCTCTCAAGCCAGCGGAAAAAGCCGCGCGCGCCGTACCAGCGATCGTGTTCGTAGTCTTCACTGTAGCTGGCATCGTTGATGCCGGGGTCACCGCCCCCGGCTACAGTCTCTCCTTCGATGACGAAATCCTGATCAGCCCGTGGTAATTCCTCGAACGGAACATTGATGTCGATCTCTGCGCGCGCGCACGCGCGAAGCAAGTCCTTCTGCGATTCGCCGAACTCCGCGCCGCGAAAAACGCGCACCACGCCTTGTTTGATGCTCAAGCTGCGGTCGGGAATTGCCTTGTTTAAGTCGATCGCGATCGTCCGGCCGAAGCCGCGGCATTCCGGGCATGCGCCGAGCGGATTGTTGAAACTGAAGAGTCCCGAAGTGGGTGGACGAATGTCCAAGTCGCACCAGGCGCAATGCCAGCCGGTGGAGAAGGGAAGAGAGTGATCGGTGATTGGTGATTGGTGATCAGTTGAAAACGGAATGACGTTTATCTTTCCTCTTCCAAACCGAAGCGCGGTTTCGATGGCTTCGATTAATCGGGCGCGATTTTCGGGCATTATTGCGATGCGATCCTGGATCACCTGCACGCGGGCGCCGAGCCGTTTGATTTTTGGATCGGCATCGTCCACGCGGACGATTTGGTTGTCGATCCAAACGCGCACGTAACCTTGCTGCTGGAGGAAATCGAAAAACTTCCGCGGCTCGGTTTTCGGCGGGACGGAGATCCAAAACGTGATGAGAACCGTTGTGCCGTCATTCCGACCGGATCCCGCAGTCGCTGGAGAAGTGGAGGAATCCCGCGGAGTTACCAGCTGGTTTCGCGACGGGATTTCTCGACTTCGCTCGAAATGACAGATGACTTGCTCGGCGATTGACTGCGCCGTTTCGGGGCGAATCTGGCGGCCACAGCTTGGACAGAAGGCGCGCGAGACGCGCGGCCATAGCAGTTTCAAGTAATCGTTGATCTCCGTCATTGTCCCGACGGTCGAGCGCGATGTTTTCACCGGATTCGCCTGCTCGATGGCAATCGCAGGCGGGATGCCGCGGATGTCGTCCACGCGAGGTTTGTCCATGCGATCGAGAAACTGCCGCATGTAAGGACTGAACGTCTCGACGTACCGTCGCTGGCCTTCGGCGTAAATCGTCTCAAAGGCAAGTGATGATTTGCCGCTGCCGCTCGGGCCGGTGACGACGGTCAATTTCCCCAGCGGAAGATCGACATCAATCCCCTTGAGATTGTTCTGGCGCGCTCCGCGAATTTCGACGCAAGCATTCCGCGCCGGTGCAATCACACGCTCTTTTTTCCCGATCTTCGAACCCACTGGAGATTTTCGCTCCTAGTCAAGCACTTCGCAAATTCCAAGGAACAACGGCTTCCCAGCCGTCGAGCAAACGTGACGGCTGGGAAGCCGTCACTCCTTGAATCGCTCTGCCACCGCCTCGCGCTGTTTTTGCAACTCCTCCGGCACTACGCCGCCTAACGAATCGAAAAATTCCTTGTGCGCAGCAATCTCTTTCTGCCATTCCTCGTGATCGATGCCGAGAAGTTCGGCTACGCATTTGTGATCGAGATCCAGTCCGGCGAGGTCGAGGTCGTGCGGGTTGGGTATCCAGCCGACAGGCGATTTGAGCGCGGAAGCTTTTGGGTTCCCTTCGCAGCGATCGATGATCCATTTGAGCACGCGCATGTTTTCACCGAAACCGGGCCAAAGGAATTTTCCGTCGGTGCTTTTGCGGAACCAGTTCACGTTAAAAATGAGCGGCGGATGGGTGAGGCGTTTACCGATGTCGATCCAGTGCTGGAAATAATCGCCGATGTTATATCCGCAAAAAGGCAGCATCGCCATCGGATCGCGGCGAACCTTGCCGACCGCGCCAGTGGCCGCAGCGGTCGTTTCCGAAGCCATCGTCGCGCCGAGATAGACGCCGTGATTCCAATCGAATGCTTGATAAACTAGTGGAACGGTATCGCTGCGGCGCCCGCCGAAAATGATGGCGCTGATCGGCACGCCTTCGCCTTTCTCAACATCGGGATCGAGCGCCGGGTTGTTGCGCATCGGGGTGGTGAACCGGCTGTTTGGATGCGCGGCCTTTTCCTTTGAGTCCGGCATCCAATCGTTCCCGCGCCAATCAATCGCATGTTTGGGTGGGGGGGCGTCTTTTCCTTCCCACCAAACATCGCCGTCATCGGTGAGCGCGACGTTGGTGTAAAGCGTGTCATGCTCGATCGACTTCATCGCGTTCGGATTCGATTTGTAACTCGTGCCGGGAACGACGCCGAAATAACCGTTCTCCGGATTCACAGCAAACAACCGCTCATTGCGAATCTGCATCCACGCGATGTCGTCGCCGACGGTTGTGACCTTCCAGCCATTGAAATGCGCCGGCGGAATGAGCATGGCGAAATTGGTTTTGCCGCACGCACTGGGAAACGCCGCAGCCACGTAGTGCTTTTTGCCTTCGGGCGATTCGACGCCGAGGATCAACATGTGCTCCGCCATCCAACCTTGCTTGCGCGCGAGATACGATCCGATCCGTAGCGCGAGACATTTCTTGCTCAGCAAAACGTTGCCGCCGTAACCTGAGCCCACCGAAATGATGGTGTTGTCCTGCGGAAAATGGCAGATGAAGCGGCGCTCAGGATTCACGTCCAGCAATGAATGCACGCCGCGGTTCCATTCTGCGTTTGGATCGTTGCCCAGCCGTTTTACTGCGACCGCGCCCAGGCGCGTCATGATGCGCATGTTGAGCGCGACATATTTTGAGTCGGTAATTTCAAAGCCGACTTTAGCGAGTGGCGAATCCGCCGGACCCATGATGTAGGGAATGACGAAGAGGGTGCGCCCGCGCATGGCGCCCTTGAGCAGGCCGCGAAGCTTTGCGTATGTCTCCCGGGGCTCCGACCAATTGTTGGTTGGACCGGCTTCCTCTTTAGTCGGTGTGCAGACGAAGGTGAATTGCTCGACGCGCGCGACGTCGTTCGGATTTGAACGGTGCAAATAGGAGCGCGGAACTTTCTTCTGGTTCAGTTTGATCAGGACATCTTGCTTCAGCGATTCAGCGATGACAAAATCCTTTTCCCGCTCTGAGCCGTCGCACCAGAAAATATTTTCCGGTTCTGTGAGAGTCGCGATGTCGTGCACCCAATCCAGCACCGCTTGGTTGGCCGGTCTTGCGTCACCGATCCCGTTCGGCGGGAATATGGCAGGCGCGGGATTTTTCATAAAAGCGAGAATGTCCATCTTAACCACGAATGAACGCGAATAAACACCAATGTAGTGCGGAGGAAGCTCGAATCACCCTGTAGCGCAGGTTTCTAAACCTGCGCTACTTTCCCCGCGGCTTCGCTGCATGTGGGTTTGTTCGTGGTCGAGTCGTCGTTGCGCTTGCGTAAACGAAAGCGCGGCATTTAATTGAAAGCATGTTCGGGGTCACCACGTCCGATGATTATCGGCCGGTTGCGTGGATGGGTCGTTATCCCGTCGATGTGACCACGATGCTGGTCGGGGTGCATGTCGCAGCCGCAGTTCTCGCGGCAATTCTCGTGGCGTTCGGAGCCGGGTCACTCCTGGCGTATCTCCAATTCGACAGCGCAGCGGTGTGGTCCAGTGGTCAAGTGTGGCGCCTTTTCACTTACGCGTTCGTGCATGCGCCGTCGGGACTGCTGTGGTTCGCCATCGAGATGTACTTCCTGTTCGTGTTTGGGCGGGAGGTGGAGCGTTTTGTCGGGCGACGCGCTTACATTGGGCTCTATCTGGTTTTACTGCTCACGCCCGTGGCGCTGCTCACGGTCTGGGGTCATTGGGAACGTTCTGCCATTGCTGGCTCGCCGGCGTTGCACTTTGGGATTTTTGTCGCTTTCGCCACCATCTACCCGCGCGTTGAGTTGTTTCTCCGGATCATGGCAAAATGGATTGCGCTGATTCTGGCCGGTGTTTACACGTTTCAACTCCTCGCCTATCACGCTTGGGGCGATCTGGTGGTGGTCTGGACCAGTATTGGCGCCGCGTTCCTCTTTATTGAATTGCGCGGGGCCGGACCGGAACTCGCCTGGTGGAATGCTTTGAAAGAGCGGTTCGCTTCCAGGCCGAAATACCATGTCGTTCCGAAAATGCGACCGCGATCCGGCGGCGATCGGACGGAATCGGATGATGTTTATTCATCGATCGATCCGATTCTCGACAAAATTTCGAAGTTCGGCATTGGAAGTTTAACCGCAAGCGAGCGGCGGCAACTGAATCGCGAGCGCGAGAGGCTGCTGAAGAAATCGGAGTAACCTGTAGCCGTCGCCCTGGGCGGGACGCGTTTCCTCCATCAGTATTTCGCTTCGTACCCGCCTTCGCTGCGCTTCGGCGTGCCAGGCAGCGAAGCGGCTACAGGATCAGGATTACGTTTTATTGAGCCGCGCCTCGATGATCTCGCACAGTACATGAAGCAAGAGCTGGTGCGCTTCCTGGATTCGCGCAGTTGAGTTACTGCGAATCAAAAGATCGACGTCGGCCATGCCAATGGTTGATCCGCCGTCGCGGCCGAGGAAGGCAATCGTTTTCACTTTGCGCGCTTTGGCTTCCTCCAGAGCGCGTATCACATTTTTTGATTTGCCAGAAGTGGTCAGGCAAATGAGTAAGTCCCCCGGCTGGCCGAACGCCGCGACCTGGCGCGCGAAAATTTCGTCGAAACCATAATCGTTTCCTGCGGCGGTGAGAAGCCCGCCATCGCTTGCGAGGCAAATCGCCGGATAAGCAGGGCGGTCTCCGGCGAACCGCACTACTAACTCAGTCGCAAAATGGGACGCATCCGCCGCGCTGCCACCATTCCCGCAAACGAGTAGTTTGTTCCCCGCACGCAAACATTGCTCGATCAGATCGGCAGACTTTTCTACGGGGTCTTTTAGTTTCGCGAGTGATTCAGTTGTCTGGAGTGACGCTGTGATAGCCGCTCCAAGGATGTTCGAGATTTCAGTCATTACGGGACAAAATTCTGCCGATGGCTAAACGTTAACGGGATATCGACGTGAGATGCAATTCCAGATTTGAAGCGCCAATGCTGGAAACATTCAACACCTGAATCATCTAAGATCTTGTAGCCTGTGCTTTTGATCACCTCAACGCGGATGACGTGGCCTGTTACCTTATCGATATATGCGCGGAAAATTCCGCTACCCTCGGGCCAATTGCGCGAATATTTTGGACGCGGTGCGAAAACCGCAAGGCGCTTTACCCTGCGCCTCTGATCAGGATTCTTGGCCTCATTCTCGGCAGAACCGGGCTTTGGAATAATCAGACCTAGGACTGGTATGGTCGCGACAGTTAAAACCAAGCGCATCCGGAGAATGTGAAGAAGAAGATGGTGCGCGATAGAGGGTTTGAACCTCTGACCCCTACCGTGTCAAGGTAGTGCTCTACCACTGAGCTAACCGCGCACTTCAATTAGAAGTGATAAGTGATCGGTTATCAGTGATCAGTCAAGACCGCGGAAGAGACCGATCGCCATTCCAATCACGTTCACTGATCACAGATCACCTGCATTCGTTTGCTGCTTGATGACTGGACAACTTGGACAGCCGAGACGACTGTTGCTTCCCCGTGAGTGCCCTGTTTTTCAAACGCTTCCTCAAGCGCCCGTTTCAGATCGCGTCGATTGTTCCCAGCTCGAAGGCGCTGGTGGAACGGGTCGCCAGCAAAATGAACTTTAGCGGTCCGCGCGTGATCGCGGAGTACGGCCCGGGCGAGGGCGTGCACTCGCGCGAGATCGCGCGGCGGATGACACAAGATTCGCATTTGCTCCTCTTTGAACTCGACGCGGCCCTCGCGCGCTCGCTTGAACGGCAGTTTTCAGGCGATCCGCGCGTTCATGTGATCCACGGAGACGCGGCTTCGTTGCCGTACGAATTAAAACGCCGTGGCTTTATCCACTGCGATTACATTCTTTCGGGCATCCCGTTCAGCATTCTCAAGATCGACAGGAAACGCGCCCTCTTGCGAAAAACGTATGATGCGCTGGCACCCGGTGGCAGTTTCATCATTTACCAGGTCACCAACGAATTAAAGCAGCACGCCACGGTTTTCCAGCACGCCGAATCGGAATATTTCCTGCAAAATATCCCGCCAATGTTCATTACTGTTTTTCACAAAATGCCCTCGCCGCATGATCGCGACCGACGCGCTGCGGAATCCAAAGATTTTTCCAGGCTGGCCAGCGTTGGCGCGGATCGTTCCGCATGACCGGGAAGCCGACGCGAACAGAAAAAGATTCGATGGGCGAGATGACCCTGCCCGCGGACGCACTGCATGGCGCCTCGACTCACCGCGCGGTCCTGAATTTTCCGGTGAGCGGTTACCGGTTTTCGCGGCCGTTCATTCGCGCGCTTGGTCTGATCAAATGGGCTGCTGCGCAAGCAAATCACGATCTCGGTCTGCTCGACGCAGAGCGCGCGGCGCTAATTGTGCAAGCCGCCGAGGAAGTCGCCGAGGGAAAACTCGACGACCACTTTCCGCTCGACATTTTTCAGACCGGTTCGGGTACCAGCACAAACACGAACGCGAACGAAGTGATCGCGAACCGGTGCGCCCAGCTTGAGGGTAAACCGATTGGATCGCACGACCCAGTCCATCCAAACGATCACGTTAATATGGGCCAATCTAGCAATGACGCGATTCCGTCGGCCATCCACATCGCCGCCGCCGAGCAATTGAAGAATAGGTTGATCCCGGCCCTCGAAAAATTGCACGACGCGCTTGAAGCCAAAGCCAAAGAATTCTGGCACATCATCAAAATTGGCCGGACCCATTTGATGGACGCCACGCCGATCCGGCTGGGTCAGCAATTTTCCGGTTACGCGCAGCAGGTCGCTTATGCGAAGGAACGCGCGCAGAAAGCGATTGAAGTCTTGCGCGAAGTTGCGCTTGGCGGAACGGCAGTCGGCACGGGACTGAATCGGCATGCCGAGCTTCCGAAAAAAATGCTGCGGCACATCGGACAGCGGACCGGCATTGCATTTTACGAGGCCAAAAATCATTTCGAAGCGCAGGGTGGGAAGGACGCGGTAGTCGAAGCGAGCGGTCATCTGAAAACAATCGCGGTGAGTCTGTTCAAGATCGCGAACGATATTCGCTGGCTCGGCAGCGGGCCGCGTTGCGGCATCGGCGAGATCCAGCTTCCGGCGACGCAACCTGGCAGCTCGATCATGCCGGGCAAAGTGAATCCGGTGATGTCCGAATCACTCATGATGGTGTGCGCGGAGGTGATCGGCAACGATACGGCCATCACCTGGGCAGGCGCGAACGGGAATTTCGAGCTCAATGTGATGATGCCGGTCATGGCGCACGATCTTCTCGAATCGATCCGACTGCTGGCAAACGTGGTCGATATTTTTTGCGAGAAATGCGTGCGCGGCATCGTCGCGAATGAAGAGCGCTGCCGCGAACTGGTGGAGCTTTCAATGGCCATGGTGACCAGTCTCACGCCGAAGATCGGTTACGATCGCGCGGCCGAAATCGCCAAGGAAAGCGCGAAAACCGGGCGCACGGTTCGCGAAATTGCGCGCGAGAAAAAAGTCTTGCCGGAGCAAGAACTCGAGCGCGCACTGGACCCACTCAAGATGACCGAGCCGGGCGGTAAAGAATAGCAGAGCTGCTTTCTTTCGACGCGAACACGATGGTTGCAAAACTCGAAGGGCCGCAATTTTCAGGCGGCGCAAACATTGCGATCAAATGCCCCAGCCACACATATGAGCAGACAGTGGCTTTCTATCGCGATACGCTCGGGCTGCCGCTAATCGAAGAAGAAAAAGACGGCTGCATTTTTCAATTCGGCCCGAACCGGCTTTGGATCGACAGCGTGCCGAACCTGAGTCATCCGGATATCTGGCTGGAACTGGAGACCAACGACACCGAAGCAGCCGCGTCATTCCTGAAAGTGCACAGCGTGCAGCGGCGCGACGAAGTCGAGCAATTGCGTGAGGATTTCAACGGCTTCTTTATCGCCGCGCCCAATGGCGTGATCCATCTCGTAGTCGGTCCAGAAGAAGTCTGACGGAAGGTAAAACAGTTACAAAGCTCAGACCGTGCCGTTTGAAGCGATGTAACTTTTTTAATGGTTAACTTCCGCGCTGCGCCCCCGCCAGCGTCCCACCCAAGTGCTCCAGCCGTAAAACCCCAGCGGGTCCAACGCGCCCGCGGCGGCCAGCGCGTCCACGTCAGCGCGGCTCTGCGCGCTCTTTACGTTTGCATCGGCTCCGCAATAATCGTCGATCACCATCCAACATCCCTCTGTCAATTTATCGCGGTAACACTCGATGTCGCGCCGTTTACCGGCATCGGCGTCAAGAATCAGCAGGCCAACTTCATCTGTGCCAAGCGCCTGACGGACTGCTGAGATCGTTTTCGGGTCGAAGGAGCGTCCTTTGATCAGGGTGACCATTCCGGACACGCGTTGCCTGGCCAGATTGCGTTCCAAGTCGCGCAAGATATGGCGCGTGCCGAGCCGTTTGTGTTTCACCCCGCCTCCGGGTTCGATCGCGACCAGCTTTTTCGGCCGCCCGGAGTCGCGCACGCCGAATGCGGCGGCAATAGTCGCACCGCCAACGAACGCGCCGATCTCAAGGATCGCTCCGGAGCAAATTTTCGAAAAATGATAGATCAAGATCAGCACGTCCAGATGCAGCATCGAATATTTGTCCCGGATTTTCTGAAGCGCCGAATGAATCGGTTCCTGCCGATACTGCATCAGTGTCTGCATCAGACTCAGGCAATCGTTGTAGCTGCGCGGCTGCCCCCCGCGCCGTACGTCTGCGAAGGCGGACGGCGCATCGGCATGTGGCACTGTTTCTGCGCAGACCGGACGGCCCGCAGGGCCGTGGCTACAAGGCTTTCCACAATGTAATCCGACTACAACGAGGTCCCGTTTCACCCCATCGAGTTGTGCGACCGCGGGAAAAAATCCCCAGCGTTCGAAGCCGAGGCGATCGAACAATTTTAAACTCGGCTCGTTGTGTCCGAAGATCAGCCCGACCAGAGCTGTTATTCCCAGCGACGGCGCGCGGGCGATTGCTTCTTTCAACAATCGTTGTCCCACGCCGTGCCGCCGAAATTGTTCATCGACATAAACACTGATCTCGGCCGTGCCGCGATACGCACAGCGTGGCAGGAATTTTTTGAAATCGAGCCAACCAATCACGCAACCGTCCGATTCTGCGACCCAGAATGGATATTCGTGCGGCGAATGTTCGCGAAACCATGGCAAACGCGCTTCGACGGTGGTCGGCTCCAGCTCAGCCGTTACCATGCGCGTCGGCACAGTGGCGTTGTAAATTTCGATGATCGCCGGCAGGTCGGCCGCAACAGCATCGCGGATGATCAGGTTCACGGCTTACGTTTCCTGATGCGACTTCGCTTCACCGCAGGTGAGTTCCTCGGGGTAGGCGTCGAACTAGTCGCCGTGATTGCCGTTGGACTGGAAACGGGAAACGCAAATGTCGGCGACGGTGAAATAGACGGTGTAACCGACACAGTTGCCGAAGGCGACGGCGCCACGCTCGGAGATGCCGAAGGACTCGCAGTGGGGCTAGGAGTGGGCGAAGGCGGGATGATGTTTTCCCAGTGATGCAACGGCACGCTGGTACCGCCGAGCTCTTTGACCAGTGTTTCGCAGCGCGCGTGAATTTTTTCTAAGTCCGGCGGGCCAAATGGCTTGTCCGCCGTTCCAGGAAAAATGATGTAGCTCACCTTGAGATCGCTCACGGGACGATTGTACGGCGTCGAAAGCGAGTTGATCTGTTTCGCGATGCGCAGCGACGCCTCTCCGACTTTGTCATTGGGCCCAATGTCGCCAACGATGGCTGGATAAATCGAGTCGCCGAAAATAACAAGCGCATAATCGCCCGGTTTGATTGGCTCAGGACCATGTGTAAATGCGCCCGGCACCACGATAAAAGGGTCAATGGCGCCGATGAGGAAGCTGTACTTTTTCAGCGTGCCAATTTCGACGCGCATTTGTGCGATCGCGTTGCGCAGGCTGGATTTTCGCGCGGGAGCGGTAGTTGCAAGCGCGTACTCAGCTTCTGCGCGTTTCAATGCATCTTCGGTCGCTGCGAGATACGGATTCGGCGCAGCCGTTTTCTTTGGCCAGCGATAACTGGTGGACGGCTTGAAATTAGTCGGCGCACCCGTGCTCGCAGGCATGCGATCCGCGTCGGAACCGTCCGAATCCACGTCCATGTCCGCCTGGAGCAGGAGCGCTTTTCGGTGACTCTGTGGATGCTGAAGTTGCAGAACAGTTTGGCAATCGAAGAAATTATGCCGCGACAGAAGCAGATCGAGCCGGGCGAGGTTTTCGCGCAGCATTCTGACTTTTGTGTCGTAAAGCTGAGCGTAAAGCGGAGAAACCGGATCGGCTGATAACATCGACGCCAGCCCGGGCAACAGCCTCGGCAGTTGGGGACTGACTTTCGCCAGTTCTTCGATCGCCTTATTCGGCGAAGGCACGCGCGCCTGAAGTCTTAGATCGAGCACGTAACTGTCCGGCTGGCTGCGTTCCGTGGCGGCATCGGCGCCAGGGATCGTTTCGACTGTCGAACGGAGCGTGATCCCGTTGAACAGTTTACCCGTGTCCAATTTTCCGGTGATCACCGGCGGGCGGCTCGGAGTCGGTTCCGGTGTTGGCATCGCCGGTAATTCAGCCGGCGCGACGCGCTGTAGTCGTTCGAGCGAGATCCAGCGATAAATGATCGCAGCGAAAAGCGCGCCGAATAGGACCAGCACCAGCCGCCGCCACGTCCGAAGGCGAATTTTTCCCACGCGATTACTTTTTTACCCAGGCGACAATGGCCGCAATGATCCCGATCACGCTCAGGACCGACATTATTCCCGCGGGCATAAATCTGCTAGTTCGCAAAAATTTGGGAATGAACTGCGCCGCGAGTAAAAGCGAAATGATGAGCGCGATCGCTAATCCCGCCGCTCGATGTTCCGGCAAAAGAAACGCCCCTACGAGCAGCAAGACTCCGGTGACCGCGCCGGCAATGATCGACGCCACGCTGCCTGCTTTTACGTAACCGATAATGCCGCCGACGATCGTCAAAACGCCGAAAACAATAAAATAAATCTTCGTCGCTTCCATTTGGAACGCGCCAGCACACGTAAGCCAACTGCTTTGCGCTGTCCAGCTCAATGCCGGGATCACCGATCCCGGCTACAGCGCCCGCTCGCTCGCGTCGTTGTAGAATTCAACCTGCCGTCCCCCGAGACGATGTATCACGCGCCAGCCGTGGTTTCTCGCGAAGTCTCGAATTTCCGCGTCGGACATGTTACGCAGAACTCGCAGCTCGGCCGGCTGGGTGACGAGATACTCGGAGCCTTTTGAAAGCACCTCCGCAATCTTCGTCGTGAGAGCTGGCAAATCCTTGTGCATCTATTCCGGACCTAATGATCAACACTGGGACTTCGGTTTGGGTACGTTTTTATTCGAAGGCAGCGGCGGCGGGCGCTTTATCTTTCGATTTAGTTTCGGCCCCAGGGCGCGATGCGCTTTGCGGTTCGGCGAAGGCCCGCGTGCGTTTGGTTTTTCCATATCGATTATTGGCGCTGCCTATTTATTGAACTTTCGCGTCTGATACAAGCCGCTAAAACAATCTGCGGGTAACTGGCGTGGTCGTTTTCCTTGGCTAAACTTTGCGGATGTTTTCGGAAACGATCGAGTTGCGCGGACATATCATTGACTCGCTGATTCTGCCGAAGGTGCTGGATCAAATTCTGACCCACGGCGCGAATTTTAAGATCGGTGAGATTAAGATCGGTAAAAGACGAGCCGACCAAAGCTTCGCGCGAATCGAGGTGTCGGCCAAAACAAGCGAGGCGCTGGACGAATTGATTCTGCGCCTGCGACAGCACGGCGCCGAAGTGGCCGAACACGCGGACGCTCAACTGGCCGCATCCCCCGCCGACGGAGTGTTTCCGCGCGATTTCTACGTCACGACCAACCAGCAAACCTTCGTCCGGTTTGACGGCAAAGAAATCGAAGTGCGGCCTGCCATGATGAATAGCGCGATCGCAGTTGATCGAAAACGGCGCGCCGCCCGAGCGGTAAAGTTTTTCGATGTGCACAAAGGCGATGAGATCGTGGTCGGTCACCAGGGTGTCCGCGTCGTGCCGGTGCAGCGCGCAACATCGCGCACGGATCTTTTTCAGTTCATCAACACCATCATCGACGCGGATGAACCGAAATCGGCCATCATTCGCGAGCTGGCTGGTGAATTGCGACGCGCGCACGCGGCGAAGGGTAAAATCGCAGTCGTGGCCGGGCCTGCGATCGTGCGCACCGGCGCCAGCCGGCATTTGGTGCGCCTCATCGAATCGCGATATGTCGATCGTTTTTTTGCCGGAAACGCGTTTGCTGCTTACGACGTGGAACGGGCGTTGTTTGGCACCTCTTTGGGAGTGAACCCCGACCTAGCCTTCGCGCGCGGCGGACACGAGAACCATATGCGAGCGATCAATGCCATCCGCGAAGCGGGAGGAATCGCGGCAGCGGTGCAAAAAAATATCCTCACCAGCGGCATCATGCATGCGTGTGTCCGGCACAATGTCGATATTGTGCTGACCGGCTCGATTCGCGATGAGGGACCGATTCCGGGCGTGACGACAGACGCAATCGAAGCTCAAAAAGTGATGCGCAAAAAACTGGCCGACGTGACGCACGCCTTACTGCTGGCAACCATCCAGCATTCGCTTGCGGTGGCCAGCATGCTGGCGCCCAGCGTGAAAACCGTCTGCGTGGATATCGACCCTTCGGCAGTGGAAAGAGCAGTCGAGCATCAGCCGCTGCAGTCAATTGGCCTGGTCACGGATGTGGAACCATTTCTTCGGGAACTCGCCGATTATCTCAGCGACTCCCGTATTCGCGACTAAATTGACCATTCCATGCGCGAGCTGCTTCTTTGTCCGCCCGATTACTACGGGATCGAATACGAAATCAATCCCTGGATGAGTCGTGCCCGCGGCGCCGAGGCAGCGCTAGCGCAAAAGCAATGGGAAGGATTGCACGCGACCCTCTCAAAATTGGATCGCAAAGTGCATCTGATTGCGCCGCAGCCGGGACTTCCCGATATGGTTTTCACCGCCAACGCCGGCCTAACCGTTGGTCGCAGATTTATTCCCAGCAATTTCCGCCACAAAGAGCGCGCCGGCGAGCAGCCGTTCTTCGCGGAATGGATGAAGCAACGCGGTTACGAAGTGCGTTGGCTGCCGGAAAATCGTTACTTCGAAGGCGAAGGCGATGCGCTCTTTGGCGGCGACGTGCTCTTTTGCGGCTACAAATTTCGGTCCGATATTCAATCGCATCGCGCCGTCGCCGACATGCTGGGCTGCCTGGTGATCTCGGTGGAACTGGTTGATCCGCGCTTTTATCACCTCGACACGTGTTTTTGCCCGTTGCCCGACGGCGGGGCGTTCTGGTTTCCAATGGCGTTCGATGAATACGGCCAGCGCGCAATTCGCGAGCATGTGATCGATCTAATTGATGTTTCGCAGGAAGAGGCGACGCATTTTTCATGTAATGCGGTTGTTCTGGAGCGCGACATTGTTTTGCCCGAAGGCGCCCCCCAGCTCGTGACCAGGCTGCACGAGCGCGGCTACCGCTGCCACGAATTGCCGATGAGCGAATTCATCAAGGCGGGCGGGGCCTGCAAATGCCTCGTCATGTTCATGCCACAACGAGAAAGTGTAGCGTAAGCCTCTGGCTTGCGCGGGTATCTACACTGGGACGCGAGACGCTTACGCTACTTCCCGCTTCGCTCGCAATACGCTCTGGATTTTGCCGAGCGGCAAACAATTCACCACATCCGCTTTGGTGAGCCAGCCTTTGCGCGCGATGCCGATCCCGAACCATAAATCCTGCAAACGCTCGGCGCGGTGCGCGTCCGGGTTAATTACGCATTTGACGCCCTTCTGTTTCGCCATTGGCCACCAACGCCAATCGAGATCGAGCCGTTTTGGAGCGGCGTTGAGTTCGATCCAAGTGCCGGTGTGCGCCGCTGCGTCGAGAATCGCGGGGACATTGATCTGGTACGACTCGCGTTTTAAAAGCAAGCGGCCAGTCGGATGCGCCAGCATAGTCACGAACCGATTCTGCATCGCGCGAACCATGCGCCCGGTCATGTCCGCTTCGCTCAGACCAAGAGCAGAATGAACAGAAGCGACTACGAAATCGAGTTGCGACAAAATTTCGTCGGGAAAATCAAGTGAACCATCCCGAAGAATGTCGCATTCCACTCCAGCAAAAAGACGGAAGCCGTCGAACTTTTTGTTCAGCTTCCGAATCGCCGCGACCTGCGCCAGCAGTTTTTTCTCGTCGAGCCCGTGCGCTTGGATCTGGCTGCGGCTGTGATCGGCGATGCCCAGATACTCTAGCCCGAGCTCCTGCGCAGCTTCCGCCATCTCTTCGATCGAGTTGTGGCCGTCGCTTGCCAGCGTGTGACAGTGAAATGTGCCGCGCAAATTTTCTTTCTCGATCAATTTCGGGATCGCGTGATTTTGGGCAGCGTCAAACTCTCCCCAGTTTTCCCGCAGTTCCGGAGGAATAAAATCGAGGTCCACAGCCCGGTACAAATCAGATTCATCACGCACCTTCGGAATTTTTTTCGGCCGGATTTTCTTTTTCGCCTTTGGGTCAATCGGGAGCGGGCCGAGTCGATATTCGTTCAGTGTCCAGCCCCGTTTAAGCGCGCGGCTGCGCAGCTCGATATTGTGCTCCTTGTTTCCGGTGAAATAAGCGAGCGCAAACGGATATTCTGCCGTGCTCACCACACGCAGGTCACACTGAACCCCTGAACGAAGCCGCACACTCGATTTGGTCGGCCCCTGGGCAATGACCGATTCCACCAATGGATGAGAAACGAAAAATTTTGTGATCGCCTCGGGGTTTTTTGTCGCCACCAGCAGATCGACATCATGCACAATTTCTCTTCGCCGCCTGTAACTGCCTGCAACCTCCACCTGCATGGCATCGGATTGACCTGCCAAATCGTTTCTTAATGTCTCCGCTTCATGCGCGATCTGCCCGAATTGAAAATAACCGGAATGCCGGGTTCGTTCCTCGATCGCTTTGCAAATCTTCGCCTGCGTTGTTTCACCGAAACCAGGCAATTCCGCCACGCGACCCGCCTCGCAAGCCTGGCGCAGCTGCTCGATCGAACTGACGCGCAGTTGCTCGTACAGCGCCTTGATTTTTTTCGCGCCCAAGCCGGGAATCGAGAACAACTCCAGAATGGCCTCCGGAAATTCGGCGCGCAAATCTTCGAGGTATTTCAGGGAACCGGTCTCGGCGAGTTCCTTAATTTTCAGTGCGATGCTCTTCCCGATCCCCGGAATCTTCGCCACTGCTTCTTCATCCTGAAAATTTGGTACGTTCCCGCCGAAAGTTTCGATCGCGCGCGCTGCGTTCGTATAAGCTCGGACCTTGAATGGATTTTCGCCCTTCAACTCCAGCAGTGTTGCGATCTGCTCGAGAATACCGGCGATTTCCTCCCTGGTCATTACCTAAATGGTTAGCGCAGATTCCGCTGCCGTCGATGCCGCCATTGTGGCTTCGCTGCTTGTCCGCCAAATCAAGCTAGAGCGGACCGAAGCGGCGCATGATGACTACGTCCTATACGCGCTACCGGTTGCTCACTGCCCGAGCAAGCTTCAACCGACCGGTAGAGGCAGCCGACGCGGCGTTGACCAAAATAGTCCCGGAATTGCACACACATAATCAGTATGGCCATCGCCGTCAAAATCTGCCGCACCTTGCTGAAAATCCAACCAGCCGGAAGCGTCGGGCCGAAGCCGTGAACTCTCTCTCAACCAATGGTTTTAAGGTTTGTTCACAACAACTTTGGCCGGCGGCTTACTCATTTCGAGCTGGGCGTTCGCTTTTTGGATCTGAGCGGCGTTCTCTTTCACTTGGGTTGTGAGTATGTCTATTTGGTGCTGTTGCTCCGTGACAGTTGCCTGCAAGTTCTGAACGTTGCGATTGAGCATGGCTTGCTTGGCGGCATCGGGAATGGCTTGGGGCC
>QHQA01000112.1 GCA_003219695.1 Verrucomicrobiota bacterium
GCGACGTGGGATTGTGGTCGTTGTCGATCCGTTCATTGCGTCTCGGCTCGCATCGGTACTAACAAAGAGTGAGGCCTGGGCAGCCCCGAAAGCTTTCGGGGCTGGGAAGCCGTCACTCCTTGAGTTGTTGCGGACGCTGCATTCATTCGCCGTCCGCTCCTTCCACGGGCAGCTTTGCCTTTTTCCATGCCTCCCAGCTCCCGGGCACATTCCAAAGCTCGCTAAATCCTTCCGGTTTTAAAATGCTGGTGGCGATGCTCGCGCGGTAACCGCTGCCGCAATAAACCGCCGTCGGTTTATTGCGATCAAGCTCATTGATTCGCTTGCACAGTTCCGGCACAAAAATGTGCCGCGCGCCCGGAACACGTCCCTTTCTCCATTCGCCGGGCGAACGCACATCGAGAACTTGCAATGAGGACTTCCGTTCATTCAGCTCGTGCACACTCATCTGCCCGATTCGCGCCAGCGGAAATCCCACTGCAACCCGTGCGCACAAACAGGCGCACGATGCGCTCCAGGTCGTCGTCGCTTTCGAGCACGAGAAGAATTGGCTCCTCGGGGTCGAGCATCCAACCCGCCCAGATCGAGAGAATCGGCGAGCCGCCAATGTTGAGCGCGCCCGGAATATGCCCGCCGCCAAATGCCAGCATCATCCGTGTATCGACGAGCACGCCGGTCTTGTTCTCGATCGCTTTCTTGAATGCTTTCGGCGGAAGCGCCGGGACGCGCGGCAGATTTCCCAGGACCTCCGGGCCCTTCGCATTGATTTTTTTCATTAGCGGATAGTACTTGGGCACTGGCGGGATCGTCCCGAGAGCGAACTCCGTGAACTTGGCGGCATCGTCGAACTTGAGAAACCTGTTGAACTTTCGTTCGTACCCGATGGTGCTGGTCAATCGCGCGCCGATGTCCGCGCCGCACGGCGACCCGGCGCCGTGATTGGGATAAATCATCACGTGATCTGGAAGTTTGAGATAAAAGTCGCGCAGCGTGTAGAATTGTTTTTCGGAAAGCTCTTTTGAGCGTCCTTCCCCCAGCAAATCAGGCCGGCCCGCAGACGCGACGAAGAGCGAATCGCCGGTGAGCACTGCCCACGGTTCGTCGGGATGATCGGATTCCGCGAGCACATACGCTATATGCTCGGGCGTGTGACCGGGAGTATGCCGCGCAGTCACAGTTACCTCGCCGAATTCGAAGCGGTCGCCGTCCTTAACCGGTTCATGTTCGAATCCGTACTCCGCGCCGCCTTCGTGGCTCGCATAAATTTTCGCCGATTCAACCCGAGCGCAAAGCTCGCGCGAACCGCTTACCAGATCGGCGTGAATGTGAGTCTCGAAAATATGCGTGATGGCAAGGCCGGTTTCGCGCGCCATGTCCACGTACACATCTACGTCTGCTCTCGGATCAAAAACCGCCCCCACTCCTTCGTCATCGTCACCGAGCAGATATGAAAGCTCGACGATTCCGTCGGTCTGAATTGTTTTAAAAACGAGTGACATTGCGGCCAATCTAACGCGAAGCAGCTATAAACTTCAATAAGATCAACAATCACTCCGCGCGAAAAGAAAATCTGGGGAGCGCACGCTGCCAGCGTGCAGTCGTCGGCAGCCTGCCGACGCCATCGAGCGCGTTGCAACACCCGAATGGGTGAAATCGTTCCGAAGACCTTTTCGGCGAGCTGCCGAAAAGGACAGGCTGGCAGCCTGTGCTCCCCCCGAGGACAAGTCACCACACTTCTACTTCGATGGGCAGAATGTGGTTGATCATGTAAGTGCCACGATCGGGATCGTGCTGGACTGGTTGCGTGCGGCCCTGGGAATCGGTGGCGCGCGCGATGAGAATTTGTTTTCCCGGTTGTGACGGTGTTCGCCATTGACATTCCCAGCGACGCCATGCGTTTGGAACAGGGTTGTCGATCAGCTTCGTCTCACTCCAACTGGCGCCGCCATCGGTGCTGAGTTCCACTTTTGTGATTTCACCGTCGCTCGTCCACGCGGCGCCGTGAAGGCGCACATTGGACTTCGCTGGAACGGCTTCGCCCTCGCCCGGCCTGGCGATTTGCGCTTTGACTTGCAATTCAGTTAGCGGCGTGCGCTCGGCAATCTCCCCTCGCCTTTTCCAGTAGGCGTAATCGATCGTTTGATAATAACCGTTAAACGGCCGGTCAGTGACGATGACGCGCTGCAGCCATTTGACGGAGGCCATGGCGTACCAGCCTGGCACGACA
>QHQA01000114.1 GCA_003219695.1 Verrucomicrobiota bacterium
CTCCTCTGTTATGTTGAGCAGAGCGAAACATCTCTGATTATCGGGCCTGTGGCAATTTGAGCGCCCAAAAATAACCAGAGATTCTTCGCTTCGCTCAGAATGACAAGGAACGAATCCGCCTCAAACGCTCCAACGATTTAACGAATTACATAGGCTTGCCCATCGATTGCCTGGCTGCTTTCACCGTGTTCGCCATCAGCATGGCGATGGTCATTGGCCCGACGCCGCCGGGCACGGGCGTAATCGCGCCTGCCTTTTTCGATACTTCCTCAAATGCAACATCGCCCACCAGACGGTAGCCGCGCTCCCTCGCCGCGTCTTCCACGCGATTGATTCCCACGTCGATAACCACGGCGCCTTCGCGCACGTGGTCGGCTCTCAGAAATTCCGCGCGCCCAATCGCGGCAACGATAACGTCGGCTGAACGCGTAATCTGGGCGAGATCGCGGCTGCGCGAATGCACGACTGTGACAGTGGCGTTCCCGTTTTTGTTCTTCTGCATGAGAAGCAGTGCCACCGGTTTTCCCACAATCATGCTGCGGCCAAGAACAACAACATGCGCGCCCCTGATCTCAATGTTGCTTTCAAGGAGCAAACGTTGAACGCCCAGCGGCGTGCACGGCACAAAGCCGCTGGGATCATCGAGCACGAGCTTTGCGACGTTTTCCGGGTGAAAGCAGTCCACGTCCTTGTTCGGATCGAGTGCGCGCACGATTGCTGCTTCGTCGATGTGCTCAGGTGGCGGCGACTGGACCAGAATGCCGTGAATATTCGAGTCGCGATTGAATTCTGCAACGCGGCTGAGCAGCTCGGCCTGCGTTGTCGAATCCGGCAGCTCCAGCTTCACCGAGTGCAGGCCAAGCTCGCGGCACATCTTGTCTTTCGAGCGCACATACGTGCGCGAAGCCGGATTGTGTCCAACGAGAATGACAGCGAGCCCCGGGGTAACGCCTTTAGATTTCAGCTCGGCGATTTCACGGCGAAGATCGACATACACTTTCTCCGCGATTGCGCGTCCATCGATCAATTTCGCCATGGTGATGCAGGCAATTGAGACACGAATTACACGAATTGTCACGAATGGCAGAGTCCGTCGGTCTGATTTAGTTCGTGTAAATTCGTGAAATTCGGGTCTTAGCGCATTTCAACCAGCGCCATCATGGCGTCCTGCAACGCCAGGCGTTCGGCTTCGAATTCCTCAGGGGTGCCGGTCGGTTTCACGTAGCGCGGCTGACTGATCAGCACGCGCACTTTCGCAAATGGTCGCGGCAGGATGAACCGGTCCCAGCTTCCCAGCCGCCAGCAGCGCGAATACTCCAGATTCATCGGCAGCACCGGCGCGCCCGATTTTTGCGCGAGAAAGATAATTCCGGGACCAAGTTCATAGGCCGGGCCACGCGGCCCGTCCGGCGTGATCACCACATCGCGGCCAGACGCCAGCACCTGCGTGAGCTGAAGAATTGCGGTCGCTCCCATGCGCGAACTGGAGCCGCGAATCACATCGTAGCCGAAACGTTGAACGGCGTCGGCAAGCAAATCGCCGTCGCGGCTGGCGCTGATCAGTGCGGCGCCATGGCGTTGTGGAAAAAAACGCTGCAAGACCAATGGAAAGATCAACAATCGATTGTGCCAGAGCGCGCCGACATAATTCTCCGTGACTGGTTTGCCGACAATGCCTGCCCGGTCGTCAATCTCGTAGCGCAGCGTGCGCGCCCAGAGCTGCAGCAATCGAAATCCGAACGCAACCAACCATCGCGCAAGCCTGCCTTCGATCTTCAACTTTTCTTTCGGGGTCGTTTCACCGCGGCGCTCTCCTGTCCCCAGCGATATGCACCGGGACTTGGAAGCCCAATTTGGTCAAGGATGCGCCAGACTACTGTGTCCACCAATGCGGTTACGGAATTGGGACGGCTGTAAAAGGAGGGAATCGCTGGCAAAACAATCGCTCCAGCCTCGAGCAGCGTGACCACGTTGCGCGCGTGAATCAAGTTCCACGGTGTCTCGCGCGGGACGAGGATCAACTTCCGCCGTTCCTTCAAAAAAACGTCGGCTGCGCGGAGCAGCGCGCTATCGCTGGAACCGGAAGCGATCCGGCCCAGCGTGGCCATCGAACAGGGGACAATCACCATCGCGTCGAAACGCGACGAGCCGCTCACGAACGGCACGCGCATGTCATTTTCAGAATGCTGTAAAACATTCGGCGGGATTTTCAAATGATCGAGCTCCTGCTTGGCAACCTCAGTTGCGGGCACGCTGATGACGAGATGCACCTCGTGCGCCGAACAATCGATCTGCTCGAGCAATCGTTGCAGGTAGATCGTTCCACTGGCACCGGTCGCAGCGATAACCAGTTTCATTGCCATTCTGTCATTTCGAGCGAAGCCGGAGGCGAAGTCGAGAAATCTCTTACTATTGTCCTTTCTGCAACACGCCCGCGGCCCAGTCGAGCGAGCTTGGAATCAAACCTTTAACACGCGATTCGAATTTAGAAACATTAGAGATTCCTCGACTGTGTTTCGCTCTCCGAAACTCCGCCCGGAATGACAAGTTGAAAAGCTCGAGGTTGATAAAATGCGACAACACGGGCGCCTCACAGTTTCGACAAATAATGTGGCAGCATGTCGCGCCAGTAATTCCAATCATGTCCGCGCCATTTTCCGTCGTCGAGCCAATGCCTGATGCGTTTTGAATTCAAGATTTCAGACAAGCGATAGGATTCATAGCGGGTGTTGTCCCATTCGCCGGTGCCGATGATGATAGCCATGTGATTGTATTTCCACGGGTCGGTCGTGTTTGGGAGATATTCATACGGACTGTTGAAGTAAATGTTGTCATCGTGATAGCCGTTGAAAAACGAGCTGATGTCGAATGAGCCGCTCAAGCTGATCAGGTGGCTGACGGTTTCCGGATGACGAAAGGCGATATTTGCAGCGTGATACGCGCCCAGGCTGGCGCCACAAACCGCAACGCGATGACAATGGCACTCGCGCCGGGCAAGATCGAAGACGTCATGCACGATTACGTTTTCGTACGCGTTGTGAGTCCGCATTCTATCGGCCGGGTGGATCGATTTGTTATAAAAACTTTCAAGATCGATCGCGTCCGGGCAATAGACCGTGACCCTGCCTGCATCGACATAGCCGCTCACAGAACCGACCAGGCCGAAATCTTTGTTCTGATAATAACGGCCAAACGAAGTCGGAAACAGAATCAGAGGCAGGCCGCCGCCGTTTCCGAAGACGAGCATTTCAAATTCGCGACTCAGCCAGGGCGTGTACCATTTGATGTAACGTTCATTCATCGAAGTAGCGCGACCATCTTGGTTGCGGGTCCGCTAGATCGCAAGTCCGCCTCGGCGGATTCGTCCGGCGGCGAACCGGGAGGCTTGCGCTACGTTCCATCTTCATCGAAGCGTCTCCTTTTTCCAATGCGCAAACACACGCTTACCGGCAACATCAAACGGCACCGCGCGTTTCGGTCGAAGATTCTCGGCAACCGGCGCGACATTCTGGTTTATCTGCCGCGCGGCTACCGGCGTTTTTCTCGCCGGCGTTATCCGGTACTGTATTTGCACGATGGCCAAAACGTTTTCGATGCAGCAACTTCGTTTTCGGGCGTGGAATGGGGCGTGGACGAAACTGCCGAACGTCTGATTCGCGGAAATCTTATCGAGCCGCTCATTATCGTCGCAGTCGCAATCATCGACGAAGAACGGATTCATGAATATGCGCCTACGCCGGGCGTGATCGACACCAAAGCACAACGCAAAAAACGCAGCAGAGGGCTGGCCCACATCTACGGCCAATTTTTGATAGAGGAATTGAAGCCGTTCATCGACAAAAAATATCGAACGAAACGGGATGCAGAATTTACTGGTCTCGGTGGATCATCGCTCGGCGGGTTGGCCACACTGGCGATGGGAATTTTTTATTCAGAAGTATTCACACGCTTAATTGTGATGTCGCCATCGATTTGGTGGGACGATTACGCGATTTTCCGTCTGGTGGGCATCCTGGGTGAAAAACCGCCTCTGAAAATCTGGCTCGACACTGGGACGGGCGAGCCGGGTTGGGAACTGGCGCGCGACTTACGCGATTGCTTAATCGACAAAGGCTGGCAGCTCGATGTCGATCTTAGCTATCTCGAAGTTAAAGGCGCCGATCACAGCGAAGCGGCCTGGGCAGCGCGCGTCGAACCGGCGCTACGATTTCTGTTTCCACCGGGAAAATAAGCTGTAGCCGCTTCCCTGTGGGAAGCAAGGCGCTGATGTGTTTGGCGACGCGCATACCGCGTCGCCCACAGGACGACGGCTACAGTTTACCTTCCTATCGGCGGCACCGGCGGATTCGGCGGCAATGGTTCCGGAGGCGGCGTCGGCGCCGGCGGGGTTGGTTTGGGTGGTGACGGTTGATCTGGCATTGATGCTCCCTCTAGGAGACTGTTGAAATACTGGGATGGCCCGCGCGGAAGCAAGTTGGGGCGGATGGCAAGACGCAAGGGAGGCGCATGTCCCTCGTGGATCTGTAACGAGCGAGCAACGCAGCCAGACGCCTCAAATTGCTTCCGCCCGAAGGGTTGCGCTGCTTTTTGGCCTGAGCGGCGTTGCTCCTCAGTCACAGACCCATGAAGGGTATGCTCCTTCGTCGCGCCTTGCTCAGGCCAAGAATCATCAGCAACGCGGGTCATTCCAGTATTTCAACAGTCTCCTAAGAGAATCGCTCTCACTGCATCCATTTGCCGTAAACTTGATAAATGCGCACGAAGCCGCCGATGAAATCCCAGTCCTTTTGATAGGAAAAAGAGCGCGTTTGCGGAGACCAAACCAGCTCGCGCGGCGACTCAGGATGATTAGGATCGTAAACCAAATAGCGTTCGTCCCCAGGATTCGGAGAAAACAGCTTTCGCTTATAAACTAAAACGGAGTGATTGATGCTGAGACGGGGGTAAGTCGTAAGAAAGCCAATGAACAACCCCCCGCGCGCCAAAGCCGCATTCAAATGCTCATGGGTCTTCTCCTGGTACCCGGCGTTCTGCTGAAAAATCATGCGGGCATTGCTGATTCGGAAGTAGCTTGGCCAGCCGTGGCCGATGTTTAGCTGCACAAGTTCCCGGCGTGCTTTGCTCATTTCCCGCAAGTCCTTGTATCCGGGAAAAACAATGCGTTGATCTTCCGGCAACGGATCGGCCCAGGCCGCCCGGTGTATCACAGCGCGAATGCGGGCAGCCAACGACGCGTCGTCCAGGGGCGCGCCGCGCGGATCGAAACGCGCGAACTTCTTAAATTGCATGACGGTGCGGCACATCACGAAACAGTGTCGCTTATATGCGTCGCGCCTCGTGGGCCCTTTGCGTAAAGAAGCGTGCCCTTGGTGATATTCAAACACGGTTTGATTAGCGAAAGAGAAAGTGTCCCGATCGAAATAGAACTCCGACGCAACAGCGCTGATGTGCGCTAACGTGACAGCAGCGGCTACGCCGAGCCAGCAAACACCCCTTCGTTTACCCATGCTAAACATCACATCAAGAGCCAGCCGAGGCACCAGCGCCTTTGCCTTCCGTGAAGACACCTAGCCGACGAAATTTTTGATACCGCTTTTCCAGCAGTTCGACAATTGGAACCTGAGAAAGCTGCCGGAGAACCCGGCGCAGCGCGCTGCCAAGGTTCTCAGCAACGGACTCATAGTCCCGGTGCGCGCCGCCCTCCGGCTCGGGGATGATTTCATCCACGACTTCGAGTTTCAACAAATCCTGCGCAGTCAGCTTGAGCGCCTCGGCCGCTTCGGCTGCATGCCGCCGGTCTCTCCACAAAATCGCCGAACACGCTTCGGGACTGATCACCGAGTAGTAAGCGTTCTCGAGAATCAGCACATGATCTGCAACACCAATTCCCAGAGCGCCGCCGGATCCGCCTTCACCGATGACGGCGGCGACGATGGGGACGCGCAATCTCATCATTTCGCGGAGATTCACCGCAATCGCTTCTGAAATGTGGCGTTCCTCCGAGCCGATGCCGGGAAAAGCGCCCGGCGTATCGATCAATGAGGTGATCGGCATGCGAAACTTTTCGCCCAGCCGCATCAATCGCAGCGCCTTGCGGTAGCCCTCGGGATGCGCGCAACCAAAATTGCGCATCACATTCTCCCTGGTGTTGCGTCCTTTCTGGTGAGTGATGACCACGCAACGTTGGCTGCCGAGCATGGCCAGGCCGCACGGCATCGCTCGGTCATCGGCAAACCTGCGATCGCCGTGGAGCTCGACCCAATTTGTAAAACATCGCTCGATGTAATCCAACGCGAACGGCCGTTGCGTATGACGCGCGATTTGGACACGCTGCCAGGCTGACAGATTGCCATAAACCCGGCGGCGCGTTTCGCGAAGCTTTGTCTCCAGTTCTTTCACTGCCGAATCGAGATCGACATCGTGCTTGTCAGAGTGATCCTTCAAATCCTGCAATCGCCGTTCCAGCTCGAAGATCGGTTTTTCAAAATCCAGCGGTTGCCAGTCCATGGACGTTAAAGGGTTAAAGCGTTGAAGCGTTAAAGCCGGAAATCAGTTCTTTGTCATTCTGAGCGGAGCGAAGAATCTCTGATTATTTCCTGGTGCTGATCTGCTGCAACCCGATATCAGAGATGTTTCGCTCCGCTCAACATGACAGAGGAGCAAGACGCTTCAACCTTGACCGCATCTCAGTCAATAATGGTGACAGGCGTCCTGCTGTTTACAAGGCTGCTTAGCTCCTCGAGATCGGTGGCGGCCATCCCGAGACCCACGGGAGGAGGCGGTTGATCGAGATTGGGATGCGCTGAATCGGGCACCGAATACAGATAGCCTGAAGCCCCGGCGAGCCTGATCCACTTGGTGCTGGCCAGGTAGTCTTTGCTGCCGATGCCGATGCGTTTGCCGTCCTTCCAAGCCAACGTTTCGGCAACTCTCGTCGTGATTTTAGCCGGCTGTTTGGGCGGCAGCTTTGCTTCTTGCACGTGATATTGTTTGAAAAACACGCCGTGATTCAGCAGCACAACCAGGTTCGTCTTTCGTTGAATCGTCATCGAGAAGTCCGGGTGCGAAATGAGCAGGTGTTCGCCGATGTGCAGCATGGTGCCGCTCATATTATTCATGCGCATAATCATTTCCGGCGTCGTCTTGAGCTTCCGCGCAATCTTCGCCAGCACGTCCCCAGGTTTCACAACGTATTCGTTCTTTTCCGGAGAGGGATAACGCGACAGCAAAATTTCAATGTTCACTTCCCCGAGCAAATCGCGCGCCTCGTCGAGATGCTTTCCGGAGGGATATTTTTGGATAAACGCGATAAGCGCATCGCGCGCTTCGGCCAGCTTGCCTCCCTGTCGCAGCTGGGCAGCGGCTTGAAATTCCGGCAGGCTGACGTCCACCGCGGGCGGCGGAGTGATCTCGCCGCGCTGCTCCTTTTTCACTTCGATTTCTTCTTTGACAAAGGTGTTATAGCCGAACCAGGCGGCTCCGCCGAAGATGGCCAGTGCAAGCAGTAAAACGAGAAGCCACTTCATGGATGACGAGGGAAACGCCCAACGTCCCACATCCAACGTCCAACGCCCAACTCAGAAGTAGCCCGTTGAGCGTTGAGCGTTGAGCGTTGAGCGTTGAGCGTTTTCTGCATCCCTAATTGTGTCATCCGCTTTTGCGGTCCGCTTTTCGCTGGGATCTAACTGGTCTCCCCGCCAGGAAAGAACCGATGCCACAGCCGCCCAATGGTGCGCTCCTCCTGGTTGGTCCAGGTGAAGTGACAATCCTGGCAGTAAAACTCCTTGGGAATAATTTTCAGAGCGCAAAGCACCGCCACGAGTGCAGGCGTCATAAATTTTCGGGTCATCTGCGGGTACTCGATATTCGAAGAGCCGCATTGCGGGCAGCGAATAAGGGCGGCGGAGATATCCGGATCGGTTGATTCCCACTCGATCATCAGGCTTTGCGCTTTCTCGAAATCATTGTCGTCCACCATCACTTTCGCGTTCGCCTGCGGGCGGGACATGAAACCGACCTGTTGTAGCGGCGCTTCGTTGTGAACATCGGCCTTTAGCCCGGCGTCGTGGAAACGTCGCTTTAGCTGGCGCGCTTTATCCGGCTCATTAAACGTCGCAATAGTCACCATAGGTTATCTCGCATGCGCGGCAGCGCCTCGTGTGATCAAACATCAAATAATTGCCGAGCGCAAGACTTGGAGTGACGCTGGACAACTCCCTGTCTGCGTCACTGTAGTGCAGCCTGCTGTCCGCCAAAAAGAACCGCCGCCCCTGGCTCTAACGATTCCCTTTGAGGAGGACGAATAACCATGACTACCAATCAGGACATCATCAACGAGCTGAAAAAATCATACGCGATGGAATTGGAGACGGTGGAGAATTATCTGGCTAACGCCATCGATCTCGATGGCGTGCGGGCAGAGGAAATCAAAAAAGCGCTGCTGGGTGACATCGAAGAGGAGCTTCAGCACGCGCGGAAGCTGGGCAATCGGATCAAAGTGCTCGAAGGCCGCCTGCCTGGCTCGCTCGATTTGGAGCGCACGCAGCGTTTTTTGCAGCCGCCCAAGGACAGCACCGACGTGATCGCGGTGATTCGCGGCGTGATCCGCGCCGAGGACGAAGCGATCGATCAATACAAAAAACTCATCAAGATGTGCGACCCGATCGATTTAGTCACACAGGATCTCATTCTGGAAATCACCGCGCAGGAACAGGCCCATCGCCGTCAATTTATTGGCTTTCTCTACGAGTACGAAGGCGGCGAAGCAAGGCGGCTTACCGCTGCGGCATAGCCATGGGCAGCGCAGGCATCTTGCCTGTGGGGCAACCGGGCGTTTCGCCTGGTTGACACCTCTTCCCGGCAGGCAAGATGCGCGCCGGCCCCACAGCCAAGATGGCTGTGCTACGGTCTCTTCTGGCAATGCGCGCAGAACCACGCGGTGCGGCCGCCAATTTTCGCTGATTTTAATTCGCGGCCACACCGCGGACATTTGCCGCCTTTGCCACGATGCGGCAATAACCACGATTTCGGCATCCGATCGACATCGGCTTTGGCCGCAATCGCTTTTTTCAAAATGTAGCGCATCGCGCGGAAGAGCTTCGCGAGAGCTTTGTCGCCCAGATCGGAGATTTCCCTCGCCGGATGCATGCGTGCTCGGAAAAGAATTTCGTCCGCGTAAATGTTCCCGATGCCCGCAATCAACTTCTGGTTCATCAAGATCGATTTCACCGCGCCACGGCGTTTCCCCAGCAGCTTTTGAAATTCGGACAGATCGACATCGAGCGCATCCCGACCGAGGCCGCGCTTTCTCAAAAATTCATCGACATCTTTCAGCAATCCGATCTGGCCAAATTTGCGCTGATCATCAAAGGCGAGCCGATAGTTATTGGTGAAAACAAAAAGCGCTCGCGCATGCGGCGCCGCTTGATCCCCGTGCTTGAAATACTGTAGCGAGCCGGTCATGCCAAAATGCAGACGCATCCACAAGTCGTCATTCACGCTCACGAACAGATGCTTGCCATGGCGGCGACTCGATTCGAAGCGGCACCCTTTCAATCGTCGCGCAAGCTCGCGTGCCGAGACGCCCTTTAGCACATACGCGTTTCGCACATCGACATCGTCGATACGCTGATGCAATGACGTGGAGTCGAGGTATCGCTTGAATGTTTCGACATCAGGCAACTCTGGCATTGGCCTTTACCCGAGTTCCTCGATGTACTCCTTCAGCGCTACGGCGTTGTTATGCTCCGCGTCCTTCGCCCCAAAGAGCAATGTGGTCGTCCTCTTGCTGGCCAGCCGCGCGAGTTTCTCGACTTGATCACGCCGACCGCGCAACTCCGCTGCGTATCGCTTTTTGAATTCCTTCCACCGAGCCGGGTCGTGTCCAAACCATTTCCGTAACGGAGTGCTGGGCGCGATTTCCTTTAACCACTCATCGATTTCCGCTTTTTCCTTGCTTAAACCGCGCGGCCAGATGCGGTCAACCAACACACGCCGCCCATCGGCCTTGGTCGGCTTATCGTAAACGCGCTTGAGCCGAATCCCCACGCTCAGCTATCGCAGCATAAGCTTCAGCCGGTTGTGCGAAGCGTGAGACAAGACCTTGGATTTCAATTTCTTTGAAACTTGGAGTTTAAAATTTGTGGCTTAATAAAATTCATGGCCATCGATTCAGTCGAAAAGTTTATTAAACTTTTAAAGAAATCGCCGTCCGGCGCCGTGTTCAATCCGTGGTGGCAAGTGGATAAGCAAAACGATATTGGCCCGAACGCGCCTGGTATCCGTCGCAAACAGTTGCGCGGTTATCTATGTAAACGGCAAGGCAAGGCGAAACTGGCCATGATCGGCGAAGCGCTCGGATATCAAGGCGGGCATTTCAGCGGAATTCCCATGACCTCCGAGCGCATACTCCTCGGAAAAAAGAAAGAAGTTGTAGCGGCGCTCTGCGAGCGACGAAAGCTGCGCGGAAACGGCGGTCATAGACCGCCGCTACAGATCATTGCGGGCATCAAACCCCGCCGCACGAGCAAACCGAAGATATGCCCGGCAGGCTTTTCCGAACCGACAGCGACTATTGTCTGGAGCACATTGCTCAAGCTCGACGTACGACCCGAAGAATTCGTTCTATGGAACGCATTTCCCTGGCACTCGTTCAATTGGCGCGGCGGCGCGTTGAGCAATCGCGCGCCTAACAAGTCAGAGCAAGCCGCCGGCCGACGGGTGCTCAAGGTATTTCTAAAATTATTCCCATGTAAGCAAGTCGTTGCCCTGGGAAGGATCGCCGCGGGCCAGCTCGACAACCTCGGTGTCGATGCGCATTACGTTCGCCACCCAGCCTCCGGCGGCGCAAAACTCTTCCGCCGGCAAATCGGCAAAATCGCGCAGAAGGGGAATTAAGCGCGATGCCCGACGATTGGGTGATGTGATATAGAGATTGCGATGCGCGAGCAACCCTGCGCAGTGCAAAATTTTGACTGTCCTGCTGAGATGCGTTCGACGTAGAATGGCAACTGTCACCAAGGAGATGAATGCCGGTTGATGAATTCGGCGGCGATTGGACCGCCGAAAAATTGGAGCGGGTGCGCAAGTATTTGGCGGCCTACACGGTCATTTTCGCTCGTAATAAGGCGCAGAAACTCATCCCAATTTATGTAGATGCGTTTGCAGGAACTGGCTACCGAACAAAACCGCCTCGCCTCGACGCTCAAACGACGTTGTTCGAAGAATTGGCTGAGCCTGAGGCCGAGGCGTTCTTGAAGGGCAGCGCCCGCATCGCATTGGACGTTGAGCCGCCGTTCAAGCAATACTTGTTTATCGAGCAGGATGCGGCGCGCGCACAGGAGCTTGAGAGACTCAAACAGCACTTTGCTGAGCGGGCGGCGCGCGTCAAGATTGTGCAGGAAGACGCGAACAGATATTTGAAAGATTGGTGCAAGCAGACAGACTGGCGGATTTGCCGTGCAGTCATGTTCCTTGATCCGTATGGAATGCAAGTGGACTGGTCTCTCATCGAGTCGATCGCTAGGACGCGCGCGATCGACTTGTGGATTCTGTCCCCCTCGGCGTGGCGGTGAATCGCCTCTTAACGAGAACTGAGCTGCCTCCCAAAAAATGGGCGCAGGCGCTAACGAGAATTCTCGGAACCGACGAGTGGCGCGATGCTTTTTATTCGCGACAGGTCGAGCACACTCTGTTTGGTGATGAGGAAGTGAGAACAAAAGAAACCGACTTCGGCAAGATTGGCCGATATTTTGTGGAACGCCTGAAAACAGTTTTCGCAGCCGTAGCAAATAATCCGCTGCCACTGCGAAACTCCCGAAACATTCCATTGTATCTGCTGTGCTTTGCTGCCGGCAATCCCCGGGCAGCATCGACAGCACTAAAAATTGCGCAGAGTATTTTGAGAGCTTAACGATGGCAGAGCGATCACATATCGAGTGGACTGAGGCGACGTGGAATCCCGTCACCGGCTGCACGAAGGTCAGTGCGGGCTGCAAGAATTGCTACGCCGAGCGCTTGGCGTTTCGGCTGCAAGCAATGGGCAATCCTCGATATCGCAACGGCTTTAGTGTCACGCTCCACGAAGACGTCATTGAGCTACCTAAGCGCTGGCGTGAGCCGCGGCTGATCTTTGTGAACTCGATGAGCGATTTGTTCCATGAACAGGTGCCGATCGAGTTCATCCAGCGCGTGTTTGCGACGATGCGCGTGTGCGCTCAGCATACATTTCAAATTCTGACAAAGCGGAGCGGCCGATTGAAAACGGTTGCTTCAAAAATTGATTGGCCGGTGAACGTCTGGATGGGTGTGAGCGTCGAGGATTCGCGCGTCTTGTTTCGCGTCGATGATCTCAGAAAAGTCCGAGCGGCCGTTCGCTTTCTCTCCTGCGAGCCCCTAATCGGTTCACTCGCGGGAATCGATTTAACCGACATTCACTGGGTGATTGTCGGTGGCGAATCGGGATGGGGCGCTCGACCGATCAAAATCGAATGGATTCGAGAAATCTTTCGAGCATGTCGGAAGCGGGATATTCCATTTTTCTTTAAGCAGTGGGGTGGAGTTCGCAAACATGTCACTGGCCGAAAACTCAACGGCAAAACTTATGACGATATGCCCGAGAGGGCGGCGGCGTAGAGATGTGCCTTAGCGGACGGCTCGGCGATCCGTCCCTACCACTTGCTTCTCGGCTAGGTGCAGCAGGATTGCTTGCACAGTGTTGGAGACGGAGCGCGTCTTTGAGACTCTGATTACATCGGGCGCGAGCTCGGATGGCGATTCGTAGGTTGCGCTGAGTTTTTCAAAATCTTCCAGGCGGGCATCGGAAATTTCGCCGACATTGTTCTTTCGCGACCTGAGTCTGCGTTTGATTTCGTCGGGATCAACGTCGAGTTCCACGACGCGAAGCCGGACGTTTGCTTTCTCGCATTCATCACGAAGAAATTGACGGAGGGAGCGCGTGGAAAACGTGGCATCAAGGATTGCGCCAGGGTATTTTTTGAGCGCGCCAAACCCGTCTTCAACGAGTTTCCTGTAAGTTTGGTGGGTCATTTGCCCGGAATACACTTCGTAGCGGCGGTTTTGCTGGGTTCGTTCTGAGAGCGGAATGCCGGCGAGGGTCTTGCGAATTTCATCGGAGGAAAAAACCCGCCAGTCCAATTCGCGCCCGAGCTCGCGAGCGACACTGGTTTTGCCAGTGCCGATTCGACCCATGACTACAAGCAGTAATGGCTTGGAACCGGCCACGGCGTATCGAAGCGCAAGATGGAAATAACGCCCGGCAATTGTTTCATACTTTATGGGGTCGGCGGTTTCCGGCTCAGTGGCCTGAATGCTTTCGACTTTCCCGCGCACAAACGCGCGGTAGCACTTGTAGAAGTCGGCGATCTTTAGCATCCCGGCATCGCTAAATTCGCGCGCGGCGGTTTGCAGGACCAGATTTGCCAGATCGCGGCGGCCTTGGAAATCGAAATCCATCGCTAGGAAGGCGAGATCGTTGGCGATATCGATGAAACGAAACCTGTCGTTGAACTCGATGCAGTCGAAGATTGATAGGCGCTCCGGCGTGATGTGGATGTGGTCGAGGTGCAAATCGCCGTGACAGTCGCGAATCCGCTGCTGCTGTATTCGTTCACGAAACAGATTTTCATTCACGACGTAAAACTGATTGGTGAAATGGCGAATCGTTTCGAACGCTGCAGTTGAAATTGTTTTGCCAACGAACGGCTCGACCTGCGCGAAATTTTCGTCGGTACTGATCTTCAGTTTTTCAGGTGTTCCCCATTTTTCGATCTCGGCGGTGGGAGTCTCAGATTCATAAAACCGGTGCAGTCGCGAAATCACGCGCTCGATTTCCTTTTCGCCAACCCGATTTTTTTCCAGTAACTCATTCAGAAATCCGCCGCGCGGCAGTTCTCGCATCTTCACGCTGTACTCTGCGATCTCGCCTTTTGCTTCGAACGAGAAACCGGAAGCCGTTTGGTAAATCGGCACGACGCCCAAATAAATCTCGGGGCAGAGTCGCCGGTTCAGATCAACTTCGCGCTGGCAAAAATAGCGGCGTTTTTCCAGGGTGCTGAAATCGGCAAAGCCGAGATTCAGCGACTTTTTGACTTTGAAAACAAGAGGCGACGCGATGAACACCCACGAGATGTGGGTTTGGATCGCGCGCACTTCCGCCGGCCCATGTGGATAGGATGCAGGCGATTCGAGGAAGGCGATCAATGAATCGTGTCTCATCTATTCTGAGTTGGGAGTTGGACGTTCGGTGTTCAGCGTTGAAGTGCGGGCAGAAACGCCCAACTCCCAACGCTCAACGTTCAACGCCCAATGAAAGAGGTGCCTACGGTTTGGGCGGTTCGCTCTTTTTAATCAATGGCGCGAAGAGATCGATCGGAAGGGGGAAAAAGGTCGTGGTGTTATGCTCGCTTGAAATTTCGCGCATCGTTTGCAGGAAACGCAGTTGCAGCGCAATCGGCTCCTTGCTCATCATCGCCGCGGCCTGCACCATTTTTTCCGCAGCTTGAAATTCGCCCTCGGCGTTGACGATCTTTGCGCGGCGCTCGCGCTCGGCTTCCGCCTGCTTGGCCATCGCGCGTTTCATCGTGTCAGGCAGCGCAACGTCCTTAACCTCAACTGCCGTGACTTTGACGCCCCACGGTTCGGTTTGCCGGTCGATAATTTCCTGCAACTTCTGGTTGATTGATTCGCGCTGCGAAAGGAGGTCATCCAAAGGGGCCTGGCCAAGCACACTCCGCAGCGTGGTCTGGGCGATGAGCGAGGTGGCTTTGAGAAAGTTCTCCACTTTCACGACCGCGGCTTGCGGATCGACCACACGGAAATAAACAACCGCATCGACCGTCACCGGCACGTTGTCACGCGTCATCACCTCCTGCCGCTCGACGTTGATGGTCACGACGCGCAGATCCATGCGCACCATGCGATCGACGATCGGGATGAGAAAAATCAATCCCGGCCCTTTGGCGCCGAGTAATTTTCCAAGCCGAAAAATCACGCCGCGTTCGTATTCGCGCAGGATACGGATCGCCTGCGGCAGGATGATGATGGCGAGAATAATGATGGGCACGGCCCAGCTGAGCAATCGCGGTAACGTTTCGATTAGTTCCATGGTCTTATTTTCCTTTGGCTTTTAGTTTTACTGTCAATCCTTGCACGGCCGCAATCTCGGCCTGTTCATCTTTTGTAATAGGCGTGTCGCTGACAGCATTCCAGTATTCGCCTTCGACAAAGATGCGGCCGCCGCGCGAGTCGATTGGCGTCAGGGCGGTCACTATCTTTCCAATCAGTGTTTCCTTGCCCACCTTCACAGGCAGGCGCTGCGCGCGCAGGCCTTTTCCAATTACGAAAACGAAAAACGCCGCGGTGACCAAGGTGGCTGGAATAATGTAGTTGAGCGACAAACGAAACAGCGGATCGGCGCGATTGAACAGCATCAGCGAACCGACCAGAAATGAAATGATGCCGCCGACCGTCAAGACCCCGTGCGTGGTCGCATAGACATCAATAACGAACAGCATCAGGGCGAGCGCGATTAAGACAAGACCAGTCACGTTCACCGGCAGGATCGCTGCCATATAAAGGAAGAGAAGCAACGCAATCGCGCCCGCGACCCCGGGCAGGATTGCGCCGGGTGTACTCACTTCGGCGATGATCCCGTAGATCGCGATGAGCATGAGGATAAACATCACCTCGGGTCGCCACAGTTTTTGAAAGACACGCTCTGCGGGTGACATCTTTACCTCGGCCACCTCGGCGCCAGCGGTCTTCAACGGTTTGCCGTCCACTATGCGGCCATTTAGTTTTTGTAACAGGTCGGGCATATCGGTCGCGATGAGATCAATCACTTTTAATTGCACCGCCTTCTCTGCCGTGATCGACGCGCTCTCTTTCACGGCCGACTTCGCCCATTCGACGTTGCGCTGACGTTTGCCGGCAATGGTCTCGATGTAGCTCACGGAGAAGTTCTCCAGTTTTTGTTTCATCGTTTGGTCGGTCTTCTCTTCGCCGCCGCTGGGAAAACCGCCTATCGAAACTGGGTGCGCGGCGCCAATGGTGGTGGCGGGCGCCATCGCCGCGATGTTGGCGGCAATGGTGATGAAACAACCCGCGCTAGTGGCGGTCGCGCCGGTCGGAGACACATAAACGACGATTGGCACGGGCGAGCCCAGAAAACTTTGCACAATTTTCTGCGTGGAATCGAGCAGGCCGCCCGGTGTGTTGAGTTGAATAATCAGGCACTGCGCATTTTGTGTCTGAGCTTCTTCGATGCTTCTTGAAATATAACTGGCTGTCGCGGGCCCGATCGCGCCGTCGATCTTGATAAGAAAAACTTTCTCGGCCGCGAGAGCTGCAGGCACTGCTGCACAAGCCAGCCAGAGAACCAGGCTTGTCAACACGGTCTTCATTCGCTTGATCCGAATCGTCGCGCGCCTCTCCGCGCGCTTAAGCTCCTTTCATCGGCTGAAGCTTGATGGCCAGCTCTTGGACCTTTGGCTTCACGATTTTCTCGTAATCGCGGTAGCTCATTTTAATCGCGTCGGTATGCGTGCCCGCTTCGAAGACAATGTAGTCCTGTTCCGTCAGATGCTTGTCCACGTAGGTTGGCAGGCCATAGAGATTACCAAAGGGCGGCATCGCGCCGATGGCGCAATCGGAGAAGAGCGCTTTGAATTCCCGCTCCTGGTCGAGTGAGCCCGGTTTGCCGATTGCTTTCTCGACCTTCTCCAAATCGATCTGGTGATCTGCCGGCAGCACCATCATCAAATGCTGTTCTCCCGATTTTATCATGACGACCTTGGCATGATGCCGGCCTTTCACGTGCTCGGCCTGCGCGATTCGTTGCGCAGTCACCGCCTCGGGATGATGCAGGATTTGGTACTGCACCTTGTTTTCATTCAAACAATCGATCAGTCGTTTTGGTATTTCCATAAACGCCTCCGAGGCAAATTATCACTTTCCCAGCCGATCTCTACTTCTGAGAGATCCCAACAATTTGAGCACAAAAAGAACACCGCCGAAGAGGCACCGGCGCGCGAAAGATTTTGTGTATGGCTACATGTGAAGTTTGTGAAAATGAATATGACAAGGCGTTTGAAGTCGTCGTTGGCGGGGAACATCACACCTTCGATAGCTTCGAGTGCGCTATCCACGCGCTGGCGCCCGAGTGCCCGCACTGCCATTGCCGAGTAGTCGGCCACGGCGTTGAAGCGGACGGACAAATCTTCTGTTGCGTCCACTGCGCGCGCACGGCCGGCAAAACACAGTTAAAAGACCGCGTGTGAGCATTGCCACCGCCGAGGCAGTGCTAGTTGGCGCGGGTCGGTCTGGTCGGTGGATTGGGTCCGGAGCTTGGCCTCACCGTCCACCGGCCCGTGTGGCACCTTGACTTAACCGGAGTTGGCGAGATGCAACCGAACCTCTCGGGAATTGCGAAGCAAAGATGCGCTATGAATTCCTGTCGGGCTTCATTTGTTTGCCTGATCTCTTTGTCGTTCGCTGGTCTCACGGCGCAGGCGCAGCCGGAGGAAAAATCGTCGGCTCCTTTAAAGGGGGTTGCGGTGCTTCATCCCACGGCGGGCAACAAAGTGAGCGGCACGGTCACATTTACCGAAGTTGCCGATGGCGTGCAGGTCCATGCAGAGATAATGGGTCTGAGCCCCGGCAAGCATGGCTTTCACGTTCATGAATTCGGCGATTGCAGCGCGGCAGATGCCAGTTCCGCCGGGGCTCATTTTAATCCGACCAAAAAACCGCACGCTGGACCAGACGCAACCGAGCGGCATGTGGGCGACATGGGAAATGTGGAAGCAGACGCTTCCGGCAAGGCGAAGCTGGAGTATGTGGACCATGAAATGTCGCTGACCAATGACCAAACATCGGTGATCGGGCGCTCGGTGATTGTACATGCGAAGGCGGACGATCTAAAATCTCAGCCGGCCGGCGACTCCGGCGCGCGCGTTGCCTGTGGCGTCATCGGGCGGGCAAAAGGCGAGTGAGCGCACGACTGCCGCGAAGCTTGGCCATCCTGACCACGATTCATCAGCGGTTTCGAAAAAATCCTTTGTCGTAATCTCTTTGCTCGACAGAGCAGATTTCATTTGATCAATTAGAGGAAACCATCGCCCAAACACGCTTATGCCACGAATACTCAAAACTGAATTAGCGCCCGAAAACGGCTGCATCATCGACATGAAATGGAAAGTTGGTCCGCTGAGCTATCACGCTTCCGCCGCGGGAAAAGTGGAAGCGCCGATGGTGACAGAGCACATACGGCTGCCTGAGCTGGTGCTTTACGACCACGCCGGATTTGCGGGAGCCTACGCGCGTACCAATCTGAGTTTTCATTACATCGGCGATTATTGGAACGATCGGATCAGTTGTCTGATCGTGGTCAGCGGGGTGTGGCGATTTTATCGCGACGATTATTACAAGGGCCCGTATTGGGACCTCGGCCCCGGGTATTACGAAAGCTTCTTCGCCGAAAAAGGCCCGGATGACGTGGTGAGCTCTTTTCAGTGCATCGCGCTGACGTAGCACGCCGGACTAGACGGATCAGGTCGTCAAATTTAAGTTAAGCTCGTGTCCGTTCTTGCTTATGAAGCTCAATCACATTCATGTTGGGGTCTGCGACCTTACCGCAGCTCTCGAGTGGCTCGACAGAGTCTGGAAGCTAAAACCCCAGTTCCACAACGAGCGGATGGCAACTATTTCTTTCGGCTCTTTCATTCTCATTCTCGACGCTGCTGAGGTAGATAGCCCTGCTACGATCGGCTTCGAGAGCGACGATTGTGATCGTGACTTCAAGGCTGTGCTCGAGCGAGGTGCGGTTGCACTCGAATCGCCGGGCAACAAGGCGTGGGGCGCCCGTGCTGCATACATTCAGGGCCCTGGAAAACTTAAGTTCGAGATCGAGGGGCCACTGGGGTGATTTTTCAATTCTAGCGGCCAAGCCAAGTGCTGCAGCCGACGGCTAACCGACTATTCTAGCAACATCTCCCGCGCAACCCCAGGATAGCGTGAAGCCAGAGCCGCCGTGGCCGTAATTGTGAATGACGGTGCGCCCGTCACGCAGGCGGTCGCGCTCGAGACGCACGCCTGATTTCCGGTATGGGCGCAGCCCGACGCGTTCGGCATGAACGCGCGGTTTGTCGATGTGCAGCACACGGCTGCATTCGGCGACGATGCGATCCGTGGTCGCGGGGTCAGGCGCGAGATTGTCGCTGAGATCGTTTGTGCCGCCGAAAACGCAATCGTTCCGGCGGGGGATTGCGTACATGAGCGGAGGATCATCACACACGATCGCGCACGAGAGATTATCGACCTTCGAGATGATGGCGACCTGGCCGCGGTGCGGCTCAAGTTCGAAATCCTGCACAAGCTCGCGTGCGCCAATCCCGGCGCAGTTGATCACGAGATCGAATTTTGAATCAACGTCCTCGAGTTTTTCGAAGTGGACGTTTGCGTTGATTTCGCCGCCGGCGGCGACAAAACGATCAGCGAGGTAATCGAGATAAATTGTCGTGTCCATGAGTGGGATGATCACGGAAAAGCCGCTCGTGAACGCGCGGGATTCCGCGACTTTGCTCGGGATGACACAAGCGCCGAGCGGGATAGCCCAATCGGGTATTTGAATTTTGCCGGAGCGCGAGAATTGGCGTAGCTCGATCATCGAGACGCCGCTTGCAGGAACGCGAGCGAGATCGACAAGCGTGTCAAACGTCTGGAGCGCCCAGGGAATGACTTTTTCTGGTGGCATCGCGTCGTACGGAAACCAAAGAGCCCCCGCGGCGCCGGATGTTGTTTGCCGGCCGGTTTCTTCCGCGAAAATCGCCGTGGGATATCCACGCTCGGCAAAGCTGACTCCGCAGGTGAGGCCAGACACGCCTGCGCCAGCGACGGCTACGCGATCCATAACCACAATCATCTACGTGCAATGAGCCGCGGCGTCATCTAGAATGAACGCCTATGGTTTCGGTAAATCGAGATGGGCTGACGCAAAAAGTGCTCGCGGGCGAACGGATTTCGGCGGACGACGCGCTGGAATTGTATCGTTGGCCGCTGGAAGAACTGGGCGCGCTTGCCAATGCCCGGCGCGATTTGGCAAAGGCGAAAAGTTACGGCGGCCGCGGGCGCGAGATCGTGACTTATATCGTGGATCGCAACATCAACTACACGAACGTCTGCAATGTCTATTGCAAATTCTGCGCGTTTTATCGGACCGAGAAAGATGAGGACCATTACGTCCTGAGCTTTGAACAGATCGATCAAAAACTGGACGAACTTTCCGCCGCGGGCGGAGTACAAATTCTGATGCAGGGCGGGCATCATCCGAAATTGCCGTTCGAATGGTATATCGACCTTCTGCATCACATCCGCGAAAAGTATCCGCACATCAATATCCACGGATTCAGTCCGCCCGAGTTCCAGCATTTCGCAGAAACCTTTCGGATGCCGTTGCGAGAAGTGATTTCGGAATTCAAAAAAGCCGGGCTCGGATCAATCCCAGGCGGCGGCGGTGAAATATTGGTGGATCGCGTGCGGAAGAAGATTTCGCCTTTAAAAATCAACAGCGATGAATGGCTGGAGGTGATGCAGGTCGCGCATGAGCTGGGTTTGAACTCGAGCGCTACGATGATGTTCGGTCACGTCGAGACAATCGACGATCGCGTCGAACATTTGCAGCGCATTCGCGATCAACAGGACCGCAGCGGTGGATTCACTGCCTTTATCTGCTGGACCTTTCAACCGCAGCATACCGTGCTCAAAGTGAAGCAGCCCACTGGCGTGGCTGAATATTTGCGGACACAAGCGCTGGCCCGGATTTTCCTCGACAACATCGAGAACGTGCAAAGCTCCTGGGTGACGCAAGGTCCGGATATCGGCCAGATCGCACTCAGATATGGCGCAAACGATTTCGGCTCGGTGATGATGGAAGAAAATGTGGTGAGCAGCGCCGGGACGACATTTCGGCTAAATGCTGAGCAGATCGAATCGCTCGTTCGAGATGCCGGCTACCAGCCGCGGCGGCGGAATAACTGGTACGAACTTCTAAATTAAAACTCACGGCCGGACTCCCAGTGGAGTCACTAGCAACTGTAGAAAATCTTTGCCTTGACGATGGGCTTCTTCTTCCCGATATAGCCGCCTGTTCCGCGTTGGTCCGTTTGCGCGGGATTGCGCTTCTTAACCTATGAAAGAACTTTCCGGATGGATGCGCCCCCCACTTTCGGCAACCTGGGTCGCATTCATTTGTGCGCTACTGGGAGCGCCATCGGCCCGGTCGCAAACTCCCCAGGAGGCGCCGCCTCGTCCCATCATCCGGTCGATCGAAGTAGAGTACACAGGGCCCGCCACCGTGAGTAAAGAGCGGCTTCTGGCATATATGCGGACAAAGGTGGGCCAGCCATATAACGACGTAACCGTGGAGCAGGATGTGGAAGCGCTTTACAAGAGCGGCGCGGTCCAAAATGTTCGCATCTTCGGTGCGCCAGAAGGCAACGGCATCAAGGTAATCGTCCAGGTGCAGACGCGTTTGGTTGCGCGAGAAATCGTAATCGAAGGAGCCAGACGGATCAGCGCGAAGAAACTGCGCAAAGAAATCAAATTGAAACTCAACTACCCGATCAGAGAAGAGGACCTGGAAGAAGGGCGCGAAAAAATCATCGAAATTTATCAGTCCCACGGCTTCACGGATGTCGGCGTGCAATTCCGTGTGGAACCAATTGATCAGAAGCGTGGGACGGCGCGGGTGATTTTCACTGTGAACGAAGGAGCGAAAGGCGCGGTGAAACAGATTAGTTTCGAGGGGAACGCGCACTTCAGCGACTGGCGGCTGCGCAAGGAGATGAAAACCAAGCGCAAAACCATCGTCGCCTTTATTGATAAATCCGGCCGACTCGACGAGGCGCAACTGCAACAGGACTTGGACAGCCTGCGCGAGTTTTACCAAGACCACGGCTTTATTGACGTGGAAATCAAAAATGTGCGTCGGGAACGGAATGCAAAGGGCGCGCTCACCATCACCATCGTGATTGCAGAAGGTCCACAGTATCACGTACGCAACCTCACCATTTCAGGTGAGAAGGTAGCCAAGGAACAAGCGATTCGCGCTCTGCTAAAAATGAAGGAAGGCAGCGTGTATTCGCCAAAGCAATTGCACGACGACGCAAAGGCGGTGGCCGATGCGTATGGCAGCGGCGGTTACGTCGATCTGGTGGTCACGCCGGAAAGCAGCCCGGCCGGTCCGGCTTTGGTCGATGTGCATTACAATATTGAGGAAGGCGAGCGCTCATATGTAAATCGGGTCGATATCGAGGGGAACACGCGCACGAAGGACAAGGTCATCCGCCGTGAAGTTCTGGTTGCGCCCGGAGACGTCTTCAACACCGTCCGGGTGGATACGACGAAGAAGCGTCTGGAGAATCTCGGCTATTTTTCCAAGGTGGAGACCTACCCGGAAGACACGGATGTGCCGGGCCGCAAGGACCTCACGATTTTGGTGCAGGAAAAACGGACGGGCTCGCTGAGTTTTGGGGCGGGCTTCAGCACCGTTGATCAACTGGTGGGATTTGTGGAACTGACGCAAGGCAATTTCGATTTGTTTAACTGGCCGACCTTTACCGGGGGCGGTCAGAAATTCCGGGTGCGCCTCCAGTACGGCACCGAGCGAAAAGATTTCCTTCTCAGCTTGACCGAGCCGTACTTCCTCGACCGGCGAGTGTCGCTAGGCGGTCAGCTTTTTTACTCAGAAGCGGATTATCTGAGCGTGGAATACAGCCAGCGCAATTACGGGTTCACAATCGAGGCGCGCAAGCCGATTACTTCCTCCATGTACGCGAGCCTGGCATACCAACTGCAGGAGGTCGATATTTTTAATGTGTCCTCCACTGCCTCCGCGTTCATCGACTCACAGGAGGGTTCCTTCACCGAGAGCAAGATCTTGTCCAGTGTCGTCTTCGACCGTCGCGACAATCCGTTACTCACGCGAACCGGGCAACGCGTCACCTTTTCGCCTTATATTGCGGGCGGTTTTCTGGGAGGCGACATCCAGATTTACGGATGGGACCTGGAGGGGGCGCAATATTTTCGTCTTAAATGGGACACCGTCCTGCTTCTCAACGCCGAGGTTGCCACAGTCGATACGTGGGGCAATGGCACGGAGGTCCCAATCTTTGAGCGCCTCTATCTCGGAGGCGCAAATAACCTCCGCGGATTTCCCTACCGCGAAGTTGGACCGCAAGACGCAACGGGTGAACCGATCGGCGGCCAATCCATGGCTCGGGCCACAATTGAATGGACTTTCCCCATCATCGAAAAGGCGCGCGGCGCGGTCTTTTACGACACTGGTTTCGTCAATGCTGACCCCTGGTCTTTCGACTTTAAGCACATCGTTTCCGATATCGGTGTGGGGATTCGACTGAATCTACCCATTGGCCCGATGCGCCTCGACTATGGATATCCCCTTCAACGCGACGGCTACCATGGCGGCGGCCACTTCAATTTCAGTGTTGGTTATCAATTTTGAACGAATATATATGGTTGCAGTCTAAACCGTTTCCAACCACCTTATCCTCCGTTTTATGAAGAAGTCCCTGTCCATACTCTTTGCGCTAACCCTTGCCCTTCCGCTTGCGGCGTTCGCACAGGGCACGCTGAAAATCGGAACTGTCGATATGCAGCGCGCTTTTAAGGAATATAACAAGACCAAGGAAGCCGAAGTAAAGATCAACGACGCGAAGAATGCCGCCAAGAAATAATACGATGACCGGGCTGAAGCTTACAAGAAGTCGCTGGACGAAATCAATAATCTAAACAAGCAGCTGGAGTCCGCAGCCTTGAGCGCGGATAAGAAAACGCAGGTTGCCAAAGATCGCGACGATAAGATCGCGAGCATCAAAAGAATGGAGCAGGAGATCAGCGATTTCCGCCAAACCCGTGAACGACAATTGCAGGAACAACTGATGCGCGTGCGAGAAGGAATCGTAAAGGAAATCACCGACGTCGTAGTGGAGAAAGTCAAAACCAAAAATCTCGACCTGGTCCTCGATAAATCGGGTATGAGCATCAACGGCGTCCCTGTGGTGATGTACGCGCCGGACAGTGTCGATTTCACAAGCGATGTTATCGCCACGCTCAACAGGCCGGGTCGCGCTGCAGCTTCAAGCGCAAAAGCTTCAACGAGTAGTTCTATTACCCCGGCAAGAGCGTCGAAACCTTAAATTACATTCGATCATTCGGAAATACACGCGGGCCAAACTCGCGTGTATTTTTGCGTACACGCAGAGCCGCAAGCTTACATAACGACGATTTGTGAATGGCGGCCGGTGCGAAAATGTTCCATCGACGATCAACACAATGGGCGATCGCGATTTTGTTCGCGTTCTGCGCCGGTTCGCTGGCGGCGAATTGGCAGGCGACGGTCAGCAAAGATCCGGCTGGGAATTTTCCCGAGTTGCGCCCGCTGCGTGCGTTCTACCGCTTCGGATGGGCGGGATTTACCGCTGCTACCGGAGAGGTCCATTTTACAAAGCCGCCCGGAGATAAGTTTCAACTCGATGGAACGGGCCGAACCGTTGGCTTGGTTCGGATGCTGTGGAAACTGGATGCGACCCATCGCGCGGTGGCCAACGCGGAAACGCTGCACCCGGTCGAAACTGAGCAAACAGAAAATTATCGATCAAAAAAAATCGCCACCCATCTCACATTTACAAATAGCGGAGTAACTGCGGCGAAAACAGAAGGCGAAGGCGGCGGCGCCAAAACAAAGACTCGCCAGTTTAGTTTGCCGAACCTGTTCGATATGCACTCGGCGGTGCTTTATTTGCGCAGCCAGCCCCTCAGGGATCGCAGCGTTTATCGCGTCGTCGTGTACCCAGCTACCAATGCTTATCTTGCTACCGTCACCGTCGCCGGGCGGGAAAAAATCTCCGTGCACGCCGGTACTTACAACGCGATCAAACTTGATTTGCAGTTGAAGCGCATCGGCAAGCATCTCGAATTGGAGCCGTATCGGAAATTTCGTCGCGCCACAATCTGGGTGTCGGACGATGCGGAGCGACTTCTGCTTCGCATTGAAGCGCAAGTTTTCGTCGGCACAGTTTTTGCCGAACTACAATCAGTGCGTTTCGATAACCCAAAGTAGCGCATGCGTCTGGCCCGCCGCGGCGGGACAGAGGCCCGCGTCACGTTATTCAGGAACCCACTGACCGCGAACTGGCGGAGCGGGCGGAGCACGCATACGCCGGCGCGAGGGATCGTAATACGGTTCGCGTGGCGGCGGCAACAAGCGCATTGCTGCAAGCGTTTCGATATCCAGCCGGCCCGTCACGGGAATCCTCGTTTGGGCCTGATAGGCGCGCAGGGAAAGTTCCATTGCCGGCCCATAGATTCCATCAATCTGTTGGTGATAGAGACCGCGGCGGGCCAGTGCGATCTGGGCCGAGAGAATCACACTGCGCTGCACACCGGCAGTGGCAGTCTCGAATGGAGTACCAGCAAGCACTCCTCCCGGTGAAGCGCCGGGAGTCACGGGACTGGATGGATACACTTGTTGGCTCGGCGGCTCATTGTTAAACGGCTGAGCCGGCGCCGCGGTCGCCGCATTTTCCGTCTCGTTAGAGGATCCTTCGCCAAGTATAGCAGCGGAAGCAGGACTCGGCGACGCAGCTTTCGTTCCTCGTCGGGTAGAACCGGAAGAGTTAATTCTCAGCGACTGAAGCGTCTCGCTGTTGAGTTCGCCGTTAACTTGCAGGCCGTTGCGAATTTGGTAGCGGCGAATGGCTGCGGTTAAGTTCGCATTCATTTCACCGGTCACTTCGCCATAGTAAAAACCCTGGTCCTTCAGCGCCTGCTGCACGCTTTCAACCAGTTGATCGGCGCGCGCCAGCATCAGCGATCCAATGAAGATCAGCGCAGCGGTTTTGGTTTTCATTTCGATGTTATTTTGGACGCCCCGCTTTTTTGCCTATTCAGCGCTTTCTCGGATCTTTTACCACCAGCCCCGGAAGCTTTCGGGGCTGGCTCGCCACGTCACGATAACGCAAAATTCCGTCGGCCACGGCTGCGGCAATCTGGTCGCGATAATCCTCAGTCGCGAGCCTGGAAATGTCCTCCTTGTTTGTGAGAAATCCTCCCTCGATCAAAACGGCAGGAGCAGTCACGTTCGCGATCACAAAAAATTCGTTGGCTCGCGTGCCCCGATCCACGGCCCGGGTGCGCGCCACCAGCGCTTCCTGAATAAATCCGGCGAGACGTTGACTCTCAGGATTCGGCGAATCCGAAAGTGGTCGCCACAGAAATGGCAACCACGAGGCCAAAAACGAGCCGGCAGTGATTTGATGCGCGGCGTAGTACGTCTCTACGCCGGTGGCTACCGGTTTGTTATCTTCGTTGAAATGGATGCTGACGAAAATGCAATCTGTCACTCGATTGGCGAATGCCGCGCGGTCTGCCAGCGAAACATAGGTGTCTCCCAGGCGCGTCATCAATGTGGCGATTCCTTCCGAGTCCAGCAGCCGATCGATTCGCCGCGCCACGTCCAGCGTCAGGTCTTTTTCCATTATCCCGCCACACATCGCGCCGGAGTCTTGACCGCCGTGGCCGGGATCAAGAACTACTACGGCAAACGGCCTGAGCGCAGCAGGCGGCGGTTGCGCCGTTCTCGACGGTGCTCTGGCCGCCGGCCGCTCCGCCTGACGCTGCAGGATCCAGGCGAAAGACGCGATCATCAACAGCAACCCGACAAAGGCCAGCACATTCCAGAGCGCTCGTTTCATTCGTGGTTTCCGCGAGAAGAGTTCTCTTCATAACTTAATCACGAATGAGGGCGCGCAATTCCTTATCTGATAACGAACGGTAGCGAATCGCCCTGCTGCCATCGCGCTCCAACACCGCTGCTTCAATTCCCGCATTGACCAGCTGTTCCTGTCGATGTTGCACGACGGCCGCGCGCTCCGGCAGTTTCTTTGTTTCGCCGGCCTGCAAAAACATGTGCCCGATGCTCCACGCGTCCAGCGCGGAGTTGAGCGCAGCTTCAAAAGTGGAATCCGGCGTATGCTGGTCTTTCAGGAATTGCTCCATGAGTTCTCGCGATTGCTGCGTGCCGCTGAGCGCCGCGAAATCCTGCCGCGCTTGCGCGTACGTTGCGCCGTTGGTTGCGATCTCGCCATCGTATTCCACTCGCAAAAACAAATCTTCCTCAGGCCGTCTGCCCACCTCGGCAAAGAGCATCCGCGCCAAATAAGGCGGGCCATAAATCTGTTCAAATGCGCTCTTCATCACAGGACTAAGCGAGTAATGCACGAGGCGCCGCAGCGAGACGTCTGCCGCCGAGCGGGTGAACCCTTCTGTGCTGGCCAACTCAATTGCCGCCATTCGCAACCGCTCGATGTCCCCCGGATGCCCGATGGCTCCCATCGCGATGCGGTCGTATATCTCGAAAATTTTCTGCCGCGTTTGGCCGACAGTGAGAAACAGAATGCCATCGCGAAATCCGAGCGCTGCGATGGGACTCCCCGGAGCGAGCTGCGCTTCAAGGTACTCGCGGCGGTTGGCGATCGCTTCGACCCAACGATACGGTTCTTCGATCATGCAACCGTTTCCTTGAAGACGGCCGCGATTTTGCTCTCCGGCAAAGTGGTGATGCCTTCGCGGGACACGATCTTGATGAGCGGATAAATTTTTCCGCTGCGATCTACGCCACCGGTCGCGGTATCGGATTCCGCAGCAGTATCGAGAGCGCGCAACGCGACTGATACCGCCTCGTTTTCGCTCAATTTGTGCAGCGGCTTCGCGCCCCAATGATTTTCATAATAAAGAATTCCCCGCACGGCAGGCGACCCAGACCCAGTCGCAGCGTAATCAGTCGCTTCAAATTGCGCACCCATGGCATCGTAAAAATAAAGACGCGCCTCGGGTTTCGAATTTCCTTTGTACGTGGCGAAGATCGGCACCACCACGCCGACGCCTTGCATGACGAAACCAAAATTGTCTCGCAGCAATTTGGATAGGGCGCGCACTTTTCCATCCACACTCATCTCCTGCAGTTGAGTTCGCCGAAAGTATTGGAGCGAGTGCTCCAGCACGCGCGCCATTTCCCACGCCGTTGCAGGGACGCCGGCGATGGCCATGATGGAATGTCGATCGATCTCCAGAACTTTGTCGGCGCGATCATAGACCACGGTGTTGCCTGCCGTGGCGCGGCGATCGCCCGCCACCAGCACGCCACCGGAAAATTTGAAAGCAAGAATTGTGGTTGCCTCGGTCTGCTCCCAGATTTTTTGTGCCGCCCCAGCCTGCGGCATCGGAGCAATGGCTGCTGGACCGAGCAGACCTTTGCGTCGCAGCAGCGAAGGGAAATCGCCGGCTGCGCCAGAAGAATTCTGGTCAAACCCCACCGGTGCGCGTTCCATTACTGACCCGTGCGCTGGCGATAGCGCTTGGATTGGTTGGGATCGACCTTGCGCATTTTTTTTAGGAGGTCCTTTGTGTCCGGCCGCGAAACGTCCGGCGAACGCGGGCCTCCGCCATCGCCTTGTTTTGGTCCCCACGGAGCCGGTTCCACCGGCTTTTGAATGCGCTCAGGCATGAAAAAATCTAAGAGCAAATATTGGAAAGGCAAGCCGGGGCAGCAAATGACGAAGCACGAATGACGAATGACGAAACAAGCACGAAATCCAAAATCGGAGTTGATACATCCGTTTCCATGCGAGCCGTGGCGAAAAAAAAGTAGCGCAGGTTTCTAAACCTGCTGTGTCGCCGATTTCGAAATCGGCTGGAGGTTCTCATTTCTCGGCGCGTGGAATCGCCTAGCATCAAGCTTGTTTCGAATTTCGAGATTCGGATTTCGGATTTTGATGATGCTTGCCAGAGAAATCGGGCAATGGCAAAGTTTCGCCCCGATGAAATTGGGTGCCATTTTTGCTGTAGCCTTCGCCTTCGCGCTGTGGACTGCTTCTCCGCAGACGCCCACGCCGGAACCCTCAAAATCAACTGACGCCGCTCAACTGGAAGCGCTGGCAAAAAAGATAGACGAACAGAACACCAAGATTGATGCGCTTTCTCAGGAAATCCTGAAGCTCGAGCAGGAAATTTCGCACATCCGTCCAGGCGTGATGATAGGAGAAGCCACGCCTTCATCGCCTAACCTTGCCGCTCCAATCGCGTCTCCCTCACATCCGGCTGGCGCGAACACGCACATCGTCGCACGCGGCGAGACGCTGACGGCCATAGCCAAAATGTACAAAGTGAGCGTGGATGAATTGCAAAAAGCCAACCACATCGAAGATGGCCGTAAATTGCAGGCCGGCCAAACCATCATCATTCCGATGTCTGGCACGCCGACGCCAACGCCCGCCGGATAGTGGAATTTTCCTAAACCGGCAGTTGCTCTTCTCTTCCCAGAGCTTGCGGCGTAATGATTTCTGCCTGCGGCTCTGTCTCGCGCGATTGCGAGGCGTCGAGCAAATTTTGCCGGCATAGCCGCGCATACTTTCCCTCCAGCGCGAGCAATTCCTCGTGTGTGCCGCGCTCGATGATCCGGCCGTGATCGAGCACCAGAATTTGGTCCGCATGCACAATTGTCGAAAGCCGGTGCGCGATCACAATCGACGTCCGATTTGCCATCAAATGTTCCAGCGCCTCCTGAATCAATCGTTCCGTCGCCGTGTCCACGCTGGCAGTCGCTTCATCCAGAATCAAAATCGGCGGGTCCTTTAAGAGAGCGCGCGCAATTGAGAGCCGCTGTTTTTCGCCCACGCTTAGTTTCACGCCGCGCTCGCCGACCACGCTTTCCAAGCGGTCGGGCAAACGCTCGATAAATTCGCGTGCGTTCGCTGCGTCCACCGCGCGCCACAACTCCACATCAGTGGCGTCTGGTTTTCCCATCAAAAGGTTTTCGCGAATCGATCCGTTAAACAAAAAGCTCTCCTGCGTCACCACACCGACTGCTTCGCGCAACGCGCGTAGCCCATATTCGCGAATCGGTCTGCCATCGATATAAATCTGGCCACTGGTGAATTCGTAAAAGCGCACCAGCAAATTCACCAGCGTCGATTTTCCCGCGCCGGTCGCGCCGACCAGCGCGACCGTCACGCCGGGCGGCGCATGAAACGATACGTGCCTGAGTGCGGGCAAGCCTTCGACGTAACTGAAGCTTACGTCTTCGTAGCGAATGTCGCCCAGAATTCGAATGTGACCTTGTAGCGCAGGTTTCCAAACCTCCTGTGTCGCCGATTTCCAAATCGGCTGCGCGGCGACAGCGGGTTTTGAAATCCGCGACAAAGCAGACTCGGAGGTCTGCGCTACGGCTCCCGGCTCCGCTGCTTCATCGAGAATCTCAAACACGCGTTCACCCGCCGCGCGCCCTGCCTGGACAAGTTGATTGAGCTGATGCAACCGGCTGATCGGATCGTAAAGAAACGCCGTCAGCAGGAGAAAGGCGACCAAATCACCGATCTGCATCGCACCCATCAATGCTGCGTGACCGCCAAACCCAAGGATGAGAAGCGCGCCGATCGCTTCAAACATCGACATCGACGGCGAATAAATCGCCCACGTTCGCATCACCACCAGCGTGGCGCGCCGCAGCTGATCGCTCGCCCGATTAAAGCGCGCATGTTCCTCGCGTTCGCGCGCGAAACTTTTGATCTGGCGAATCCCGGCGAGGTTATCGTGCAACAGCGCGTTGATGTCCGACGAAGCGCGCCGTTGCAACCGGTAGCGCTGGTGTGCCGTGAACGTGTAAGCCAGCGCGCCTGCGATGAGCAACGGAAACGGCACCAATGCGAGAATTGCGAGCTTCGCGTTCCAATAAAACATCACCGCCAACACGATCACGATCTGCAGCACCGCAATGACACCCTGTTCAATTCCATCGATCAATACGCGCTCGACCGAATTCACGTCTTCGATCACGCGCGTCATCAGATCGCCCGTGGCGCGATTGTCGAACCAGCGCAACGGCAACAGTTGAATATGCGAATACAAATCGCTGCGCAGATCGAAAATGACTTTTTGCTCGAACGTGTTGTTCAGAATGATCCGCAGCGAGTTAAAAACGTGCTGAAGCAGAAATGCCACTGCCGCGAGCAGAATCAGCGGCAGCAATTTGTCCGGCCGCTGCGCGCGCACCACGTCGTCGATGATCCATTTGGTGGCGCTCGGAAAAACGATCACCATGAGCGTGCTCAGGACCGCACACGTCAGCGTGCCAGCGGCCATCCACGGATACCGCCTCAAATAAGCGAATACGCGCGAGACCGTTTTCATTGAGGGAAACATTACCAGAAGCACGCGAATCACGCGAATGCACCCAGCCTTCGCCAAACCTCCTGAGCGACAGCCGCGAATGGTCGCCCTCTCACCCTCCTATTCGTGTTTATTCGTGTCCATTCGTGGTTAAAATTCGTTGATGCCCAACGAACCAAATCCGTTCTCCGATCAAATTCATATTGAGCAGCTGGAAATTTCCGCGCACATCGGAGTTCCAGAAGAAGAACGCGCCGCGCCGCAGCGATTAGCTGTCAGCATTTCTTTTTGGCTATCTCGCGGGCCGCGCGATGTGGCCGACAAGATCGAAAACACAGTCAATTACTCGGCTGTTGCCGAGGAAACGAAAAATTTCGTGCGCGGTCAGTCAGCCAGCCTTATCGAGACGCTCGCCCACCGGATCGCAGAGCATTTACTGAAGACTTTTCCGATTCAGAAGGTCATAGTCGAAGCACGGAAGTTCCCTCTATCGGACGCGAAGTACGTATCTGCGACTGTAACGCGCAATGCTTCGGTCGGTTGACGATGCGCAAGCGAGTTTCTCGCGCGCGAACTCGCCTTCTCGCACGTGAGCCAGAACAGCATCGACGCAGTCAGCGATCGCGATTTCGTATGCGAATTCCTATTTTGCCTCGCCATGATCGGCCTGCATCTTTCCCGCCTGAGCGAAGACTTGATCATCTGGAGCACAAGCGAATTCGATTTCTCGAATTCAGCGACGCCTTTTCCACTGGCTCGAGCTTAATGCCGCAGAAGAAAAATCCCGACACGGCCGAGCTAACTCGCGGCAAGACCGGCAGGCTCTACGGCAATCTGATGTCGATGGTGACCACAATGAAAGCGCTTCCCTAATCCTACAACCGCGATATGCAGGGGGATAAGGAAGCGCTTTTGATTCGATGGATACGATTAAGAACGCGCTGGAACTTTTGCGGCGATGCTGCGGGAATTGAAAATCAATCGCGAACGAATGGAAGCTGCCGCGACAGATCTGGCGGAGTACCTGGTGAAAAAGGAATGCCATTTCGCAAGGCGCACGCGCTCGTCGGCAAACTGGTTGCGGAATGCGCGGCCAGGGAACCGCGCTAAATCAGCTGCCATTCGAGGAACTGAAAAAGCGCTCACGATCATTCGACGCTGACGTAGCAGAAGTTTTCGGCGTTTGTCGTTCCCTTTCGCAGCGGCAGGCGACTGGTGCGCCCTCGCCGAGAAATATCGCGACGCAGATCAAGCGCTGGCACGCGAAGTTGACGTGATGCAGGCAGGCGTCCTTGCCTGCTCGCATTCGCGATTCCTTTCTGCGAACACGGAGACGAAACTCAGCTCATCATGGCCCAGCTCTTCCCGAAAAGCGCGAACGTTCATGCGCGCGTCACTATTCTGGGTTTGGTTGTTCTGATCTGTGGAGCTGGTTGGGCTACTTCGACCATTTATTGGTCTCCCTATACCACGGAGGTCGATATCCCGCTGCAACAACCCATTCCATTCAGCCACAAACATCATGTCACCGACGACGGAATCGATTGCCGTTATTGCCACACCTCAGTGGAAAAATCGTCATTTGCCGGCATTCCGCCGACTGAAACCTGCATGACCTGCCATTCGCAAATCTGGACGGACGCGCCGGTGCTCGCTTCGCTCCGGGAAAGTCTGTCCACGGGCACGCCGCTAAAATGGGTCCGGGTAAATGATTTGCCGGGCTACGTCTATTTCAATCACAGCATTCACGTGGCCAAGGGAATCGGCTGCTCGTACTGCCATGGTCGAGTGGATCAGATGCCGCTGACGCGCAAAGCGCAGACGCTTTACATGCGGTGGTGCTTGGATTGCCACCGCAATCCCGAAAAGTACATCCGCCCACGCGACGAGATCTTCGATATGGCGTGGCAACCGCCGCCAAATCAACTGGAACGAGGTCAAAAGCTGGTTGCCCGGTATCACGTGGATACCACCGGACACCTCGTAAATTGCAGCACCTGTCATCGGTGAAAACAAGTGATTAGTGAACGGTGATAAGTGAACGGAAACCATGAAGCGTGAAATTGATTCACCGATCACTGATCACAGATCACCGATCACGAGGGCAAATTCGTCGGACGAATTTGCGCCCGGCGCGAGCGAATGGCCGGAAGGTTTAAGCCGGCGCGAATTCCTGCGGTTGGCCGGCGCAACACTGGCGTTTGCCGGATTCAATTCCTGCACCAAACAGCCGCTGGAGCGAATTGTTCCCTACGTCGAACAACCCGAGATCGTGATTCCGGGAAAGCCGCTGCGATTTGCAACGGCGACGCAATACGGCGGATTTGGACAGGGACTGTTGGTCACGGGTTACGAGGGGCGCCCGACAAAAGTGGAAGGGAACCCGACGCATCCGGCGAGCCTCGGCGCCACTAGCGTCTGGGCGCAAGCCGATGTTTTCGATCTTTACGATCCGGACCGCGCGCAAACAGTCACCACTGCTGGCGCGATCAAGACGGCCGGTGATTTTTGGGATGCGCTGAATCTGGCAATTGAACCGTTGAGATCAAATGGCGGCGCTGCGTTTCGCATTCTTACCGAGCCAATCAGCTCGCCCACGCTGCTGGCCCAGCTGGCCCGCGTCTTGCAAATCTTTCCCGCGGCGCGCTGGTGTATCTGGGACCCGCTCAATCGCGATAACATCGGCGACAACGAGGTGATCTGCGATTTTTCCAAGGCGAAAGTCGTCGTCGCGTTTGATTCCGATTTTCTTTACGCGCATCCGTACGCTTTGCGTTACGCGCGCGATTTCGCAAATGCCCGACGCGTGATTGAACCGGACGGCGCCCGGATGAACCGCTTTTACGCCGCTGAACCGACTCCCACCATCACGGGATCCAATGCAGATCATCGTATCGCCGTCGCCGCCCAGGATATTTTGCCGTTGGCGCAAAGAATCGCCGCCGACCTCGGCGTCGGCCGAGCGGCGCCGAAAAATGTTGAAAACGAAGACTGGGTCGCGGCGGTCGTACAAGATCTGAAGGCAAATCACGGCCAAAGTGTTTTGATTGCAGGTGAAACACAGCCGCCGGAATTGCACACGCTGGTGGCGCAGATAAACGCCGCGCTCGGGAACATCGGCCAGACAGTCTCGCCGGCGACGGTTTTATCCTTGCCCGGAAACAACATGGCGTTCCGCGACCTAGTGGAGGAAATGCGGCGCGGCGCGGTCGAGTTGCTCATCGTGTTCGGCGGCAACCCGCGATATGACGCCCCGGCAGATTTCAATTTTGCCGAGGCGTTCGACAAAGTGAAGCTGCGGGTCCATCACAGCATGCATTTCAACGAAACGTCGCGCCACTCGCACTGGCATATCCCGGCTGCGCATTTTCTCGAATCGTGGAGCGATGCGCGCGCTTTCGACGGAGCTATCTCTATCGTGCAACCGCTGATCGAGCCGATGTATGCCGGAGTTTCGGCACATGAAATTCTTGAGGCAGTGACGGAACGGTCGCCGCGCCCCGCATACGAAATCGTGCGCAGCCATTGGAGCGGCCAGCAGCCCGCGTCGGACTTTGAAGCAAAATGGCGGCAGGCATTAAGCGATGGAGTGGTTACGGAATTGGAGCCGCCGGCGTTCTCTAACCGCGCAGAGTCCCCTGCTTCAGCCTCGCCCTTTCGTGAAGGAGAGAAGACTGAGGTGAGAGGCTCCCAACTGGAAATTCTTTTTCGTCCCGATGTCAGCGTGCGTGACGGCCGCTATGCAAATAATGGTTGGCTCCAGGAATTGCCGCGCCGATTTTCGACGCTGACTTGGGACAACGCCGCGCTCATCAGTCCGCAATTGGCAAAAAACGAAGGCTTGAAGAACGGCGACATTGTCGAGCTGACATTTCGCGGCCGAAAACTGCGCGCGCCGGTCTGGATTCAGCCGGGCCAAGCGAAAAATTCTGTGACGCTTCCGCTGGGGTATGGACGCGAAATCGTTGGCCGCGTAGGGCGCGGTGTCGGTTTCAACGCCTACGCGCTGCGCACGTCCGACGCGTTCTGGTTTGGCGACGGTCTAACGATTCGCAAGACCGGTAAGCGGCACCTTCTAGTCAGCACGCAACATCATCATGACGTCCAGGGCCGAGGCATTCTGCATGACGGCACACTCTCTGGATTCCTCGCTGATCCGCACTACGCGCAGAAGGCCGAGGAGCTTCCCCCTCTGGACGAGACGCTGTATGACCCGGAGGAATATCCGTACAAAGGCTACAAATGGGGCATGGTGGTGGATCTCAATGTATGCATCGGCTGCCACGCCTGCACCATTGCCTGTCAGGCGGAAAACAATATTCCGGTTGTTGGCAAACAACAGGTCGCAGTCCATCGCGAGATGCATTGGATCCGGGTGAGCACGTTTTACTCCGGCCCGGCGGAAAATCCGAAGATCACGCATCAGCCGGTGCCGTGCATGCATTGCGAGAGCGCGCCGTGCGAATTGGTCTGTCCGGTCGGCGCGACCGTCCACGACAACGAAGGATTGAATTTACAGATTTACAATCGCTGCGTGGGCACGCGTTATTGTTCGAACAATTGCCCGTACAAAGTTCGCCGGTTCAATTTTCTCGAATACAACGGCAACCTGAGTCCGAGCGAAAAGCTGGTAAAAAATCCGGACGTGACGGTGCGCTCGCGCGGGGTGATGGAGAAATGCACCTACTGCATCCAGCGCATCAACGCGGCCCGAATCACGAGCGAACTGGAGCAGCGCAAGATTCGCGACGGCGAAATTGTACCGGCATGCGCGCAGGTTTGCCCCGTGGAAGCGATTACTTTCGGGGACATGAACGATCCGCGGAGCCGGCTGATGCGGTTGAAACGCTCGCCGCTGAATTACTGGATGCTGGGCGAACTGAACACGCAGCCGCGTACGAGCTACTTCGCGAAACTGCGCAATCTCAACTCGCAGCTTGTGAGAAGTGATTAATGAGACATGAGAAATATGAACGCGCCCGACCAATCACCTCTCACTTCTGACTTCTCACCTTCCACGTCACCCCTTGGCTACCCCACGAATCTACTCGCGCCGGCGCAAACGTACGAGACCGTCAATAAAACAATCGCCGACATCCCGCTAAAGCCCGCGCCGGGGCCCTGGTGGGTTGGTTTTATCATCGCGTTTTTGTTGCTGATGATGTTTTTGGTCGCCGTCACCTGGCTCTTCTGGAAAGGCGTCGGCATCTGGGGCATCAACATCCCGGTGGCATGGGGATTCGCGATTGTGAATTTCGTCTGGTGGGTGGGAATCGCGCACGCTGGCACGTTCATCTCCGCGATTTTGCTTTTGCTTTTCCAGCCGTGGCGCACGGCCATCAACCGTTTCACGGAGGCGATGACTCTGTTTGCCGTGTGTTGCGCAGGTCTGATGCCGTTGCTTCATCTCGGGCGGCCATGGGTTTTTTACTGGCTACTGCCATATCCCGACACGATGCGCCTCTGGCCGCAATTCCGCAGTCCGCTGGTGTGGGACGTTTTTGCAGTCGGTACTTATTTCACGATCTCATTGTTGTTTTGGTATCTCGGCCTGGTTCCCGATTTGGCGACAGTCCGCGATCGCGCAAAAAAACTTTGGCAAAAAAAAGTGTATGCCTTCTTCGCGTTAGGCTGGCGTAATTCCGCGGCGCACTGGCAACGGCATCAGATTGCGTACTTACTGCTGGCCGGGCTGGCGACGCCGCTCGTGCTCTCGGTGCACAGCGTTGTCAGTTTCGATTTTTCCGTGGCGATTGTTCCCGGTTGGCATTCGACAATTTTCCCGCCGTACTTTGTCGCCGGAGCGATCTATTCCGGGTTCGCGATGTCGCTGAACATCGTCATTCCGGTGCGCAAGATTTATCATTTGGAAAATCTGATCACGGACCGTTACCTGAACAACATGGCCAACATCATGTTGGTGACGGGGATGATTGTTGCCTACGGCTATTTCATCGAAGCGCTGATGGCCTGGTACAGCGGCGACATTTTTGAAATTTACATGATGATCAACCGCGCGTTTGGCCCTTACGGCTGGGTCTTCTGGACCCTGATGCTTTGTAATGTGCTCGTGCCGCAGACGCTCTGGTCAGCGCGCATCCGGCGCAACCCGGTGCTGCTGTTCATCGTGGCGCTCTTCATCAACGCCGGCATGTGGATCGAGCGCTTCGTGATCGTCATCACCAGTTTGCATCGTGATTATCCGCCGGCGATGTGGGCGATGTTTTATCCCACCAAATGGGATTGGATGACTCTCTTCGGCAGCGTCGGTCTCTTTCTCACACTGCAATTTCTATTCATCCGGTTCGTGCCGATGATCTCCATTTCCGAAACGCGCGAGCTGGTTGCCGAGCCAGAAAAGGCAAACACCCTATGAGCGAGACCTACGGATTGCTCGCGGAATTTTCTACGCCCGAAGCGCTAATGCACGCCGCGGAGGAAGCATATGCCGCGGGCTTTCGCCAGATGGACGGCTATGCGCCATTCCCAGTGGAAGGATTGCCGGAGGCGCTCGGCAAAAAGAATCGTCTTCCGCTATTGGTTTTAATTGGCGGCATTATCGGGGGTCTCGGCGCCTACTTCATGGAATGGTACGCGAACGCGATCAGTTACCCGATCAACATCGGCGGTCGCCCTACCAACAGCTGGCCTTCATTTATTCCGATCACGTTCGAATTGACGGTCCTCTGCGCTGGGCTCACTGCCTTCTTCGCCTCGTTTGCCTTGAACGGTTTGCCGCGTCCGCATCACCCACTTTTCAGCATTCCGGAATTCGATCGCGCGTCGCAGGACCGCTTCTTTTTGTGCATCGAAACGAAAGACCCGAAGTTTCATCCAAATGAGACCCGCGCCTTTTTGCAACAGCTGAATCCCGTTTCCATCACGGAGGTGCCGGAATGAACCAGATTGGTAGGGCGCGACCGCCGGGCGCGCCGAACAGGCATCCACAACGCAAAAAGCTTCCGCACGAACGACCTCTCTGGCTGCGCCCCGAAGGCGAAATTTTCTTTGTTACGGTCTGCTGCGAACCACGCGGCAAAAATCAGCTCTGCTATTCGAACATTGCACGCGCAATTTTTGATTCTGTTGAATTTCGGAATCAAAACGCCATTTGGTATGCGCACTTGGCCTGCTTAATGCCGGACCACTTACACGCGCTCATCTCGTTTCCCTATGAGCGCTCGATGAAGCAGATCATGTCTGATTGGAAGCGATTTTTGGCCACGAGACTGAAGATCGAGTGGCAACGCGATTTTTTCGATCATCGTTTGCGAAAGGAAGAAAGTTGCAGGGAAAAAGCGGACTATATTCGTGCCAATCCGGTTCGCGCGGGGCTGATCGCACCTTCAGAAGAGTGGCCTTATTTTTGGTTGGCTGATTCTCAGAAAGAAAACGCAAATCGTGAGTATGGAGTGCTGTGCCCCGGCTCGCCCGGCGGTCGCGCCCTACCATTGCTGCTTGCGCTAGCGTTCCTTTTCGCCGCTTGCCGTCCCGACATGGAGAACCAGCCTAAAGCGAAGCCGCTTTCTGAAAGCGACTTTTTCTCTAATCAAGCGAACGCTCGTCCCCTTCCGCCGCACACGGTCGAGCGCGGCGGCGCTCGCGAGAATGCTGCGTTCTACACTGGCCTAACGAACGGGACTTACATCACGCAGATTCCAGTGCAGTTGACGCCGGAACTGCTGGCTCGCGGCCAGGAACGCTTCAACGCCATTTGCGCCGAGTGCCACGATCGCACTGGCAGCGGCAACGGCATGGTGATCCAACGCGGGTTTCCTCAACCGCCGTCATTTCATCTCGATCGTCTGCGCAATGCGCCCATCGGCCATTTCTTCGACGTAATCACAAAAGGCTATGGAGTGATGTATCCATACGCTACGCGCGTCGAACCGGAGGACCGCTGGGCCATCGCTGCTTATATCCGCGCTTTGCAACTCAGCCATGACATTAAAGCGTCTGAGCTCACTCCCGATGAGCAGCGGAAACTTGGGAACAAGCAATGAGCTCTATCGTCAACGCTGTGGCTGCTCGCGCAAAAATCGTTTCGTTAGGCGTGGGCGTGCTCGGGCTGGCCGGCTGCGTTGCGGGTTGGATCGTTGCGCCTGGCGACTTCTTTGTCGCATATCTTTTCGGGCATTTCTTTTTTCTCGGGCTTTCGCTCGGCGCGCTCGCATTACTGATGACCCATCATCTCACCAGTGGTTACTGGGGCTACAGCGTCCGGCGCTTTCTTGAATCGGCCGTGAGTACTTTGCCGTTGCTGGCGGTTCTCTTTGTGCCGGTCTTTTTCGGGCTGCCACAACTTTACCCGTGGAAAAATCCTTCCGTCATCGCGGCGGACGAAATTCTGCGCAGCAGGCTATATTACCTGAATACTCCCGGCTACGTCATCCGAAGCGCGGTAGTGTTCGCGATCTGGATCGTCATGGCGCGGTTTCTTTTGAAATGGTCGGCCGAGCAAGACGCCACCGTCTCCGTGGAGCCGACGCGTAAAATGCGGACCCTCAGTGGGCCGGGGTTGGTCATCTACCCGGTGACAATGACCTTTGCCGCCATCGATTGGTTGATGTCTCTAGAGAAGGATTGGTATTCGACCATGTTCGCCGTTATGATCTGCATCGGGCAGATGTTGGGCGCGCTGGCATTCGTGATTTTGCTTCTTTCGGTCGCAGCTGACTCCAGACAACTCGGGCCCGTCATCTCGAAGGAGGAAACCTTTCACAAGATCGGGAACCTGCTTCTCGCATTCACCATGCTCTGGGCCTATCTGGAATTCGGACAGTTGCTGATTACCTGGTCGGGAAATTTGCCGCACGAGATTTCGTGGTACCTCAATCGCGTCACGGACGGCTGGCGCTGGGTCTGCGTATTTCTATTTCTATTTAACTTCTTCGTCCCATTTTTTTTGCTGTTAATGCGTCCCGTCAAAAGGCGGTATCAGGTTCTGGCCAGTGTCGCAGCATGCATTTTTATCGCGCACATCGTTGATGTGTGGTGGACGATCGCGCCCAGTCTTCATCCGGAACATGTTTATGTTACTTGGTGGGCAGTTATCGCGTTCCTTGGCATCGGTGGAATCTGGTCAGCGGCATTTTTGAAAAACTTGGAGAGACGACCAGCCGTGCCGCTGAACGACCCGCGGTTCGCAGTCGCTGTGCCGGCATGAGCGCCACGACTAATAATCACGATCACGAGCGGAAGGACGTGGATGTCCCGTCGTTATTTATGATCGCTTTTTTTTTGGCGCTGTCGTGCGTGGTGATTTTCATCGTTGTCATAGGAATGATGCGTTACTTCAAGGCACACGAGCCGTCCGTGACTGCTGGGCAGGCCAACATTCCCGCCACGCGCGCGCTTGAATTTCCACCGCCAAGATTGCTGGTAAAACCAGGGGCGAGCCTGGCGGAGCTGCGAGCTGCGGAGAAATCCGATCTTAACGCCTACGGTTGGGTTGACCGAGCAGCGGGGATCGCGCGCGTCCCCATCGATCGCGCGATGCAACTGCTCCTGCAACGCGGTCTGCCGGACGTCGGCGCTGGTCAAACGCCCCTCAGTCTTCAGCAGGCGCGCCCCGCGGAGACTGCCAGCCCGCCACGGCTCAAAATGCCTAACGAGCCATGAAACTCGTCATTCTTTACTTTGCCATCGTCGTCGCGCTTGTCACGACGGCGTGCGCGCTTACGCCTGGCGATCTCAGCCGTGTAACATTCGAGCAGCATCCCGGTCAGCAGATTTCACGCGATCTCGTCTTTCGCGATCAAAATAATCAGCCGTTCCGGTTAGGCGATCACTTTGGAAAGCAGCCGATCATCCTCGTGCTCGGGTATTACCGGTGTCCGATGCTTTGTTCCCTGATCAACGATGGGCTGATCCACGCACTGCAGGAGTTGCCTCTAAACATGGGTAGAGACTTTCAACTCATTAATGTCAGCATCGATCCGGCAGAAACGGCCAAAGCTGCTGCGAAGAAAAAATTAGAGTACTTGCGGGAGTACGGGCGACCGGCCGCGATGGACGCCTGGCAATTTCTTGTCGGCGACCAACGCTCGATCGCGCAACTCGCCGATCAAGCGGGGTTTCGCTACGCTTACGATCCGCAGATACATCAATACGCGCATCCGAGCGGAGTCATCGTTCTGACGCCTAAAGGAAAAATTTCGCGCTATGTCTTCGGAGTGAGATTGGATGCGAGAGAACTGCGCGACGCGCTTGTTGCCGCAAAGGAAGAGAAGTCGTCGTCGATCATCTCCCAAGTCTTTCTTCTTTGTTATCATTACAATCCGATCACTGGAAAATACGGCGGACTGATTCTGTCAATCTTGCGGACCGGCAGCGTGGGATTTCTGGCCGTTCTCGCCTGGTGGATCTTTGCGATGGCCCGGCGGTCAGAGCGAGGCCGCGCGCAAATCAATTGAAGCATGGACCAGTTTCGCCTTTTTCCGCCGCAGGCTTCGACGAGTTCGCACGAAGTGGACGCGTTGTTCTTCGCGCTCACGCTGATCTCGCTTTTTTTCATGGCCATCATTTTTCTGCCGATCATTTTCTTTTCGGTAAAATATCGGCGTGGCTCGTCAGCCGATCGCTCCAATCCAAGTTCCGGCTCTTTTTGGGTGGAGAGCGGCTGGACCATCGGGCCGATCTTCCTTTCTCTCGGACTCTTTGCCTGGAGTGCGCTGGCGTATTTTCGACTCGAACGAAGACCTGCGAACGCGATTGAGGTGCAGGTGGTCGGTAAACAATGGATGTGGAAACTTCAGCACGCCGAGGGCAAGCGCGAAATCAATGAGCTGCACGTGCCGGTCAATAGCACCGTCGCAATGACGATGACATCTCAGGACGTCATCCACAGTTTTTTTGTTCCAGCTTTTCGAGTAAAACAGGATGTCGTGCCCGGGAGATATACCGGCATCTGGTTCAAGCCGACGCGCACGGGCGAATATCATATTTTTTGTGCGCAATACTGCGGCACACAGCATTCCCAGATGGTGGGGCGGGTGGTAGTAATGGAGCCGCAGGCGTACGAAAACTGGCTGAAATCGGGAGAACCGACCGAATCCATCGTGCTGGCTGGCGAGAGGCTTTTCCACGATCGCGGCTGCAGCGGCTGTCATTCACCTAATTCCCAATTTCACGCGCCGTTGTTGCAGGGCCTCTACCGAAAGCCAGTTCCGCTCGCAGACGGGACTATGGCCACGGCTAACGACGAATATCTGCGCGATTCAATTTTGCAGCCGGCAAAACAAATTACGGCTGGCTACGCAAACATCATGCCCAGTTTCACCGGCCATTTAAGCGAGGAAGAGATCATGCAACTCATCGCTTATTTGAAGTATATCGGTAACCAACCGCCACCCTCACAATGAATGGTACAACTCCAGCGCCTGAAACGATGAAGAGCGCCACGGAATTGGTCGTTGAGCGGCCAGGCGAGTTTGCGCGCGAAAATTATCTCAGCATACACCGCGGCGTCCGGGCGTGGTTGCTGACGAAAGATCACAAACGAATCGGCCTTCTGTATCTTGGCACGATCCTGATCTTTTTCCTTATCGCCAGCGTCGCGGCGGCGCTGATGCGGATCGAGCTGCTCACGCCGCAGCCCAAACTGGTTACGTCGGAAACTTACAACAAGCTTTTCACCATCCACGGCGTGTTGATGGTCTGGTTCTTTCTCATTCCGTCCATTCCCACCGTGCTGGGAAATTTCGTGCTGCCGATGATGATCGGCGCGCGCGACGTTGCGTTTCCAAAATTGAACCTGATGAGCTGGTATATTTTTGTCGCGGGCGGCGCGCTGGCGTTGTGGTCGCTGATCCGGGGAGGCGTGGATACCGGCTGGACGTTTTACACGCCGTACAGCACGACATACGCGAACACGCATGTGATCTCGATGGCAGCCGGAGTTTTCGTGGCTGGCTTTTCCACCATCGTCACCGGAATCAATTTTATAGTGACGACTCACAAAATGCGCGCCCCGGGTTTGACCTGGTTTCGATTGCCGCTCTTTGTCTGGTCACTTTACGCCACCAGCTTGATCATGGTGCTGGCCACGCCCGTTCTCGCCATTACGCTCGCGCTCATTTCGGTCGAACGCTTCTGGGGCGTAGGGATTTTTGATCCGAAACTGGGCGGCGACCCTGTTCTATTCCAGCATTTGTTCTGGTTCTATTCGCATCCGGCGGTTTACATCATGATTCTGCCGGGAATGGGCGTGATCAGCGAATTGATCACGTGTTTTTCGCGCAAACGAATTTACGGCTATGCGTGGGTCGGCTCGGCGAGCATGGCCATCGCTATTCTCGGATTTATGGTCTGGGGCCATCACATGTTCGTATCCAGTCAGTCGGTGTACGCCGGCATGATCTTCTCGATCCTTAGCTTTCTCGTCGCTGTTCCTTCCGGAATTAAAGTTTTTAACTGGACCGCGACCCTGCACAAAGGCTCGATTCATTTCGCAACGCCGATGCTCTATGCGCTGGGTTTTATCGGGCTTTTTACCATCGGCGGATTGACCGGATTATTTCTCGCGGCGCTGGCAGTGGATGTTCACGTGCATGACACCTACTTCGTGATCGCACATTTTCATTACATCATGGTGGGCGGAATGGTGATGGCGTTCATGGGCGGCCTTCACTATTGGTGGCCAAAAATTTCCGGGCGTTTGTATCCGGAATTTGCCGGCAAACTTGCCGCCATGATCACTTTCATCGGATTCAATCTGACCTTTTTTCCGCAGTTTATCCTCGGTTATCTGGGGCAACCGCGCCGGTACCATATTTATCCGCCGGAGTTCCAAATCTTTCATGTGCTCTCCACTGCCGGCGCCTCAGTTCTCGGGATTGGTTATTTGATGCCGCTGATTTATTTCATTTGGTCGTGGCGACGCGGTCGCGCGGCGGGACCAAATCCGTGGCGGGCCACGGGCCTGGAATGGCAGACTTCTTCCCCGCCTCCAGAACACAACTTTGAGCAGACCCCGATCGTAACGGGGCCGCCTTATTCATATTCAGCCGAAAAAGATGTCGATCTCAATCTCGCCAGCATCTGAAGAGGCATTCGTTGGCCAGCAGTTCGACGACATCGAGCAGCAGCGCGATGCCGCAAAGCTCGGGATGTGGATTTTTCTCGCAACCGAGGTGCTGTTTTTTGGGGGACTATTTCTCGGCTACACGATTTATCGTTTCACATACGGCCACATTTTTGTCGAGGCCAGCCGCAAACTGGACGTGCTGATCGGCGGCACCAACACCGCCGTGCTTCTGATCAGCAGTTTGCTCATGGCGTTCGCCGTCCGCGCGGCGAAACTGGACCAGCGCCGCGCGCTGGTCGGGCTGCTTGCCGGCACTGCCGTGCTCGGCTGCGTGTTCATGTCGCTTAAAGGGGTCGAGTATCACAAAGACTACGTCGATCATCTCGTCCCGCGTATGGGTTTTAAATGGGAAGGCGCCGACCCTGGTAACGCCGAGCTTTTTTATTGGATTTATTTTGCAATGACCGGGCTGCACGCGATCCACGTCACTGTCGGGATCGGTATCATGCTCGTCCTGACGCTGCTTGCCTGGCTTGGCAAATTTTCTCACGGTAATCACAACACAGTCGAGATTGCCGGACTGTATTGGCATTTCGTCGATATCGTCTGGGTATTTTTGTTTCCCCTTTTGTACTTGGTCGGGCACCGCTGATGGAAGAAGTCGTCCAACCGAAAGTTTACGTGCGCACGTGCATCGCCTTGCTGGTGCTGCTGGCGGTGACGTGGTCGATTGGATACATCAATCTTGGCCCGTTTAACCTGATCGTGGCGCTGGCTGTCTCGATCGCCAAAGCGATCGTGATTGCCCTTTTCTTCATGCACATAAAGGGAAGCAGCAGGATTCTGCATCTGGCCGCTGTCGCTGGCGTGATCTGGTTGCTGATCATGATCTCCCTGACGCTGGGCGATTACATCAGCCGCGGCTGGGTCCCGCTGAATCACTGACGCCAGCGGGGCCGCAACCGCGCTGTCGAGTTTGTTTGAACGCCCGGCAGAAAACCGATCAGATCTGCTCAAACGCGGACGCGTAACACAGGACCGATCTATGCTAAGAGAGAACAAGCCTTCGGCGCACAGGCGGCGAATCTGTATCTCGTCGGCTGCGAACCGGCGAGGGTCAACTGTGCGATCCTTGCTTTCCCCTGTTCGTGCGAATGTTTATTGTAAAACCCGTGACCGAACATGTCTCTTCGCTGCATCCCACCGCACAACAGCGGCAGCGTCTAATTACTGCAATTGTATCGAATGGCCCTCTTTCGCTTGAATTTCTCGCAGTCATTCGAGAATTTAAAGCGCACCTGAAGATGGAACAAACCGCTTCACTGGCGAGACTGCTCCAAGCATCTGCGAACGCGGCCGTCACCGGAAGCAGCGAACTCCTGCTGATAACACTGCAAAATGGGCGACCGGCGGCACGCACCCACAAGGCCCTGCGAATTCCGCCGGTCAATCAACCGAAAGGTTTATATAACCGCCGCTCTTCCACCAAGCCTCGCGGTAGAAACCGGATCAGCCTGCGTATCCGTGGTCGCGCTCGTATGCCCGAATCGCTTGACGCGTCTGCGGTCCCATGACTCCGTCAACGGCTCCGTGATAATAGCCCGCGCGAGCGAGCCGCCGCTGCAACTCGGCTACCCGAGACCGGCTGCTATCGCCGTAACGTCCGTAGCCGGAGTCGCCGTATTGATTGCCTCCATAGCCGTAGCCATATCCGTAACCGGAGGGGTAACCATAGCCGTAGCCGTAGGGGTAACCGTCCCAGCCCCACCAAGGGCCCCAGCCCCAATAGGGCCAGCCCCAGCCCCACCACCCCGGAAAGCCGAAATCACCGATGAAGACGACATTATTGTGGAAATGATGATGGTGCCAATTACCGCCCCAGTTGCCGCCATGCCAATTATGACCGCTCCAATTGCCGCCATGCCAATTATGGCCGCCTCCTCCCATTGAACCGAAATGACCGCCACCGCGCGGCGCAGCGCTGACGCCTGATGCAGCCAACGCCACCGCGGCGAACAAACTGAAGAAAAGAATAGATTTTGAATTCATAGGGTAATCGATTTTCACTCATTATACACCATAAGCCACCGGAAGTTTCGATTTTTACGCCGCCCAAGATAAAATGAACCGGCGGATTCGCCCTGTGCACCCGCGAATTCCGCCGGTCAAACAACCGGAATCCGAAACCTGATTTTCAGACTAAGCGAGGCCTAATCTGTCCAGAAGGGGTCCGCTAATCATCCCGTCCACGCCCAAGCCATGGCTGCTCTCGTAAGCGGCGATCGCAGCACGGGTTCGTGGTCCCATGATTCCATCGACCGCGCCGTGGTAGTAGCCGATTTCACCCAAGCGCTGCTGCACCGCTGCAACCGTTGATGTGTCGTAGCCATACGCTGGCGCGTAGTACGAATAGTTGTAGCTATATGGGTAACCCCCATAGTACGAATACGGATAATACCCGTAGTAATCGTACGGCCAACCCGAGTAATAGCTATAGTACGGGTATCCGCCGTAGTAGTAACTAGTACCGCCGTAGTAGCGGCCGGTGCCGTAGTAACGAGTTCCGCTGTAACCGGCGCCACGATAATAGCGCGTGCCGCCCATACGATTACCAGTGTAGGAGCGGGACACGCCCATGCGCGTGCTCGGCGTCACCTGTGTCGTTCGCGCAGCCATTCGCTGCGGTCTCGAGGCGGACGTCGCCCTCGATTTCTTGTGCATCTCGCCCAAAGCCGGCGAGGCGATCAGCGCGCCTGCCGCCAGGCAGCTGATTAAAACTAAACGTTTACTTTTCATCGGATTATTTCCTCCTTTTTTATTGCTCATCTCACAAGGCGCTGCCCGCGAGAGCATTCGCGAGTTCGCCGCGACGGATACGCCGCGGGGTACGCTTTGAGATCGCTACCCATTAAAAACCGAAAACAGACTCGAGTTTCGCTAAGATTTGCTGCTGGTCAGCGCGCACCGATAGCGACTATGATAGCCCACAAAAGATGCTAAAGCGCGTCGCGATCTTTTCAGGCATGCTCGCATGCCAGGCATTCGTCCTGGGGGCGCTGGAACGGAGCGTGAGTCCATCGCAACAATTCATTATCTACGGCGCTGATGCGCGCCTGCGCGGAGCGATCTCCAGCCTGGCAGAGCAGACCAAACAAAATCTTCTGTCGCTGTTGCGGCAGCGCGACGACTGGAAGACGGCCATCGTGATCAATTTAGAACCGCAGCAGGCAAATCTCCCCGAAATTCCGCCGGCTGACCTCCGTTTTAGCCAGACTGGTTTTGGCCTCAAGCTGCAGATCGACCTGACTATCTCACAGGACCTCGATGTTTCCTTGATCGAGCGCGAACTTCTGCGCGCAGTTTTACTGGAGATGATTTATCGAAAACAAGCGCACATCGCTGCCGGCAGCACGTTTGTCAAGCCGCCGGATTGGTTGATTGATGGCGTGCTTGCGCTTGCGCCCGGCCGCGATCGCGAACCTCTCATTGAAGCGTTGGCTGCCGCGAATAACGCGATGCCGCTGGAGCGATTTCTTCGTCAGCGTCCCGGGGTTCTCGATTCCGCGGGCCGCGCGCTTTATCGCGCATATTCTTTTACGCTCGTACAGATGCTAATCGATCAAAAGAACGGTGCGACCCCTCTGTCGCAGTACATTAGCCGGCTGGTTGACGCATCAAACGATCCGCTCGCGGATTTGGCGGCGCATTTTTCGTTCCCTGCTGGCGATGCGGAGAGAGCGTGGCAATCCACGTTGAGCCGCTTGAGAAGCCTGCAGCGATACCGGTTACTCACTTTTTCTGAGAGCGAGCGACGTCTCGATGAATTGTTGCGTCTGAAAATCGCAGAAGCGAAGAAGCCGGCCAAGCTGGTGCGGCTCGACGAGCTCGCGCAGCACAAACTTTCTGTCGCTGAGAGAGCGGCGCTGAATCAACTGAGCCGCGACCTGCTGGTGTTCACCGTTCAGGCCAATCCGGTTTTGCGCCCGATCGCGCGTGAATACCAGCAGATCGCAGCGCTGCTTGCCCGCGGAAAACGGCGAGGGATCGCCAAGCGTCTTTCGCGTTTGGGCGCGACTCGCCAGCAACTCGCCGGGCGCATGAGCAACATAGACGATTACATGAACTGGTTCGAGGCAACTCAAATGAAGAGCGATAGCGGCAATTTCGCCGATTATCTTAAAACGATGAACCAGCCGCAGCTCTCAGCGCCAAAGCGGCGGGATCCCCTTTCGGCATACGTCGATGTATTGGAGGACCAATTCGAACCTTGATGTTGCCCTCAATGAGCGACGGCTTCGACGGACAGTTGCCCCGTCCGGCTTTGGCGATTATCTTCCAACTGCGTCTCATGAGTGCGCATTTCTGCTGATGCAAAAGATTGGTTTCGCCGAGGCTCTCGATTCGATTGTCGCCGCCGACCCGCGTTATCAGAGGGACGGTTACGTATTTTTGCGCGACGCGCTCGATTTTACGACCAAACAACAGAAGAAGGTCAAGGGTGTCAGTGTGCGTCACGTGACCGGGCCGGAGTTGCTCGAAGGCGCGCGGCAGTATTCGATCAAGGAATTCGGTCCGATGGTGATGACGGTGTTCGATATCTGGGGCATCCATTCCTGCGAAGACATCGGCAACATGGTTTTCAATCTGATCGGCGCGGGGGTGTTCGGAAAAACTGAGCAGGATTCGGTCGAGGACTTCAAGAACGTTTATGATTTTAAAGAGGCTTTTGTGAAACCGTTCGCGCCGGAAAAGCCCAAACCTGCGGCCCAATTGCCTACGCCAAAGCCCGCCACGTCGACCAGGTGATCAACGATTGCTGATCACTGGATCGACGCACGCCAATCCCATCAACGATGTACCGCGTACCACTGGCGAATTTTTTCTGTGCGGCTCTATTATTTGGCATGGCTAATCTGAAAGCGGCGCCGGCCGGGCCCTCGCCCACGATCTCGTTTCCGCCCAGCACGGCGCAAAAATGGATTTTGCCAAACGGGCTGACCATTATCGTGCAGGAAGACCACAGCGCGCCGGTGGCCAGCGTGCAGGCGTGGTGCGCCACTGGAAGCACCGACGAAGACCAGCATCTCGGTGCGGGCTTGTCCCACATTCTCGAGCACATGCTGTTCAAGGGAACCAAAACCCGATCGACCAACGAGATCGCGCAAAAAATCCAGGACGTGGGCGGTTATATCAATGCCTACACATCTTTTGATCGCACGGTTTTTTGGATCGACGTGCCCAAGGATGGCGTTCCCACGGCGCTCGATATTTTGGCCGACGCCATGATGAATTCCACGCTGCCGCCGGAAGAATATCAGAAGGAACAGGAAGTGATCCGACGCGAGTTCGCCATGGGCATGGATGATCCCGATCGCATGGCGGGGTTGCTGCTTTTTGCGACGGCGTATCAGCGGCATCCGTACCGTTTCCCGGTGATCGGCGACATCGAAATCTACAACCAGCTCACCCAGGAGCAGGTAATGCAGTACTACAAAACGCGATACGTCCCGAACAATCTCACCTTCATCGTGGTCGGTGATATCGATGCAGAAAAAGTGCGGCAACAGCTCTCCGAATTGTTCAAGCTGTATCCGGAGAAATCGCTCAAGCCGGTATTCATTCCCGCGGAGCCGCCGCAGCTTGGTCGGCGCGAGGTGCACCAGGAATTTCCAACGGAGCTGACGCATCTCTCGCTCGCATGGCACATTCCAGAACTCACAAATCCGGACGTCCCCGCGCTGGATCTGCTCTCGACCATTCTCGGCGACGGGCGCAGCTCGCGCTTGTACCGCCGCGTGCGTGAAGAAGCGGGGCTGGCGTTCCGTATATCCGCGTTCTCCTATACGCCGGGTGATCCGGGCTTATTTGGAATCGATGCCACTATCGATCCAAAGAAGCGGGAAGCGGCCGAAGAACTGGCGTTGCGAATGGTTGATGAAGTGAAGCAGACTGGGGTCACCTCAGAAGAACTGGAAAAGGCGAAGAAGATCACGCTGAGCCATCATCTCGGCGCACTCACTACCATGCGCGGTCAAGCGTCGGACATCGGATCGAACTGGTTGCTCACCCGCGATCTGAATTTCAGTCGGCATTATCTCGACGCGGTCCAGAAAGTGACGCTGGACGATATCAAACGCGTCGCCGCAACTTATCTGACGGAGAACAATCTGACCGTCATCTCGCTCAATCCAAAGGGTTCGCTGGCTGGCAAGGCCGAGGCTCCCAAAGAAGCCGCTGCTGGTGAGATTCAAAAGTTTGAGCTCTCCAACGGGCTGCGGCTGCTGGTGCGCGAAGATCCGCGCCTGCCGCTCGTTGCAATGGGCGCAGTTTTTCGCGGTGGTCTTCTCGCGGAGACGTCGGAGGACAACGGCATCACCCGCTTGATGGCCAAAGTGCTGTTGAAAGGAACCAAGACGCGCACCGCCGAGCAAATCGCCAACGAGATCGAGGCGGTAGGCGGCTCCATTTCCAGCGATGCCGGCAACAACAGCTTCAGCGTGTCGGTTGATGTTACCAAGCCCGATGTGAAACTGGCCGTGGACTTGCTATCGGACGTCTTGCTCAGCGCCACGATGCCGGAAAAAGCCATCGGGCGTGAGAAGGAAATTCAGATCGCCGCAATCCAGCAGGAGGACGAACAGTTGACCAGCGTCGCGCGCAACATCATGCGGCAGGCGCTTTTTCCGCAGCATCCCTACGCGCTGCGTTCAAACGGCTCAGTCCAATCTGTTCAGCAATTGACGCAAAAAGAGTTGCTCGACTTTCGCGATCGTTACGTGGTCGCCAAAAACGGCGTTGTTTATGTCTTTGGCGATGTCAAGGCCGCCGAGGTAAAACAACTGGTCGAGCAAACGCTCGGCAAGATGAAACCCGGCGCGCTTGCGCTTACCGACGCGAAGTCTTCCGCACCGCTGAGCAAACCAGAGAGCGTTGAAAGCCGCAAAGACAAAGCGCAAGGCGTGATCATGGTCGGGTTTCGCGGTGCGAGCCTGTCGAGCCCCGATCGCTACGCGCTGGAATTGATCGATGAAGCAAGCAGCGATCTCGGATCGCGTTTTTTCGTTCGCATTCGTGAGCAAATGGGTTTGGCCTATTACGTGGGCGCCAGCGAGATGCAGGGATTGGTGCCGGGGCTCTTCGCATTTTATCTCGGCACCGATCCGCAGAAAATCGAACCGGTGAAAGCCGCGTTCCTCGATGAAATTCACAAGCTCGCTAACGAGGGGCTAACTCCGGAAGAACTGGCGCGAGCGAAAAAGAAATTAATCGGCCAACAGGAGATCGCGAACCAAAGCGACGACGCTTTCGGATACCATTGCGCGCTCGACGAGCTTTACGGCCTGGGCTTCGATTATTACAAACGACTCGAACACGACGTGAACGCAGTCACGCTCGACGACATCAAAAAAGTGGCAGCCAAATATTTCCGCGATCAACCGTACGTTTTGGCTACGGTGCGACCTCCCGCCTCCGCCAAGGCTACGGCGGGCAGGCCGGAGAGCT